>NZ_JANJUE010000366.1 GCF_024710765.1 Pseudoxanthomonas sp.
GGCGAGGCGCTCAAGGCGCGGGGGCTGCAGGTCACGCGGCTGGCGCGTGGTGTGCCTGTGGGCAGCGAGCTGGAGTATGTGGACCTGGGCACCATTGCCCACGCGCTTGCGGACCGGCGCTAGAAAATACTCCCAAATCAATAGCTGTCAGCGCTTTAAAATAGGGCGCTGGAAGCTATTTTTATCTAAAAATGAACACCCCTCACATGGCCCACTTCACGGTTGCCTACTGGTGCGTCTTCGTGGCGGCGCTGCTCCCCCTGCTGTGCTCCCTCATTGCCAAACGTGCGGGCATGGGCAAGAAGCGATCGGAGGGGGGCTACGACAACCACAATCCGCGTGCCTGGCTTGCCCAGCAAACGGGGGCTGCGGCGCGCGCCAATGCGGCGCAGGCCAACAGCTTCGAGGCCTTGCCGTTCTTCATCGGTGCGGTCGTCGTGGCGCACCAATTAGGCGCGGGCCAGACGGCGCTGGATCTGCTGGCCATGCTGTATGTACTGCTGCGGCTGTTCTACATCATGATGTACGTCTCGGACATGCCCACGGCCCGCAGTGTTTTCTGGGGCGCGGCCTTGTTCACCAACATCGGCATCTTCTTTCTCGGCTACCGGTGAGGGCCGAGCCCGGGGGCGTCGTGGCGGGTCCGTAGAAACCCGCACGGGCTCACCCTGATGCGCTCAATGCGGGTTTGGCGCAGAATTGCTGCGCTGCATCAATTCTGAAACATTCACCGTGGATTCCCTGTCTTCCCGTCGCCGTGTTCTGGGCGCGCTGTCTGCCATCACCATGGCGGGGCTTGCGCCCGGCCGGGTTGCCCGCGCCAGTGCGTCTTCAACCCGCGTGCGGGTGGCTGTGGGCGGGCGGGCAGCGTACGCGTTCCGGCACCTTCCCCTGAGCGTGGCCACCCGGCTCGAATTCTTTCGTGCCGAGGGGGCAGACATCACCTGGCTCGACTATGCCGACGATGCACAGGCCCTGCGGGCCGTGCAGGAGGGGGTGGCCGATGTCGGTGCCATGGGGTTCGAGCAGACCTTGCTGGCGCACGATGGCCGCGCCGCCGTGCGTTCGCTGGTGCTGCAGGCGCGGGCTCCGCAGCTGGTGCTGGCGGTATCGGTCAAGGCCTTGCCGCAATACCGCTCGCCTGCAGATTTGCGGCGGCGCACGATCGGGGTCTGCTCGTTGGGGTCCATGGCGCATGCCATGGCCTGCATGGCGCTGGCGCAGGCCGGTGTCCCCACGGACGACGTCCGTTTTGTGCCTGTGGGGGACGGCACGCAGGCCATGGCGGCGCTGCGCTCAGGACAGGTACAGGCGCTGTGCCATGCCGATCCGGTGATGTCCCGGCTGGAGCGCCGAGGCGAAGTGCGCGTGGTCAGCGACGCCCGCAGCCTGGCCGGCGCACACGCGCTGTTTGGCGGCACCATGCCCGGAAGCTGTCTGGTAGCGCCCGTGTCCTTCCTTCAGAAGCGCCCGGTCGAGGCGCAGGCGCTGGCTTATGGCGTGGTGCATGCCCTCAAGTGGTTGCAGACGGCTGCGCCAGCCGATGTCGTCAAGACGGTGCCGCCCGATGAATCCATGGGCGAGCGCAGCCTGTACCTGGCTGCGCT
>NZ_JANJUE010000151.1 GCF_024710765.1 Pseudoxanthomonas sp.
CGCACCATCTGGCCGCTGATCTGGCGGTCGTAATGGAACCAGAGCAGAAACGACAGCAGTACACCGGCCAGCGCGGCCAGACCCAGCATGGCGTAGAAATCACGCTGCCGCTGGGCGCGTCGTTCGGCGCGCCAGGGAAGTAGGTTGATTCTTGCCATCAGTCGAAGCTCCTCAGCGCCAGGCCGGTGGCAATCATCAGCGCGGGAGCATCCTGGGCCAGCGCATGCGCCTGGACGCGCGGTCCGAGGGTCATCTGCGCCAGCGGATTGGCCACCACGGTGGGGACGCCGAGTTGTTCCTCGACCATCTCCGGCAGGCCCGGGAGCGCGGCGCAACCGCCTGCCAGCACGATCTGGTCGACCCGGTTGAATTCGCTGCCGGCATAGAAGAACTGCAGCAGGCGGCTGATTTGCTGCACCGTCGCTTCCTTGAACGGCTCCAGCACCTCGACCTCGTAGCTTTCCGGCAGTCCGCCCTGGCGCTTGGCCAGGCCGGCTTCCTCGTAGGTGAGCCCGTAGCGGCGCATCACCTCGTCGGTGAGCTGCTTGCCGCCGAACACCTGTTCGCGGCTGTACAGGCTGCGGCCACGGCGCAGGACGTTGAGGGTGGTCATGGTCGCGCCGATGTCGACCAATGCCACCACGCCGTCCTGCGGAATCGGCAGGTCGTCGGCGATCAGGGCGAAGGCGTTCTCGACCGCGAAGGCCTCCACGTCCATCACCCGGGCCGTCAGCCCGCCGAGTTCCAGCGCCGACTGGCGCAGCTCGACATTCTCCGAACGCGAGGCCGCCAACAGCACCTGCACCATTTCGGGGTTGTTCGGCATCGGGCCGAGCACCTCGAAATCGAGGTTCACTTCCTCGATCGGATACGGGATGTAGTTGACCGCTTCCAGCTCGACCTGGGCCTCGAGATCGCTCTCGTCCAGATCGGCGGGCATCGGGATGATCTTGGTGATGACGGCCGAGCCCGCCACCGCGGCGGCGGCGTGCTTGACCTTGGTTCCCGCCCGCGTCACCGCGCGCCGGATGGCCTCGCCGACGGCCTCGACCTCGACGATGTTCTTCTCCACCACCGCATTGGGCGGCAGCGGTTCGACCGCGTAGTGCTCCACGCGGTAACGGTTACCGACGCGGGAAAGCTGCAAGAGCTTGACCGCGGTCGAACTGATATCGACGCCGACCAGCGGCGCCTGGCTTCTTGGGATTAGCCCCACGGTCTTTCCCCTTCCGACGGGCACTGGGCGGTACTGCTACCGCCACATTAATAACCAACTTTTTACGCTTGGCAACTTCAGTTTTCGTGGCTGTGCGGCTTGTCACGGTTCACGAAGGTTGTCACACAAGTTACTGTTCCCCCTAGGATCGCCGGCGGCGACCCCAGCCGTCATCTATACTCTGCCCCCGAGAATTCTGCAATCGGATCCCACTGGATGCCCCGTTTCCGCCGTCTCCTGCGCTGGGCCCTGCTGGCCGGCCTGGTCCTCACCCTCGCCGGCCTGGCCGCCATCGGCGTCCTCTATTACGTGGTTTCGGCCAAGGTTCCGGACATCCAGTCCCTGCGCAGCGTCGAATTGCAGGAGCCCCTCTACGTCTACGCGAGCGACGGCCGGCTGATTGGCCTGTTCGGCGAGACCCGGCGCTACCCGGTCTCCATCAAGGACGTCCCCGAGCCGGTCAAGCAGGCCTTCATCGCCGCCGAGGACTCGGACTTCTACAAGCACAACGGCGTCGACCTGACCGGCGTCAGCCGGGCAGTCTGGCAGATCGTCAGCCGCAAGGAAGGCCGCGTGGCCGGTGGCAGCACCATCACCCAGCAGGTCGCCCGCCAGTGGTTCCTCAGCTCCGAGTACAGCTACACGCGCAAGCTGGTCGAGATGATGCTGGCGATGCGCATCGAGAAGATGCTGACCAAGGACGAGATCCTGGAGCTCTACCTCAACAAGAGCTTCTTCGGAAACCGCTCCTACGGCGTGGCCGCGGCGGCCGAGTACTACTACGGAAAAACGCTTGACCAGCTGACCCTGGCCGAAACCGCGACCCTGGTCAGCGCGCTGAAATTCCCTTCCAGTGGCAATCCGATCAGCAACCCGGTGCGCAACCACCAGCGCAGCGTGTACGTGATCAGCCGGATGCTGGAGGACCGTTACATCACCCCGGCGCAGGCGGCCGAGGCCAAGGCCGAACCGATGCATGCGACCCCGCACGAGCGCCCGGTCGAGGTCTACGCGCCGTACGTGGCCGAAATGGTCCGCCAGGAGATGATTGCCCGGTTCGGCGGCGACGTCCTGACCAAGGGCTACCATGTCACCACCACCATCGACGCCGACCTGCAGGCGGCCGCCGATCAGGCGGTGCGCGAGGGCCTGCAGCTGTACGACCGCCGCCACGGCTGGAACGGGGTGGAACGGCATTTCGACGTGCCCGCCGACGCGGACGCCAAGGCCCTGGCCGCACAGTTGAACGGGGTGCCTCCGCAGGGCGGCATGCGTCCGGCCATCGTCGCCGCCACCACCGCGGACGGCAGCGCCCGCGTGGTCCTGTCCGACGCCAGCGAGGTGGTGCTGCCGCCGTCGGCCAGCCAATGGACCGGCAAGTCGCCCGGCAAGCTGTTCAAGCGTGGCGATCTGGTCCGCCTGAAGGCCGGCAAGACCGAAGGCAGCTACGTGGTCGACCAGGTGCCGCGCGCGCAGGCGGCGCTGGTGTCGCTGGATGCGGACACCGGCGCGCTGCGGGCGCTGATCGGCGGCTACAGTTTCGCCGGCAACAAGTTCAACCGCGCCACCCAGGCGCGCCGTCAGCCGGGTTCGAGCTTCAAGCCGTTCCTGTACGCCGCCGCGTTCGAAAAGGGTTTCAATCCCGCCTCGATCGTGCTCGACGCGCCGGTCGTGTTCCGCGACCGCCGTGGCCACATGTGGCGCCCGCAGAATGACGGCGGCGGCTTCCGTGGCCCGATGCGCCTGCGCGAGGCGCTGGTGCAGTCACGCAATCTGGTCTCGGTGCGCCTGCTCGACGCCATCGGCGTGGACTTCGCGCGCAAGTACATCAGCCAGTTCGGCTTCGAGGAGGCCGAGCTGCCGCCCAACCTGTCGATGTCGCTGGGCACGGCCTCGCTGACCCCGATGTCGGTGGCGCGCGGCTATGCGGTCTTCGCCAATGGCGGTTCGCGGGTGACCCCCTGGTTCATCGACGAGGTGAAGGATCGCGCCGGCGCCGTGCTGTTCAAGGAAAAGCCCGCGGTCGCCTGCCGTGGTTGCAGCGGCACTTCGCTCGGCAATGCCGCGGTGCCCGCCAACGACGTGGTCGACGGCTTCAACTTCGGCCCCCAGCAGGCTGCCGCGCCCAAGCCCGCGCCGGCCAAGGCCCCGCCGACCGCGGCCGCACCGCCGGTCAAGCCGGCGCAGGCCGGCGATACCGTCGCCGCGCCGCGCGCCATCGACGAGCGCACCGCCTACCAACTGGTCTCGATGATGCGTGACGTGGTCCAGCGCGGCACCGGCGCCGCGGCCAAGACGCTCGGACGCGAGGACGTGGGCGGCAAGACCGGTTCCACCAATGATCACCGCGATGCCTGGTTCTCCGGTTTCGGCGGTACCTATGTCACCACCGTCTGGGTGGGCCGCGACGACTTCCGTTCGCTGGGTTATCGCGAATACGGCGGCAAGGCGGCGCTGCCGATCTGGATCGACTACATGCGGGTGGCGCTGAAGGACAAGCCGATCGCCGCCAACGATCCGCCCGCCGGCATGGTCCAGGTGACCACCAACGGCGCGACCGAGTGGGTCAAGGCCGAGGACCTGGAGCGCATCGAGCAGTTCGACGACTTCGGGCCCGAGGATGCGGTCCCGGACGAAGAAGCCTTCGACATCTTCTGACCACGCTTCCCCCGCATCGGTGGATCACCCGGGTGATCCACCGATTTACATTCACAATCCTTGGTGTACAGTCGCCGCTAGTTTCGACGCGGAGGCTCATCATGCACCATGCCCGTCAGCACGCCGAAACCCGCATCCGCGAGCGCCGTCACCGCCTCGCCCATGAGGCCGCCAGGCTGATGGCCGAGGGTGGCATCCGCGACTTCCACCAGGCCAAGCTCAAGGCCGCCAACCGGTTGGGCATCCACGACGACGCGTCGTTGCCGCGCAACCGCGAGATCGAGGACGCCCTGCGCGAGTACCAGCGCCTGTTCGTCGGCGAGGCCCATGCCGAAGGCGTGCGCCGCCGCCGTGAAGCCGCCCTGCGCGCGCTGGAGTTCTTCCACGACTTCTCCCCCCGGCTGGTCGGACCGGTCCTGGAAGGCACTTCGGACAGCAACGCCGCCGTGCAATTGCATGTCCACAGCGATGATCCGGACGCACTGTCCCGGTTCCTCGAGGAACATCGGATTCCCAGCGAGTCCAGGACACGCCGGCTGCGCCTGGATCGCGAGCGCGGGCTGGATGCTCCGGTCTGGCTTTTCAGCGCGGAGGAGCTCAGCTTCGACGTAACCGTGCTGCCGCAGGACGCCGTGCGCCAGGCGCCCTTGTCGAGCGTCGATGAGAAGCCGATGCGCCGGGCATCCGCGGCGCAACTGCGGCAGGTCCTGGCCGAAGAGGAAATCGCCGGCTACGAAACAGGCATGCAGGGTTGAGCACGGCCAAGGAAACGCCATCGTGCACCTGCTGCCCCCCTCCCCCGCGTTGCGTCCCTGGATAGTCGGCTACTGGCATGTGGCGGCCACGGCAACCGGTACGGCGCGCCGGGAATGGGTGCTGCCCGATGGCCACGCCCATCTCGCGCTGCGCCTGGATGGCACGCCACTGCGCAAATGGATGGATGGCGAAACGGGCGCACGGTGCATTGGCGACCTGATCCTTGCCGGTCCGCATTCGCGGGTCTATCGCAAGGAAGCGGCTTCCGGCGGCGGCTCGCTGGGCGTGGTGTTCAGGCCCGGCGCGCTGCGCGCATTGTTCGGGGTCGCGCCGCATGAACTGGCGGATCGCCATGTCGCACTGGAGGACGTCTGGGGCACGGCCGCCGCGATGTTGCGCGAGCGGATTCACGCTGCGGCTCCCGAGCGTCATGTGGAACTCCTGGAAGCGCAATTGCTGGCGCGCCTGCGCCCCTGCCGCGGCCTGCATCCGCAGGTGGCGGCGCGACTGGGCGAGGTGGAGGCCGGCACGCGGATTGCGGCCATCGCGCGTTCGGCGGGCTACAGCGCGCGGCGCTTCACCGATCTTTTCCGCCAGGGCGTGGGCATGACGCCACGGTGCTACGCGGGCCTGTGCCGCTTCGCACGGGTGTTGCCGGCCGCCGCCGGGGACAGCGCGTGGGCGAACGTCGCACTGGACGGCGGGTTCAGCGACCAGGCCCACCTGATCCGCGAATTCCGCGCGCACGCCGGCATGACGCCGGGCCAGTATCGCCGCGCCGCACCGCGTGCGCTCCGCCATGTGCCGATAGCGGCGCCGGCCAATTGAGTTTCGGATTCGTTCAATACCGCCGTGGCCACCGCGGCAATGCTATGCGCCACCCCGTCAAAGGAAGCCGCCCATGGCCGTACATGAATTGTTCGCCTACCTCTGCGTCCACGATGCCGGCGCCGCGATCGACTTCTATCGGGACGCCTTCGCGGCGACCGAAAAGTTCCGCCTGGTCGAGCCCGGTGGCCGCATCGGCCACGTCGAACTCGAACTGGGTGGCGCCACGCTGATGCTGTGCGAGGAGTACCCCGAGTTCGGCATCGCCCGTCCGGATCCCGCCGCTCCCGCTTCGCACACGCTGCACATCCATGTCGACGATGCCGACGCCACCATCGCGCGCGCGGTGGCGCTGGGCGCCTCCCTGGTGATGGCGCCCCGGGACATGTTCTATGGCGAGCGCTCCGGCGTGGTGCGGGATCCCTTCGGCCATCGCTGGAACATCGGCCACAGCATCGAGGAGGTCACACCCGAGGAGATGCAGCGGCGCTATGGAGCCACCGATTCGCCCTGCTGAAAAAGCAAACGCCCCGCGAGAGCGGGGCGTTGCGTTTCGGTGCACCGTCGACGTGGAACAGATGCTCAGCGCTGGTCGATGCCCTTGTAGTCGCGCACGTCGTAGCCAGTGTAGATCTGGCGCGGACGGCCGATCTTGGCTTCCGGATCGACCTGCTGTTCCAGCCAGTGCGCGACCCAGCCGGCGGTGCGGCCGATGGCGAACATGACGGTGAACATCTCGGTCGGGATCTTCAGCGCCTTGTAGATGATGCCGCTGTAGAAGTCGACGTTCGGATACAGCTTGCGCTGGATGAAGTAGTCGTCCTTCAACGCGGCCTCTTCCAGCTTCAGCGCCACTTCCAGCAGCGGGTCGTTGACGCCCAGCTCGCCCAGTACCTTGTGGGTCATCTCGCGGATGATCTTGGCGCGCGGATCGAAGTTCTTGTAGACGCGGTGGCCGAAGCCCATCAGGCGGAAGCCGGACTCCTTGTCCTTGGCCTTGGCGACGGCGCTGTCCACCTTGTCGGGGGTGCCGATCTCTTCCAGCATCTTCAGCACGGCTTCGTTGGCGCCGCCGTGGGCGGGGCCCCACAGGGCGGTGATGCCGGCGGCGACGGACGCGTACGGGTTGGCGCCGGTGGAACCGACCAGGCGGACGGTCGAGGTCGACGCGTTCTGTTCGTGATCGGCGTGCAGGATGAACAGCAGATCCAGCGCCTTGGCCACCACCGGGCTCAGTTCCAATGGCTCGCTCGGCACTTCGAACATCATGTGCAGGAAGCGGTCGACGTATTCCAGGTTGTTGCGCGGATAGCGGATCGGCCAGCCAATCGAATAGCGGTAGGCAGCGGCGGCGATCGTCGGCACCTTGGCGATCAGGCGGATGGCGGCCAGGCGGCGCTGCTCCGGATCTTCCAGGTCCAGGGTGTCGTGGTAGAACGCGGACAGCGAGGCGACCGTGCCGGCGAGCATCGCCATCGGATGCGCGTCGTAGTGGAAACCGTGCAGGAAGTTCTTCAGCGACTCGTGCATCATCGTGTGATGCGTGACTTCGTGATCGAACTTCTCGAATTCCGCCTTGCCCGGCAGTTCGCCGTTCATCAGCAGGTAGGCCACTTCCAGGAAGCTGGAATTCTTGGCCAACTGCTCAATCGGATAACCGCGATACAGCAGCACGCCGTTGTCGCCATCGATGTAGGTGATGGCCGACTTGCAACTGGCAGTGGCGGTGAAACCGGAGTCGTAGGTGAAGAGACCGGTTTCCTTGGTCAACTTGGAAATGTCCACGCAGTTGTTGCCCAGCGTGGGTTTCAGGACCGGCAGGTTGACGGATTTGTCGCCGGCGGTCAGCGTGACCTGGTCGAGATCGGACACAGTGTGCGCTCCTTCGTGGGGAAGCACCGGCCGCTTGCACGGTCGGCGTGTGACGGGAGTCCGGAGGGGGGTCCTCGGATAACGTCGATTATCGCACACGCGCTTTGGAGTCGTCGCTCGGTTCCAGACCAAACTCAGACCAAAGCATTAGTCGCCATGCAACGCCGGTTACGCGCAAGCGGACGGCGGAAATGCAAACGGCCGCGCACCTGGCGCGGCCGTTGCAGGACGAACCGACGGTTCGCTCAGCGCGCGTAGCGCTTCTGGAACTTGTCGATGCGGCCGCTGGTGTCGATGACCTTGTGCTTGCCCGTGTAGAACGGATGCGAAGCCGAGGAAATTTCAACCTTGATCAGCGGATAGTCGTTGCCGTCTTCCCACTTCGTGGTTTCCTTGCTGCCCAGGGTCGAGCGGGTCAGGAACTTGAAATCGGAGGTCACGTCGTGGAAGACGACTTCGCGGTATTCGGGATGGATGTCGGCCTTCATGGCGGGCACACCGTGTTGCAGGATAGGGAAGAGCGGCATTGTAGCCCGCCCCTCCCCATCGGCGCAAGTCCGGGGTCCATCCGGGCTCAGCCGGCCGCCAGGGCAGCCCGGATCAGGGCCTCGAAGCGCTCCTGGTCGTACTTGAGCAGGATGTCGACCTTGTCCGGCTGGCCGCCCTCCCGCCGCCAGTCCACCACGCTGGCCCCCCGGGAGTGGGCGCCCTGCAGTTCGATGGCCAGCGGCCGCTCGGCCCGCTCCAGGCCCCCTTCCGGTTCCAGGGCAAAGGCCATGGCCAGGGCGTCGGCGGCATACCAGTAGTCGCCACGGCGATCGATCGACCACAAGCGGGTCTTCTCCGAGATGCCGGCATAGAACCGTGCGCGGTCCGAATCGGCCCGCAGCCAGTCGATGACGCGATCATGATGGAGGCCATGGGCGATGGTGGCCTCCCAGTCCGCCAGTTCGACGCGTTCGAACGCTTCGAATACCAGATGGGCGGCTTCCGGATCGAAATAGAAATTGAACTCCGCCGCGGGCGTGATGTTGCCGTGGGCGGTCACCGCGCCCCCCATCACCACGAAGCGCGCAATCCGCCGCGGCAGGGTCGGGTCCAGTTTCAACGCCAGCGCGATGTTGGTCAGCGGCCCCAGCGCCACCAGCGTCAGCCGGCCGGCGTGCTGGTGCGACAGGCGCAGGATTGCCAGCGCGGCATGCTCGGCTTCCACTTGCTTGGCCGGTGCGTCGTAACCGATGTCGCCGAAACCATCCTGGCCGTGCACGTAGCCCGCGTCCGGCGCCGGATGCAGCAGCGGCTCCGGTGCGCCGGCGAATACCGGGATATCGGTGCGACCGCAGACCTCGCACAGTTTCAGCGCGTTGCGCACGGTGTGCTTCAGGCCGACGTTGCCGGCGGCGATGGTGAGGCCGATCACGTCATGGCGCTGATCATTGAACGCCATCAGCAGCGCCAGTGCGTCGTCGACGCCGGGATCGGTATCAATCAGCAGTGGAATCCTGTCACTCATGCGTCTTCTTCATTCATGTCTCGGTCCGCGAGTCTGGCACCGATGGATGACGAACGAAAGTCGCGGCTCAGGCGCCTGCGTAGCGCGCCGCGCCGCCGACCCAGCGCTGGACGATGCGATCCGCCAGAGCCGGCGACTCCGCCAGCAGGCGATCGGCCAGATCACGCACCTGCGGCAGCAGGCCTGCGTCGCGCGCCAGATCCGCCACGCGGAACGTCGCCAGGCCGGTCTGCCGGGTGCCCAACAGTTCGCCCGGCCCGCGCAGCTCCAGATCCTTCTCGGCGATGACGAAACCGTCGTTGGTCTCGCGCATGGTCGCCAGGCGCTGCTTGGCCATCTGCGACAGCGGCGCCTGGTACATCAACACGCAAGTGGACGCGGTCGCGCCGCGTCCCACCCGTCCACGCAGCTGGTGCAACTGCGCCAGTCCGAGCCGTTCGGCGTTCTCGATGATCATCAGCGAGGCGTTGGGCACGTCCACGCCGACTTCGATCACGGTGGTGGCGACCAGCAGATCACTCTCGCCCTGCTTGAACGCGCGCATCGCCGCCTGCTTCTCGGCCGCCTTCATCCGGCCGTGGACCAGTGCGATGCGCAGTTCCGGCAGCGCGGCGGAAAGCTGTTCGTAGGTGGTCTGGGCGGCCTGCGCGATCACTTCGTCGCTGTCGTCGATCAGGGTGCAGACCCAGTACGCCTGTCGGCCCTCCGCGCAGGCGGCGCGGATGCGTTCGACCAGCTCCGGCCGGCGCTCGGCGCTGAAGGCCACGGTATGCACCGGCGTGCGTCCGGGCGGCAGTTCGTCGATGGCCGAGACATCGAGATCGGCGTAGGCCGCCATCGCCAGCGTGCGCGGAATCGGCGTGGCCGTCATCACCAGTTGGTGCGGGATCGACTCGCCGCTGGCGCCCTTGTCGCGCAGCGCCAACCGCTGGTGGACACCGAAGCGGTGCTGCTCGTCGACGATCGCCAGCGCCAGATCCTGGAACGCGACCGCCTCCTGCATCAGCGCATGGGTACCCACCACCACCTGCGCCTTGCCCGAAGCCACCTCTTCGAGCACCTGCGCGCGCGCCTTGCCGGTGACCTTGCCGGCCAGCCATGCCACCCGGATGCCCAGCGGCTCCAGCCATTGGCGCAGATTGGCCAGATGCTGTTCGGCCAGCAATTCGGTGGGCGCCGCCAGCGCGGCCTGCCTGCCCGCCTCGACCGCCAGCATCGCCGCCATCGCCGCGACCACGGTCTTGCCGCTGCCGACGTCGCCCTGCACCAGCCGCAACATCGGCGAAGGCTGCTTCAGGTCCTCGCGGATCTGCTTGAACACCCGTTGCTGCGCGCCGGTCAGGCGGAACGGCAGCGACTTCACCAACTGCCCCGCCAGGGTGCCGCGCCCGGTCAATGCCGGCGCGCGATGGCGCTGCAGGGCGATGCGCTGCCGGCGCAGGCTCAGGTGGTGGGCCAGCAGTTCCTCCAGCGCCAGCCGCCGCTGGGCCGGATGGCGTCCGGCCGACAATGCCGGCAGGTCGGCATCGCGCGGCGGGCGATGCATGACCAGCAGCGCCTCGCGCAGTGAAGGCAGGCTGGATTCACGCAGCAACGCATCCGGCAGCAGTTCCAGCGACGCGTCCGCCGGCAGGCGGTCCAGGGCCTGCCCGACCAGCTTGCGCAGGCTGGCCGGTCCCACGCCCTCGATGGCCGGATAGATGGGGTCCAGCGCCTCGCCGAGCGCCACGTCGGCCTCCGCATCGAGCACCCGGTAACTGGGATGCACGATCTCCAGGCCATGCAGGCCGGGCTTGGGCGTGCCGTAGCAGCGCACCCGCGTGCCCGGCGCGAACTGCGCGACCTGCGCCGCGCGGAAATGGAAGAACCGCAGCACCACCGTCGCGTGCGAGTCGTCGCCGATCGCCACCCGCAATACCGGCCGGTAGCGGAAGCCGCGTTCGACCGCCTCCACCCGGCCTTCCAGCTGCGCCGGCACGCCGGGCCGGAGCGCGCGTATGGGTGTCAGCGCGGTGCGATCCTCGTAGCGCAGCGGCAGGTGCAGCCACAGATCCTGCAGGGTCAGCAGGCCGCGCGCCGCCAGCTTTTCGGCGATGCGCGCGCCCACGCCTTTCAGCGACGCGATCGGAAGGCGGGCCACCTCGTCGGCCCCGGGACTGGCATACGGCATGGTGCAAGCATGCCGGGGATCGCGGTGCGATTGCCAGTCCGGGAGCGGTTCCGGCACGCGCCGGAACCGCTCGTCGGTGTCAGAACCGGGCGCTGAACTCCACTCCGACCTGGCGCGGCGCGGAGATCGAGGCGAACGGCGTGCCCAGCACCGAGGCGGAGATGTTGTTCACTCCGGTCACGTAGCGCTTGTCGAACACGTTGTTGCCATACACGCCCACGCCCCAGGTGCCGTCGGCCGACGACCACTGCACGCGCATGTCGGTGCGGTTCTGCGCCTCGCCGGTGCGGAAGGCCGGGCTGGCCTGGCAGGTGCCCTGGGTTTCCGATTCGGCATTGCAGCGGCCCTTGCCGCGATAGGCGTGCAGCAGCGAGAAGCGCAGGTCGCCGGCGTCCCCCAGGTTCACGGTATAGCCCGCGCCCAGCGACGCCGACAGGTAGGGTTCGCCGGTGGGATCCCCGGAAATGTCCCGGCCGTTGGTGGACAGGCCATCCTTGTAGGTCGCGTCGATGAAGGCGGTGTTGAGGGTCAGGTCGAGACCGGTCACCGGACGCCATTGCAGGTCCACGTCAACGCCCCAGGCCTGCATGTCGCTGGTGTCGACGACATAGCGCGGCACGCCGGAACCGGCCGTGTTCAAGTCCAGGCTGATCGCCTGGCGGTCCTTGTAGACGTAGTAGTAACCGGAGGCGTTGAGCGACAGCTTCTGCTCCGGGAACACGGTCTTGATGCCGAACTCGGCATTCCACACGTCCTCGTTGTCGAATTGCGACTGCGGCTGCACGCTGTTGAAGCCGCCGGCCTTGTAGCCCTTGGCCAGCGAGCCGAACACCATGGTGTTGTCGTTGACCGCGTAGTCGACGACGAAGCGCGGGCTGAGATCGGTCCAGGATTTCTTGCGGCTGTTCCTCACCCCTTCCAGCTCACCGAAGGCAAAGACGAAGTCCTGGTTGAACATGTCGGCGCTGACCGGATAGCCCATCTGCTGGAGCAGTTCGAAGAAACCCTGCTGATCCAGCATCGCCACGGTCGCGTCCAGGGTGGCCGCGTCGCGTGGGCCATTGAACCAGCTGAACTCCTTGCGGTCGTGGGTCAGGCGCAGGCCGAAGGTCAGGTTCCAGCGGTCGTTGACGTGCCAGATGACGTCGCCGAACGCCGCATAGGCTTCGGCCTTGCCCTCGTTGATCATGCTCTCGCGCCATGGATGGCCCTGCAGGCGCAACGGCAGGCCGGCCCCCTCGAGGACCTGATCCAGCAACGCGATGATGTTCACGCCGCCGAAATTGGGCAGGTTGCCCATCGCGGTGCCCACGCTGTCGGTGAACAGGTTGGTCTCGCTGGTCTGGTCGGCCTCCTCCTTGAACCAGCTGGCGCCGGCCACCCAGTCGAACCTGCCCGATACGCCCGAGAACTTGAACTCCTGGTAGTAGCTGCGGTTGCTCTCGATGTTGGCGGTGTCGAAGTACAGGTTGATGCGGTTGGTGCCATCCTCGTCCTCGCGGTTGACCGTGTCGAAATCACGCACCGCGGTGGTCGACTGCAGGCTGCCCCACGGAAATGCGTGATCGATCTGCAGGGTCAGGCCATTGAAGGTGCGTGACTCCTCGTTGTTGACCACGTCGTTGAACACCGGTGCCTTCAGCGGATTGATGTAGCTGTCCGGATCCGCGGGGTATGGCGCGGGCGTCGGATACGGTCCCAGCGCCACCAGGCCGACCGCCGGACGCGCCAGCTGGTCGATGTTCTCGTAGTCCCAGGACAGGTTGAGGGTGGTCGATTCGCCCAGGTCCGAACGCCAGGCCGCGCGCAGGGCCATCGTGTCTTCGGGATTGAGCCGGTCGCCGGTCGCCGCATCGGTCATCCAGCCGTCGCTGTGGTTGGACAGCGCGCTGAAGCGCAGCGCATGGCGCTCGCCGAACGGCACGTTGAACAGGCCGGACAGATAGCGGCGGCCGTCCTCGCCCACGCGGATGCGGGCGTTGCCCTCGGCCACGTTGCTCGGCTTGTTGGTGATGATGGACACGGCGCCGGCGGCGCTGTTGCGCCCGAACAGGGTGCCTTGCGGTCCCTTCAGCACCTCGATGCGCTCGATGTCGTTGAAGGCCAGCATTGCGCCACCGGTGCGGGCCGAATAGACGCCGTCGATGTAGACGCCCACGGCCGGATCCGTGCCGATGCCGAAGTCGCCGGTGGAAATGCCGCGGATGGCGTAGCGCGGCTGGGTCGGGCTGCCGTCGGTGACCTCCAGCCCGGGCACGAACATGTCCAGATCACCGATGTCGGCGGCGGCCACCTGATCGATCATCTCGCCGTTGAGGACGTTGATGGCGATCGGCACGTCCTTCAATTCCTGCTCGCGGCTCTGCGCGGTCACCTTGATGGTGTCCAGCGTGGTCGCATCATCCTGCGCGGGAGCGGCCTGCCCCCATGCGGCACCCGAAACCCCCAGCAAAGCGCAGCTTCCGAACAGGGCGTGCCGCAGCCCCACTACCAGACACCGTTGATTCAACTTCATCACTCCCTCCCAGAAGCGTTGTCTTTACGGATTTACCCCTCAGGTGGACGCCGGTACCGCTTCTCCCCCCGGCCCATCCCCATCACAACTGCCGTGCTGCGCGCGAATCCACGCATCAATCAGTTCAACGCCTTCGCGGTGCACCACCGAGCGCCCCAGCTCCGGCATCATCACCGCCGGGTCCGCGCTGTCCATGCGGAAACTCAGCACGGATTCGTCCGGCTTGCCAGGCTCGATGTCGTGGCGCCGGTCACCGGTGCCCTTGCCCGCCGCGATCGGCTGCTTGCAGAAACCCAGCTTGAGACGATCATGGGTCGCCGCGTCCAGCCACAGGCCGGAAGTGATCGCCGGACCAGTCGGGCTGTGGCAATGCCCGCAGTTCACGTCCAGGTAGGCGCGCGCGCGCGCATCCAGGCTGGCATTGGCCGCGTCCATCCAGTCCGCGTCGCGCGGTGCCTGCGCCGGCGCGGGCGCGCCGGTCAGGTAGCCCACGCGCGCCAGGTGCGCGAGCTGATTCTCGCGCCCTTCGCGATAGTCGAAATCCCGGTTCAGGTGGCGTGCCTTGGGACCGATCGGCGACAGCTGGCGCGACCGGTTGTCGGTCAGGTGGCAACCGCCGCACTGGTTCTGGTCCGGCACCTGGTACGCCGCCTCCTCGCGCTGGCCGGAGGCATCGACCAGATCCAGCGTGATCAGATCGCCGGTGCGCTTGAGGGTGGCTTCGGTCTGCGCTTCGTTCCAGACGTAAGGCATCGCGACCCAACCCGATTCCCGCCGCACCAGCAGGCGGGTTTCGATCAGGCGCACGCGCGACAGATCCAGCGATTCCTGCTCCAGCACGCTGGCCGACGGCGGCGTGCGCGCCACCGAGCGGCCATCCCACGCCTGCCCCGCCGGCAGCGGGTAGTAGAAGGTCTTGCTGATGATCGTGCCGACCGGGAAGTCGAGCGCCGCATCGGGCCGATACGCGGCGCTCTTGCCCTTGGGCATCCAGATCGTGCGCAGCTTGTGGGCGTAGTCGCTGAACAGCGGCGTGTTGAGATCGTAGGGCACCACGCCTTCGTTCAAGATCAGGCGGCCGTCCTCGATGCGCAGGACGTGCCAGTCATCCAGGCGCGCCGGCTGTCCCTCGGCGAAGAAGGCCACCTCCTGCGAACGCTTGCATCCCGCGAGCAGCACGGCGGCCAGCAAAGCGGCGATGGCCACTCCCGCGGCCCGGTACTTCCGCATCGTGCTCAACCCCGCTTCAGGTCCACCGCGGGCAGGCGCGGCAGTTCGCACTGGAAGGACCGGGTGTCCTTGCTCGGGCTCTTGTAGCCGCCGGGGCCATCGGCGTTGATCACGCCGCTGACGTCGCGCAGGCAGATTTCCGGCCCACGCGCCTGGCCGTCGACCTTGCGGTCCTTGTTGTAGTAGCCGTCCCACAGCACGTCCGGGAAATTCCCGCGCAGCCCGTACATGGCTACCTTCAGCGCCTTCAGATCGAAGCCGTCTGGCGAGTCGCCGCCGCCGGACAGGGTATTGCCATGCACGTAGACCCGCTCCGGGTAGGGATCGAAGGTTTCCGACTTGCTCGAATCCTTGTAGCCGGTGGAGTAGACGCTGGAGATGATGATGTTGGTGGTCGCGTTGTCGCGGATCTCGTTGCCGAAGATCTCGATGTCGTCGTTGGAATTGACCACGATGCCGGAGCCGGCCGGGACGCTCGCCACCGGCGTGCCCTTGGCGCCGAAGTTCTCGTGGTTGTTGGCGATCACCTTGTTGTTGAACACGCGGATGTTGCCGCCCTGCTGCTTGAGGCCGGGCATGTTGAACACCAGGATGCCGCCGGTGTTGCCGGTGGCGACGTTGTCGTAGACGTCGGCATTGATGGTGTTCTCGATCTCGATGCCGGCCACGTTCTGCTCCGCGCGGCTGCGCCGCACGATCACGCCGTCGGACTGGCCCACGTAGATGCCGGCGTCGGAGGCGCCGATGGAAACCGAGTCCTCGATCAGCACGTTCTTCGCCAGCACCGGGTACAGGCCATAGGCACCGTTCTTGGTGCTCGGACCACCGGTCCATTCCACCTTCACGCCGCGGATGGTGATGTTCTCCGACTCGCTGATCTTCAGGCCGTCGCCCTTGGAATCCTGGATGGTCAGGTTCTCGATGGCGAAGTCGTCGCCGTTGACCAGCAGGCCCTCGGCGCCGGCCTTCTGGCCCTTGAAGCTGAGCACGGTCTTGTCCATGCCCGCGCCGCGGATGGTCACGCCGTCCGCGCGCAGGGTCAGGCTGCGGTCGAAGTGGTAGGTGCCGGCGGGAATCTCGATGACGTCGCCAGGCTTGGCATCGAGCAGCCGCTCGTGGAGCTTCTGCGAGAAGTCCGCGCTCGCCGCATCGGCCTTGGGCGCCTGTTCGTCGGTCTTCGGCTGGCAGGCGGCCAGCGCCAGTGCCAGGCCCACCATCAACATCGTCCGCTGCATCGCATTCCCTCCCCGGTCATCGCGCGGCGGCCGGCGGCCACCATACGCGTGCGAATTCAGTAATTGAGAGTCTTGTCCCACTGGTTTCCCTGAAGTAGGGCAGGAGCGGCATACTTGGGGGGGCAAAGCGGACAAGCTGGAGGGGCTTCGATGCGCCGTAAACTGGGCCTGGACGGGGGCAATCGCCTGTCCATCGCCAATCTGCCGACCAACATGCTGTGCAGCCTGGTGCTGCTGGCGGGCGAGTTGGGGGTCAACTGTGAGCCCTGGTTCAGCGGGCTGCGCCTGACGCCGCGCGAAATCCAGGATCCGCAGGCGCGGGTGTCCTACCGCCAGGCCACCGAGGTCATCCGCCGTGCCTTGCCGACCCTGCCGATCGAGGATGTCGGCCTCGCCCTGGGCGGCAACCAGAACGGCGCCAACTTTGGCCTGCTCGGCCTGGCGATGCGGATGGCGCCGAACTTCGGCGAGGCGGTCAACATCGGCCTGACCTACCAGCGCAACCTGGGGCCGCTGATGGACCTGCAACTGCTGCAGGAGGATCCGGACGTGGTGTCGGTGGTGGCGACCACCCCGCTGGATCTGCCCGAGATCCTGCCGTTCCTGTGCGAGGAAATGTTCTCCAGCGTACTGATGCTGGCGCGCGAACTGGCCGGCCCGGAGTTCCATCCGGTCCGCCTGGATCTGACCTACCCCGCCCCGGCCTACGCCAGCAAATACAGCCGCATGTTCGAATGCGAGGTGCGGTTCCGCCAGGGCCAGAACCGGATGCTGGTGGATCGCAGCTGGTTCTCGCTGCCGTTTACCAGTTACAACCCGGTGGGTTCGCAACAGGTGCTGGCGCTGTGCCACGCGCAACTGGCCGCGGTGGCGACCTCGGGCGAGGCGACCGCGGCGGTGGAACGGCAACTGCGGCCGCGCCTGCGCGAGAACCCGCAGATGACCGAGATCGCGACCGCCCTGCATCTGAGCGAGCGGACGTTGCGCCGGCAATTGTCCGACGAGGGCCAGCGCTTCAGCGACATCCACGACCGCGTGCGCACGGATCGTGCGCTGGAACTGCTGCAGGACCGGGAACTGACCATCGCCTACATCGGCACCCAACTGGGTTTCAACGACGTGCGCGAATTCCGTCGCGCTTTCAAGCGCTGGACCGGGCATACGCCCAGTGAGGCGCGCGATCGCATGGTGTGATCGCACGCTGCTCCGGGCCGGCCGTCAGCCGGTGACCATCACCGCATCGACCTCGAACGCCGCGCCCTTGGGCAGGCCGGCCACTTCGATGGTGGAACGCGCCGGGAACGGCGCCTGGAAGTAGTCCTGCATCACTGCATTGACCTTGGCGAACTCGCCCAGGTCGGTCAGGTACAGGCCCAGGCGGACGATATCGCCGAGCGAGCCGCCGGCGGCTTCGGCCACCGCCTTGAGGTTGTCGAACGCCCGGCGTGCCTGCGCCTCGATGTCGCCCTCGACCAGGTTGCCGGTCGCCGGGTCGAGCGGGATCTGGCCGGAGAAGTAGACGGTGTTGCCGGCGCGCACCGCCTGCGAGTACGGGCCGATGGCGGCGGGCGCCTGCTCCGTGTGGATGATCTGCTTGCTCATGGGGCGCTCCTGTCTGGAAAGGCGGGGATTTTACCCGAGGCGCGGATGGCCCACGGAGCCACCTTGCAGGAGCGACGTAAGTCGCAACCGGAGACCGTCGGACACACCGGGTCGCGTACTTACGTCGCTCCTACAGACGGATTTGTGCGCAAAACAGCTCCACGCTACTGGCGGCGGACGCCGTGGACGACGTTCAGGCGGCGCAGCCGGCGCATCACTTCGGCCAGGTGGTTGCGGTCGCGCACCTGGATGGAGAAGCGCAGCACCGCCACGTTGATGTCGCGTTCCAGGTACTCCACCCGCTCGATGTTGGACTGGCTCTTGGCCACCGCGGCGGCGACCTGGGCCAGCACGCCGGGCCGGTTTTCCACATCGATCAACAACGACGCGTCATAGTCGCCGGTGACGTTGGCGTCCCAGGCGATCGGCACCCAGCGCTCGGGCGACTTGCGGAATTCGACCACGTTGGGGCAATCCATCCGGTGCACCACGATGCCCTTGCCGGCGGTGTGGTAACCCATGATCTCGTCGCCGGGGATCGGCTGGCAGCAGTTGGCGAAACTGACCACGCCGCGCTCGGTGCCCGTGATGAGGATCTTTTCCTGTGAGTGGCGCGAATGGCCGCCGGCGCGCAGTTCGGCATGCGCGGTCAGGGCCTGCGCGGCCTGCGCCGGCATCCAGTTGCCCAGCGCGACGTCGGCCAGCAGCGCTTCCAGGCGCGGATAGCGATGCTCGGCCAGGAAGGTGTCCAGGCGCTGCTGCGGCAACCGCTCCAGCGAACTGTCCAGTTCCTCCAGCGCGCGATCCAGCATGCGGTGGCCCAACTGCACCGCGTCCTCGTGCTCCAGTTGCTTGAGCTGGTGGCGGATGGCGGTGCGGGCCTTGCTGGTGACCACGAACTCCAGCCACTGCGGCTTGGGCGCGGCGGACTTGGCGGTGATGATTTCCACGCTCTGCCCGCTGGCCAGCTTGGTGCGCAGCGGCACCAGCTTCTTGTCCACCCGCGAAGCCACCGCCTGGTTGCCGACGTCGGTGTGCACGGCGTAGGCGAAGTCGAGCGCGGTCGAATTCCTCGGCAACGACAGGATCTTGCCCTTCGGCGTGAACAGGTAGACCTCGTCCGGGAACAGATCGACCTTGACGTTCTCCAGGAACTCCAGCGACGAACCCGCGGCGCGCTGGTTGTCGATCAGCTCGCTGATCCAGGCATGCGCGCGGTTCTGCGCGCTGTTGGGCGAATCGGTGCCGAACTTGTAGGTCCAGTGCGCGGCGATGCCGCGCTCGGCGATGAGATCCATCTCCTGGGTGCGGATCTGCACTTCGATGGGCGAGCCGTAGGGACCGAACAGCACCGTGTGCAGCGACTGGTAGCCGTTGGCCTTGGGAATGGCGATGAAGTCGCGGAAGCGCCCATCCAGCGGTTTGTATTGCGCGTGCACCGCGCCGAGGGCGTGGTAGCAGGAAGGCACCGAATCGACCACCACGCGGAAGCCGAACACATCCATCACCTGATCGAAACTCTTTCCTTCCGAGCGCATCTTGTTGTAGATGCTCCACGGCGTCTTGATGCGGCTGACCAGGCGATGCTCGATGCCCTCCTTGGTAAGTCGCTGGGAAAGATGCGCCTCGATCTGGGCCATCGATTCGCGGCGCATCACCGGCTGGCTGCGGATGTGCTTGTCGATCACCGCATGCCGCCACGGATGCAGCGCGCGGAAGCCGAGATCCTGCAGTTCCGACTTGACCAGGTTCATGCCCAGGCGCTGGGCGATGGGCGCGTAGATCTCCAGCGTCTCGCGGGCGATGCGCTGGCGCGCCTCGGCGCTCTGCGCGCCGAGCGTGCGCATGTTGTGCAGGCGGTCGGCCAGCTTGATCATGATCACGCGCAGATCGCGCGACATCGCCAGCAGCATCTTGCGAAAGCTCTCGGCGGCCGCTTCCTGGCGATCCCGGAACTTCAGCTTGTCCAGCTTGGTGACCCCATCGACCAGTTCGGCCACCGACTCGCCGAACTCCCCGGCGATCCCGTCGCGGGTCAGCGGGGTGTCCTCGATCGTGTCGTGCAGGATTGCGGCGATCAGCGTCTCGGCGTCCATGCCCAGTTCGGCCAGCACGCCGGCCACCGCCACCGGATGGGTGATGTAGGGCTCGCCGGATTTGCGGGTCTGCCCGGCATGCGCGGCGGCGCCGACTTCCCAGGCGCGGCGCAGCAGCGGCAGCTGTTCCCTGGGCAGGTAGCGCGCGGTCTTTTCGAATTGGGCGAGATAGTCCGGCACGCCGTCGCCGTGCGACGAAGCGGGGGTACGGAGCGCCTTGGCGGTACGGCCTGGGTTCATGACGCCAGCCTAGTGCAGACGTGGCGGGACGGCAAACCCGGAAAACGCGAAAAGCCCGCTCGCGCGGGCCTTTCCGATGAAAGCGGCAATGCAGGCGTCGCGGGATTTTCCCGCGCCGGCGGCCTGCCTCAGTCGTCGCCCTTGGACATGTCTTCGTCGGCGACCACTTCGGCGGCGGCCCATTCCAGCGCCTCGCGCTCGGCCCGCTCGCGCTCGGCCTTCTCGACGCGGTCGATCAGATCGTTGTCGATTTTGCGGGCGGCGATTTCACGCAGCGCCAGCACGGTCGGCTTGTCGGCGGTTTCGCTGTTGTCGATGGTGGATTCGACGCCATTGGCGAGCTGGCGGGCGCGCTTGGCGGCCATCGTGACCAGTTCGAAACGGTTGTTGACGACTTCCAGGCAATCTTCGACGGTGATGCGGGCCATGCGGGCTCCCGGCGACCCAGGGGCCGCGCGATGAATAGGGAAAGGGGCGGCGATTGTACGGCCTCGGCTGGCCCCAGGCAACCGTTTCTTTATAAATCAGTCAGTTAAACGACAAAAAGCCCCCGGCCCGGCGCCTACCCGGCCAGCAGGGCCCCGATCAGCGCTTCGTGCCGCTGCTGCTGGGCCTCCCGGCGCAGGCGGCTGGCGGTGAAGATGGCGTGCATCTGCGCGCAGGCGGTTTCGAAGACGTCGTTGACGATCACGTAGTCAAACTCGTCGTAGTGCGACATCTCCTCGCGGGCGGCGGCCAGCCGGCGCTGGATCACTTCCTCGCTGTCCTGGCCGCGCGCGTGCATGCGCTGCTCCAGCGCATCGCGCGAGGGCGGCAGGATGAACACGCTGACCGCGTCCGGCACCTTCTCGCGCACCTGGCGCGCGCCCTGCCAGTCGATTTCCAGCAGCACGTCCTTGCCGGCGCACAGTTGCGGTTCCACCGACTGCCGCGCGGTGCCCTTCCAGTCGCCGTGCACCAGCGCGTATTCGAAGAAATCGCCGGCCCGGATCATCGACTGGAACTCGTCGGCGCTGATGAAATGGTAGTGCTGGGCATGCCGTTCGCCGGGGCGCGGCGCGCGCGAGGTGAACGAAATCGACAGCGCGATTTCCGGGTCCCGCGCCAGCACGGCGTTGACGATGCTGCTCTTGCCCGCGCCCGAGGGCGCGGCGACGATGTAGAGGGTGCCGCGGCGGCTCATTCGATGTTCTGCACTTGTTCGCGGATCTGGTCGATCAGGACCTTCAGCTCGACCGCCAGGTTGGTGGTGCGGGTGTCCACCGACTTCGAGCCCAGGGTGTTGGCCTCGCGGTTGAACTCCTGCAGCAGGAAGTCCAGGCGACGGCCGACCGGTTCGGCCTGCTTGAGGACGCGGCGGATTTCCTTGACGTGGCTGTCCAGCCGATCCAGTTCCTCGTCCACGTCCAGCTTCTGCAACCACAGCACCAGTTCCTGTTCCAGCCGGCCGGGATCCGCGGGCTGGGCCAGATCGGCCAGGCGGGTTTCCAGCTTCTGCCGCTGGCCGGCGCGGATGGCCGGAATCAGTTCGCGCACTTCGGCGGCGCGCGCGGCGATCGCGTCGACGCGCTCCAGGATGGCGGCGACCAGCTTCTGTCCCTCGCGCTCGCGCGCGACGACGAACTGATCGACCACCGCTTCCACCAGCGCCAGCGCCTCGGCCTGCAAGGTCGCCTGGTCCACCGCCTTGCCCTGCAGCACGCCGGGGACCTGCAGCAGGTCGGCGAACTCGGTGCGCAGGGCGGGGAATCGCGAATGCAGATCCAGCGCCAGTTCCGACAGTTGGCCGACCAGCGCCGGGTTGATCTGCAGCGTGCCCTCGCCCTCCGGGGCGCGCAGGCGCAGGGTGAAATCGAGTTTGCCGCGCGACACCCGCGCGGAAACGCGTTCGCGCAGGGCCGGTTCCAGCGCGCGCAGCTCTTCGGGCAGGCGCGTCCCCAGTTCCAGGAAACGATGGTTGACCGCGCGCAGTTCGCCGGTCAGCGTGCCACCGGAGGTGGTGCGTTCGACGGCGGCGAAGGCGGTCATGCTGCGGATCATGGGAAAACCCGGTCGGATCGAAAGCGCGAATGGTACCCTAGCGCGCCCCGGTCGGCCGAATCCGCGGGCCCTCCGGCCCACGCGGTCCACCGCTCCTCCCTCCAGCCGAGTTCCCTGCATGTCCGTCCTTCGTCCCAGCGGCCGCCTCCCCGATCAAATGCGCGAGGTCCGCATCGAGCGCGGCTACACGCGCCACGCCGAAGGTTCGGTGCTGATCCGCTTCGGCGAAACCCGGGTGCTGTGCACCGCCAGCGTCGAGAACAAGGTGCCGTCGTTCCTGCGTGGCAAGGGCGAGGGCTGGATCACCGCCGAATACGGCATGCTGCCGCGCGCCACGCATACCCGCGGCGATCGCGAGGCTTCACGCGGCAAGCAGGGGGGGCGCACGCTGGAAATCCAGCGCCTGATCGGTCGCGCGCTGCGTGCCTGCGTGGATCGCGCCGCGCTCGGCGAGCGCACCATCACCCTGGACTGCGATGTGATCCAGGCCGATGGCGGCACTCGCACCGCCGCCATCACCGGCGCCTATGTCGCCTTGGCCGACGCGATTGGCTGGCTGCGCCAGCGCAACGAAATCAAGCGCGACGTGCTGCTGGGCGCGGTCGCCGCGGTGTCGGTGGGCATCTACCGCGGCGCGCCGGTGCTGGATCTGGACTACGCCGAAGACAGCGATTGCGACACCGACATGAACATCGTGATGAACGATGGTGGCGGCTTCATCGAACTGCAAGGCACCGCCGAGGGGCACGCGTTCCGGCGCGACGAACTGGACGCGCTGCTGGCGCTGGGCGAGAAGGGCACGGCCGAGCTGTTCGCGGCCCAGCAGGCCGCACTGGCCGGCTGACACGACACCGCGCGCGGCCCCTTTCCCACCTCCCCCGGCTCTCCCCTCCGATGCGCCAGACGCTCAGCCTGATTACCGTGGTGGTCGACGACTACGACCGCGCCATCGCCCACTACACCGGCGCGCTCGGCTTCGAACTGCGCGAAGACACCGACCGGGGCGACGGCAAGCGCTGGGTGCGGGTGTCGCCGCCGGGTGCGCGCGAAACCTGCCTGCTGCTGGCGGTCGCCGGCAATGACGCCCAGCGCGCGCGCATCGGCGACCAGACCGGCGGCCGGGTCGGCTTCTTCCTGGAGACCGACGACTTCCATCGCGATCACGCGCGGATGCTGGCGCGGGGCGTGGAATTCCTGGAAACCCCGCGCGAGGAAAGCTACGGCACGGTCGCGGTGTTCCGGGATGCCTATGGCAACCGCTGGGACCTGCTGCAGCTCAAGTCCTGAATCCACCCGGGCATCAGCCCACGAATCCTCCCCCGACGGATCCTCCCCCGTGAAACTGGTCCTCGCCTCCTCCAACGCCGGCAAGCTCGAAGAACTCCGCCACCTGCTGGCCGATACCGATATCGAGCTGATCGCGCAGTCCGACCTCGGCGTGACCGATGCGGACGAAACCGCCACCACCTTCGTCGAGAACGCGCTGATCAAGGCGCGCCACGCGTCCCGCCTGACCGGCCTGCCGGCGCTGGCCGACGACTCCGGCATCTGCGTCGACGCCCTCAATGGCGCGCCCGGCCTGTATTCGGCGCGCTACGCCGGCGAACACGGCAACGCGAGCCGCAACATCGACAAGCTGCTCGAGGCGCTCAAGGGCGTTCCCGACGAACAACGCAGCGCGCACTTCTATTGCGTGCTGGTGCTGCTCCACCATGCCGACGATCCGCAGCCGTTGATCGTGGAAGGCGAATGGCGCGGGCGCATCCTGCACGAGCGCCGCGGCAACGGCGGGCACGGCTACGACCCGGTGTTCCTGGACCCGGAACTGGGCCATTCGGCCGCGGAACTGGAAACCGCGCTCAAGAACCGCATCAGCCACCGCGGCCGGGCCCTGGCCGCGCTGCGCGAGCGCCTGACCTGGTCCTGAGCCCCGCCGGGCGCGGGCGTGCGGGCACCCCGCCCCGCAGCCGCCGGAATGCGGGAAAATGATCCGGCCATGCTGATCCCGCCGCCGCTGTCGCTGTACGTGCACCTGCCCTGGTGCGTCCGCAAATGCCCCTACTGCGATTTCAACTCGCACCAGGGCAAGGGCGCATTGCCGTTCGACGACTACGTCGATGCCCTGATCCGGGACCTGGATTTCGACCTGCCGCTGGTCTGGGGACGCACGGTGCATTCGGTGTTCTTCGGCGGCGGCACCCCGAGCCTGTTTCCACCGGAGGCCATCGACCGCTTCCTGCAGGCCGCAGCGGCGCGGTTGCGGTTCGCCCCGGGCCTGGAAGTCACCCTCGAGACCAATCCGGGCACCGCCGAACACGGCCGCTTCGATCGCTACCGTGCTGCCGGGGTCAACCGCATCAGCTTCGGCATCCAGAGTTTCGACGACGGCTGCCTGCAGCGGCTGGGCCGCATCCATGACAGCGGCGAAGCGGAGGCGGCCGTGAAGCTGGCGCAGGACGCCGGTTTCGACAATTTCAACCTGGACCTGATGTACGCCCTGCCCGAGCAGACCCTGGCGATGGCCGAGCGCGACCTGGAGCGGGCCTTCGCCCTGCAGCCTGCGCATGTCTCCCATTACCAGCTCACCCTCGAGCCGAACACGATCTTCTTCGCCCGCCCGCCCCGGGGCATTCCCGACGATGACGGCGCGTGGGACATGCAGGCGCACTGCCAGGCGCTGCTGGCCGAGGCCGGTTTCGGCCACTACGAGACCAGCGCCTACGCGCGCCCGGATCGGCAGTGCGCGCACAACCTCAATTACTGGCGTTTCGGCGACTACCTGGGCATCGGGGCCGGTGCCCACGGCAAGATCACCCTGGGTGCCGAACAGGCCGTGCTGCGGCGCTGGAAGATCAAGCACCCCACCGCCTACCTGGCGGCGGCCGGCGGCGCCCAGGCCCTGGGCGGCGACGATCGCATACCGCCGGAGCAGCGCCCGTTCGAGTTCATGCTCAATGCCTTGCGCCTGCACGAGGGATTCCGCGCCGTCGACTTCGAACACCGTACCGGCCTGGCCCTGGCGACGGTGGAGGCGCCGCTGTCGCGCGCGCTGGCCGCCGGGTGGTTGCGGCAGGAGGCGGATCGGTTCATTCCGACCGAACTGGGACGGCGTTTCACCAACGACGTGGTGTCCGCGTTCCTGGCCGACTGACGCCCGCCCTCACCCGGCCCCCACGTGGTTCGGTCCAGCATCCCGGAAATGTGATAATTGTGGCTTCAGGGGAGATCCACCGCACGTGACCGCCATCCCACCGCCACCGCCGAGCACTGCCGCAGGCAGCCTGGCCAGCGCTGCGCTGCCGCCGCGCGTGCGCAAGCTCCTGCGCGGTTTCTTCGAGCACATCGCCAGCGACATCATCCAGTCGCTCAACGCGATGCTGCCGGAATACGAGCAGGCTTTGTTCAAGCAGGCCGAACAGGCGCGCAGCGACAACCGCCAAGCCGAATTCTTCAACAATCTCCGCGCCCTGCAACGCAACCGCGGCGAATTCGTCCCGCATTTCATGTTCGCACTGGAAGCCGAACTGGCCGCGGTGCGCACGCCTCCCGAACGCACGCGGGCTCCCGCACCCAGTGGCATCGAGTTTCGTACCCTGACCCTGGTGGAAGACGCGGCGATGGACGAGGAAATCGTCCTCAGCGATATCGCCCGGCGCCACGAAGCCCGAGCCGCGCAGGCACTGTTGCTGCTGGGCCAGCGCTTCGGCGCGCTGGGCGGCGCGCCCGCCTTCGACAACGAACGCCTTCCGGTCGGGCCACAGGGCCTGTGCCGGATGCTCAAGCTGGCCACGCGCACCCTGGAACTTGATCTGGAGGAACGGCTGCTGCTGTACCGCACCTTCGATCACAAGGTGATGGGCAACTACCACGAGTGGGCGGAAACACTGAACCAGTACCTGTCGCAGGAAGGGCTCCTGCCGGGGCTGATCTACCTGCCACGCCGCACCCGCGCGGTGGACGCATCCGCGCCCGCCCGCCCCGGAGCCCAGGCCCTTGATCGCGCGCCTGGGCGGAGCCCGGCCGACCGCCCGCTGACCGGCTGGCACGGCCCGTCCACACCTTCGGCGTGGACCATCCCCACCGCCGGACCCGGCATGCCGCCGCCGTTGCCGGACACCGGACCGGGCGTGCAGGCACCGGCCGACGGCGGTCCGAGCTTCGAACTCCTGCAGCAACTGCTGGCCGCCCGGCGCCAGGCGGCCGCGCGTTTCAGCGAACCGGCTGCCACCCGTTTTGGCGGCATGGCCAGCTCGGGCATGCCGTCACCAGGCACGGCAACCGGCGCGCAGGCGGCTTCCACCGCCGCCCCAGGTTCCACCGACGGCGCCCGCCGCCTGGTGCCGACCCCGGACGTGCTGTCCGCCCTGCAGGCCCTGCAGGGCGTGGCCACGCCACGCATCGAGGGACAGGCGCGCCGCAGCCTCAAGGACATCCAGCAGGCGCTGCTGGCACGCGCGCGCCAGCAACATGGCGAGCAGGCCACGCTGGCGGCCCCGGACGCGGACACCTTCGAACTGCTGGGCCTGCTGTACAACGAGGTCGAGCGCGAGGTGCGCCAGGAATCGCCGGCCAGCGATCTGCTGACCCGCCTGCAGGTGCCGTTGGCGCAGGTCGCCCTGCGCGATCGCGAGTTCTTCCTGCGGCCGGAGCATCCCGCCCGCGAACTGCTCAACGCGGTGGCCGAGTCCGGTGCCACCTGGCAGACCGACGACGATCTGGATCCGCGCCTGCTGCACCAGTTGCACCAGTCGGTGGATTTCGTGGTCAAGCACTACCACGGCGATGAGGCGGTGTTCGCCCAGGCCAACCAGGAAGTGCAGCGGCACCTGGAAGCCGCGGCACGCAAGGCGGAACTGGCCGAGCGCCGGCACGTCGAAGCCGCACGCGGCAAGGAACGCCTGGAGATTGCCAAGCAGCGGGCGAGTGAGACCATCGAAGCCGCCTTCAACGAACAGCAGCCGCCGCGTTTCGTGCAGGCGCTGGTCAACCAAGCGTGGGCGGACGTGCTGACCCTGACCCAACTGCGCCAGGGCGAACACTCGGATGAGTGGACCGAACAGTTGCAGACCACGCTGCAGATCGTCGCCGCCACCACCGCGCCGGCCGATGCGCCGAAAGACCCGCAACTGCCGCGGCGCATCGAGAAGGCCCTGTTGCAGGTCGGCTATCACGACGAAGAGGCCCAGGCCATCGCCCGCCGGCTGTCCAGCGCCGATGGCGAGGACGATGGCACCTCGAAGACCGAGCTGACCGCCAAACTGAAGGCGCGTGCGAGGCTGGGCGAGCAGAACATGGTCCGGCGCCAGCCGATCCAGCCGCGCTCGCCGAAAGAACAGGAATGCTACGAAATGCTGCGCTCGCTGCCGTTCGGCACCTGGTTCGAATTCACCCTCAACCAGCAGGGGGACGTGCAGCGCCAACGCCTGTCCTGGTTCAGTCCGGTCACCGGCCATGCGTTGTTCGTCAACCAGCGGGGGCAGCGCACCGGCGAACATTCGCTGGACAGCCTGGCGCGGCTGATGGCGCAGGGCCAGGCGCAGGTGGTCACCGAAGACAAGGGCCGATTGATCGACCGCGCCTGGAACGCCACGCTGCGCGCGCTGCGCAGCCTCACCGGAATGGCCAGGTCCGCGGATATCGGAGGAGACGGCGCATGATCCAGGAATTCCGCCGCGCCCGCCGCCGCAATGTCCCCGAGCCCGTGGCGGTCATGGATACCCTCACCGATCAGCTGATCGGCCGGCTGGGCAACGTGTCCGAATCCGGCATGCTGCTGATCGCCAATGCGCCGATCGTGGAGGACGCGATCTACCAGTTGCGCTTCCACCTGCGCGCGGTCGGTGGTCGCGAGATGCCGATCGAGGTCGGCGCGCACGTGTTGTGGATGGCCGCGGCGAACACGCCCGGACAGGGTTTCGCCGGGTTGCGCTTCCTGACCATCGAGCCGACGCAACTGGACGCGCTGCGCGCCTGGGTGAACGCGCCCGGTCCCGGCTGAGCGCCGGGCACGCGAAAGCCCGGCGCGAATGCGGCAAAATGCGGGTTTCGCCCGCAAGAGCCGCCGTCATGAACGCTTCCGCCCCACTGGCCACCGAACTCGCCCCGCTCTACGCCGATCACCTGGCGCTGATGAAGCGGCGCGCCGACGAAGCCCTGGCGCGCGGCGGTTTCGATCACCTGGTCGTGCCCAGCGGCAGCCTGCACTACCAGGTGTTCGACGATCGCGACTATCCCTACGCCGTCAACCCGCAGTTCAAGGCCTGGCTGCCGCTGACCCGGGTGCCCGACAGCTGGCTGGTGTACACGCCGGGCCAACGGCCAAAAGTCATCTACCACCAGCCATTCGACTACTGGCACGTGGTTCCGGCCGCACCCGGCGGCTGGTGGGTGGACCACTTCGACATCCACATCATCCGCAAGCCCGACGACGCGCGCGCGTTGTTGCCCGGTCCCGCCGCCCGCTGCGCCATCCTCGGCGAGCCGCAGAGCGCACTGGGCGATCATGTCCCGAACAACCCGGAAGCGGTGGTCAACTACCTGGAGTACCAGCGCTCGTACAAGTCCGCCTATGAAATCGCCCTGATGCGCGAGGCGCAGCGGCTGGCGGTGCGCGGGCACCGTGCGGCGGAGGCCGCATTCCGCGAAGGACGGAGCGAGTTCGCCATCCACATGGCCTACTGCGCCGCGGTCGGCCAGGATTCGGCCGAACTGCCGTACGGCAACATCGTGGCCCTGAATGAACATGGCGCCGTGCTCCACTACATGGAACTGGATCGCGGCGCGCCGGCCGAACACCGCAGCTTCCTGATCGATGCCGGCGCCAGTTTCCACGGCTACGCCAGCGATATCACCCGGACCTACGCGACCGACGCCGCCGGCGAATTCCAGGCGCTGATCGACGCGGTCGACCAGGCGCAGATCGCGATGGGCCAGGCGGTGCGCGCGGGCGTCGACTACCGGCAGCTGCACCTGGACGCGCATTTGCGCCTGATGGGCATCCTGAAGGAGTTCGGCGTGCTGAGGATCTCGCCCGAAGCCGCGGTGGCCAACGGCGTCAGCTTTGCGTTCTTCCCGCACGGCCTGGGCCATCCGATCGGCCTGCAGGTGCATGACGTGGCCGGCTTCGCCGAGAACGATCGCGGTGGCCGCATCCCGCGTCCGGAAGGACACCCCTACCTGCGCATGACCCGCGTGCTCGAACCGGGTATGGTGGTGACCATCGAACCGGGGCTCTATTTCATCGACATGCTGCTGGACGAGGTGAAGAAGAACGGCCACGCCGACAGCATCGACTGGGCGCGGGTGGACGCGTTCCGTCCCTATGGCGGCATCCGCATCGAGGATGAGGTGCTGTGCACCGACGGCGATGCGGTCAACCTGACCCGACCGGCGTTCGCGGCGGGTTGATTAGCCCGCCCCTGTAGGAGCGACGTCAGTCGCGACCGTGTTCCGCGACAAAAGCGTCGCGATTGACGTCGCTCCTACGAGTAATGGGGCCTTTCAGCCGGCCATCGCGGCCTCGATCTCGTCCGCGCTGCGGGCCAGGCCATCGGTCAGGACCCGGGGGCCCTGCTCGGTGATGACCACGTCGTCCTCGGTGCGGATGCCGATGCCGCGCCATTTCTCGGCGACGCTGGTGTCGTCCGGCGACACGTACAGCCCGGGTTCGATGGTGAAGGCCATGCCCGGTTCCAGCAGGCGTGATTCGCCCTCGATGCGGTAGTCGCCGACGTCGTGCACGTCCAGGCCCAGCCAATGACCGGTCTTGTGCCGGTAGAAGCGGCGGTAATGGCCCTCGGCGAGGTTGCGTTCCAGCGAGCCCTTCAACAGGCCCAGCCGCAGCAGGCCTTCGGTCAGCACTTCCACCGCCGCGACGTGGCCGGCCTCGTAGGGCCGGCCCGGCAATGCCTGCGCCAGCGCCGCCTGCTGGGCCTGGCCGACCAGATCGTGCAGCGCGCGCTGCGCCGGACTGAAGCGGCCATTGACCGGGAAGGTGCGGGTGATGTCGCTGGCGTAGCCGCGGAATTCCGCGCCGGCGTCGATCAGCACCAGCTCGCCGTCCTTCGCGGTGCCGTTGTTGGCGCGGTAATGCAGGACACAGGCATTGGCCCCGGCACCGACGATGCTGCCGTACGCGGGCCAGGCGTCGTTGGCGCGGAACACGCGCTCGACATCGGCCTGCAGTTCGTATTCGCGGATACCGGGCCGGGCCGCGCGCATCGCCGCCCGGTGCGCTTCGATGCTGATGTCGGCGGCACGCTGCATCAGCTTGAGTTCGTCCCTGGACTTGAACAGGCGCAGATCGTGCAGCAGGTGTCCCAGTTCCAGGAACTCATGCGGCGGCTGCGCGCCCTGGCGCACCTGCGCGCGCACGTGGCGGACCCAGCCGATCAGCTTGAGGTCGAAATCGGCGTCGCGGCCGAAGTGGTAGTAGACGCGCGAGCGTCCTTCCAGCAGCCCCGGCAGGATCTCGTCCAGATCCTCGATCGGGTAGGCATCGTCCATGCCGTACTCGTCGACCGCGCCTTCCTGGCCGGCGCGCGGGCCGTCCCAGCTTTCACGCTCGGGATCGCGCTCGCGGCAGAACAGCAGCACCTCGCCGTGACGTCGGCCGGGCACCAGCACCAGCACCGCCTCCGGCTCGGGGAATCCGCACAGGTACCAGAAGTCGGAATCCTGGCGGTAGGGATAGTGGGTGTCGTGGCTACGCACGCGCTCGGGGGCCGCCGGCAGCACCAGGATGGCGTCGTTGCCCGCCATCCGCATCAATTGCTTGCGCCTGCGCGCGAACTCCGCCGCGGACAGCCCCGTCTGGGCCTTCATCAGTTCAGCCGCTTGCGGTGGCGCGGCCCCATCACGCAGTCGCCATGCAGCAGGAGCGCCGCGATCCGCACGTACTCCTCGATCTCCGAGAGCGCGTCCTCGTCTTCCTGTTCGTCGCCGCCTTCCGGGCTGGCCTGGGCCAGCCGGGCCAGATCCTGGAGCGCTTCGGCGCCTTCCTCCGACAGCGGCGGATGTGCACCGGCGGCCAGCCCGAAACTGCCCAGGAATCCCCGGCACCAGGCGAACAGCGCGTCGGCGCGATCCACCGTGCTGGTTTCACCGTCGGGCAGCAACAGTTCGAAGGCGAAACTGCGATCTTCCAGTTGCGCCACGCTGGCCGCGCGCAGGCGGTCCAGCGCGCTGCCGGGCTGCGGCGTCGGCAACTGCGGATCCGCGAGCGCGCGGGCCGGCCAGTCGGCCACGTCCGCACCGCCGCCGGCGAGCCAGCCGCACAGTGCGCCGTGGAGTTCGGCCGGGTCGGCGGCGAGCTGCTGCTGGCGCGAGACTTCGCCGATTTCGGCGTAGGAAGGGAGATCGGACGGCTGATGAGACATGGATTAACGCAATCCGCGAACGGGTTCGGACAGACGGGGAAGTGTAGCAACGAAAAGCCTCCGGGCCGCTTGTTGTGCCCGTTCGCCCGCCCCTACACTGGCCCATCTCCCGGCTCCGGACGGCCCCGCGCCTACATGCTCTCCGCACTTGCCGCCGTGACCCATCCCGGTTGGCCGCTGTCCGCGCGCCTGCCACTGCTGGCGCTGGCGCTGCTGGTGCTGGCGGGCGTCGCGCTGGTGGCCACCCGTCGCCACTGGCGCCCCTGGCTGGAGGCGCGGCGCGCGCCGCCGGAACCCGTGCGCACGGAATCCACGCGTTCCCGCGACGAACGCCTGAAGCTGGCCCTGTGGGCCTCCGGCGAGCATTTCTGGGACTACGACCTGGTCCAGCGCAAGCTCTACCGGATGCGCGCGGACGAGACCGCCCTGCACTCCTCCGACATCACCGTGTTCACCCGCCACGGCGAAGTGCCGCCGATCCATGCCGACGACATGCCATTGGTGATGGAACGCCTGCGCCTGCACCTGCAGGGCAAGGCGCCGCTGTTCATGTCGGAACACCGCATGGACATGGCCCAGAACGGCAACTGGATCTGGGTGCGGGCGCGCGGCCGGGTGGTCGAGCGCGATCCGGAGGGCCGTCCCGTCCGCATCGCCGGCACGGCCCGCGACATCACCCTGAGCCGCAACGCCGAGTACGAACACCGCATCGCCGGCGAAGTCATGCGCAGCATGAACGAGGCGGTGGCGGTGCTGGACTGGGCCCACCACTTCATCACCATCAATCCCGCCTTCACCCGCATCACCGGCTACAGCGAGGACGAGGTGATCGGCCAGCCGGCACGGATGCTGGACAGCGATCAGCACGATGAAGCCTTCTTCGAACGGATGAACGCCGAACTGCTGCACACCGGGCACTGGTCCGGCGAAGTCTGGAAGGTGCGCAAGGACGGCGAGGAAATCCTGTGCCGGATCGAGACCAACGTGGTCCCGGACGCTTCCGGCGAGCGCCAGCTCTACGTGCAGGTGCTGACCGACATCACCGAGCAGAAGCGCGCCGAACAGGAGCTGCGCTACCTGGCGAACTACGACACCCTGACCAGCCTGCCGAACCGCTCGCTGCTGTCAGAGCGGCTGTCGCGCGCCATCGTCCGCGCCCGCCGCGAACAGGGCCACGTGGCCGTGCTGTTCATCGATCTGGATCGCTTCAAGGACATCAACGACTCGCTCGGCCACGCCACCGGCGACCGGATCCTGCGCGCGGCCGCCTCGCGGGTGCAGCAGACCGTGGGCGCCCAGCACACGGTGGCGCGCCTGAGCGGCGATGAGTTCACCGTGGTACTGGAGGACATCGAGTCACTGGCGGACGCGGAGCGGATCGCCCAGCAGATCATCGACGCCTTCCGCACGCCACTGAACTTCGGCGAACGCCTGGAGATGTCGGTGTCGCCCTCCATCGGCATCAGCCTGTACCCGCAGCATGCGCAGGTGCCGACCGAGCTGCTCAAGCACGCCGACACCGCGATGTACCAGGCCAAGGCGATGGGCCGCCATACCTACCAGGTGTATTCCGAATCGATGGACGAGAAGACCCGCCATCGCGCCATCCTGGCCAGCGCGCTGCGACGGGCGCTGGAACGCAACGAGCTGTCGCTGGTGTTCCAGCCGCGGCTGGCGATCGCCGCGCAGCGGATCACCGCGGTGGAGGCGCTGATGCGCTGGGACAGCCCGGAGTTCGGCATGGTGTCGCCGGCGCAGTTCATTCCGCTGGCGGAAGAATCGGGCCTGATCCTGGAGATTGGCGCCTGGGCGCTGCGCGAGTCCTGCAGGCTCATGCGCAGCTGGCACGACCTGGGCCTGGAGGAGCTGACCGTGGCGGTCAACATCTCCGCCATGCAACTGCAACGTGGCGATCTGCCCGCGGTGCTGGCACGGATCCTGGCCGAGACCGGCATCCCCGCCGACCGGCTGGAACTGGAACTCACCGAAAGCGTGGTGATGGCCAACCCGGAGCAGAACGCCGACACCCTGCGCGCCTGCCGCCGCCTGGGCATCTCGCTGGCCATCGACGATTTCGGCACCGGCTATTCCTCGCTGGCCTACCTGAAGCGCCTGCCGCTGACCACCCTCAAGATCGACCGCGAGTTCGTCGGCGATCTGCCCAACGACGGCGACGACGCCGCCATCACCAGCACCATCATCACCATGGGCCGCTCGCTGGCGCTGAAGGTCATCGCCGAGGGCGTGGAAACCTACGACCAGTTCGAGTTCCTGCGCGACCACGGCTGCGACGAGGTCCAGGGCCATTGGGTCTCGCGCGCGCTGGAACCGGAACAGTGCCTGCAGTTCATCCAGGAGTACTATCCCGGTTCGGGCATGCGCGCGGTCTCCTGAACGGGGCGCCGCCGCACGCCCTTGACCGGCCTCCGGCCCCGCCCCTATCGTGCCGCCCATGGACAACGACCCGCTGGAACAGATCCGACGCCTCTCCGCGCGCATCCAGACGCTGGCCGATCGTTGCCAGCAACTGGCCGACGAGAACCGCAGCCTGCGCCACCAGCAGGAACAGCTGGTCGGCGAACGTTCGCAATTGCTGGCCAAGAACGAGCAGGCCCGCTCGCGCGTGGAAGCGATGATCAGCCGCCTGAAGTCCCTGGAGCAGCACACGTGAGCGCCAACGAGCCGGTCAGCGTCCACATCCTCGATCGCGAGTACACCGTCGGCGTGGAGCCGGAGGAGCGCAGCAGCCTGATGGCGGCGGCCAAGCTGCTGGACAGCAAGATGCGCGAAGTGCGCGGCAGCAACCGGATGGCCGCGGTGGATCGGGTGGCGGTGCTGGCCGCGCTGAACCTGGCACACGAATTGCAGCAGTTGCGCGACGAGCGCGGTTCGCGCGATCGCGAACTGTCGCGCGCGCTCGACGATCTGCACCGCAGGCTGGACGAAGTGCTCGACGCACCGCGTTAGTGCATTGATCGCGCACGGTCGCGAACCGCGACTGAATTTGACCGACGAACGGACTAGGCAATTTCGGACGGGCCGCTATACTGGCGCTGCGTCCTCTGCTGTGAACGACAGCGCGCGCAAACATTCGCCTTGTCCCTTAATGACGACCACGGGATGGCAACGGTAGCCGGGAGTGCAGGTCCGCCTTCGCAGCGGGAAGCCCGATGGATATCCAGCCTTCCCACTTGAACCCCGGGTTCAAGGTCGTTTCGCGAGCATCGCCATGGCGGAGGACGTATTTTTCCCGCGCAGCAGCGCCGTCAGTCGCGACCCGGCCGGTCTTGCCATCCACCTTCTGCCGGATTGCTTCACGACGAAGCCGTCGTTACCCGGACCGTACTCCCGCGGCCGCGACTGACGGCGCTGCTGCCTTCCGGCTCTCTCCCCGCCTTATCTTCCCCGTTGTTGCGGACCGGAACGATGTCCCGGCGGGTGCCCGCGCGCAGGCGAGCCGCGGCGGCTTGGCATAAAATCGCCCGCCATGGATTCGCACCACCCACCCACATGAGTTCAGACCGCGACGCGCTCCGGCGCGACCTGCGCCAGCGCCGCCGCGCGATTCCCGCCGCACAACGCATCGCGGCCGCCGATGCGCTGGCCGAGCGGCTGCGCGCGCTTCCCTTCCTGCCCGCATCCGGCTACGCCGCCGGCTACTGGGCCATGGACGGCGAAATCGGCCTGCACAACTGGCAGCTGCGCCTGCCCGATGGCCTGGTCTATTGCCTGCCGGTACTGCGCGCGGACAACACCCTGGGCTTCGCCCCCTGGCGCCCCGGTGATGCGCTCGTCACCAACCGCTTCGGCATTCCCGAGCCGGACGTCGAGCCCGCCTCCGCGCTCGGCCCGGAACAGATGGCGCTGGTCCTGATGCCGCTGGTGGGTTTCGATGGCGACGGCCATCGCCTGGGCATGGGAGGCGGCTGGTACGATCGCAGCTTCGGCTTCCGCCAGCGCTCGGCGGCTCCGCCCTGGCTGGTCGGCGTCGGTTTCGCCACCCAGCAGGTCGACGCGCTGGCCCCTGCCGCCTGGGACGTTCCGGTGGACGCCATCTGCACCGAGCGCCAGACCCTGTTCCCGTCCCGCAGCCCCCACGGAATGCCCGCATGACCGCCCGCAAGCGCTATTGGCTGATGAAGTCCGAACCGGACGCCTTCTCCATCGACAATCTGAAGAAGGTTGGCGTGGAACCGTGGAACGGAGTGCGCAACTACCAGGCGCGCAACTTCATGCGCGATGGCATGCAGGTCGGCGACGGCGTGCTGTTCTATCACTCCAACTGCCCGGTGCCGGGCATCGTCGGCGTCGCCAAGGTCGCCAGCGCCGCATACCCGGACCCGACCCAGTTCGACAAGAAGAGCGACTACTACGATCCCAAGAGCAAGCCCGAGGAGCCGCGCTGGGTGCTGGTCGATGTCGCCTTCGAGCGCAAACTCAAGCGCACCATCCCGCTGGATGAAATCAAGCAGCAGGCCGATGCGCTGGGCGAAGGCTTCGCGCTGATCGCCCGCGGCAACCGCCTGTCCGTGCTGCCGGTCACCGCCGCGCAGTGGAAACACCTTCTTTCCATGGAATGACCCTCGTGTCGCAGAACGAACACAAGCGCCTGGCCGGCGAAAAGGCCATCGATTTCGTCGAGGACGGCATGATCGTCGGCGTCGGCACCGGTTCCACCGTCGCCTACTTCATCGATGCCCTGGCGCGGATCAAGGATCGCATCGCCGGCGCGGTTTCCAGTTCCGATCAGAGCACCGAGCGCCTGCGCCGGCATGGCATCGAGGTCATGGATCTCAATGCCTCCGGCACGCTGTCCCTGTACGTGGACGGCGCCGACGAGTGCGATCCGCACAAGCGCCTGATCAAGGGCGGTGGCGCGGCGCTGACCCGCGAGAAGATCATCGCAGAGGCCAGCCGCAAGTTCGTCTGCATCATCGATCCGGTCAAGCAGGTGCCGGTGCTGGGCAAGTTCCCGCTGCCGGTGGAAGTCATCCCGATGGCGCGCAGCCTGGTCGCACGCGAGATCCTGGCGATGACCGGCGGCCAGCCGGTCTGGCGCGACGGCGTCACCACCGACAACGGCAACTGGATCCTGGACGTGCACAACCTGTCCATCGTCGATCCGGTCGGCCTGGAACGCGAACTCAACCAGATCCCGGGCGTGGTCAGCGTCGGCCTGTTCGCGCGCCGCCCGGCGGACGTGGTGATCATC
>NZ_JANJUE010000385.1 GCF_024710765.1 Pseudoxanthomonas sp.
AGCGGGGAAAACTCGCGCGCCAGGCCGAGCGCGACGCCGTCGACGACGAAGATGTTGGCGCCGTACTGCTCGGCCTGCAGCCCCAGCAGGTAAGCGACCACCAGGCCGATCAGGAAGGTCACCAGCGCGACCACCGGGACCGCCGACACGCAGACCTGCGCGAACTGGGCCATCAGCTCCTTCCATCGCAGGCTCGCCGGCTTGCGCGCGCCGCGCGCAAGCTCGATGAGCACCCGCCCGAAGTAGTCGAGATGGCCGTGCAGCAGGCTCGCCAGCCCCAGCGTCGCGGCGCCCAGTTGCGCGACCAGCCCGCGCGGCCGCGCCGCCGCGGCAGGCTCGAGCCCCTGCAGCCGCTGCCGGACCAGTTCGAGAATGCGCCCGTGCGCCGCGTCGAAGCCGCGCATCGACACCGATTCGGCAGGCACGCCCGCCGCGGCCAGCCAGCGCCAGACCAGCAGCGCGGCGGCCGTGTCGATCTCGCCGAGCGCGGAGCCGTCGAGCGCGACCGGGCTCGCGACGCGGTCCGGCCGCAACCCGAGCGCGCGCAATGCGGCATCGAGCGCGCCGAGCCGCGAAAGCCTCCAGCTGCCCGCGAGACGGATCACGCTGCCCGCGGCTTCGCGCACGAGGCTGCAGTAGGGGTCGGCGGAGGTCATCGCGGAAGGTCCGGCTGGGCGGCGTGGCGCGGCCGAGACTAGCACACGACGGCGGCCACGCCACGATGCCGACGCGAAGCCGGTTCCGCGGGACAATGAGGGCCCTGTCCACCCACGGGCGCAGACGCCCGCACCATGCGAGATCCGACTCCCGACGCCACCTGGGCGGCGTGGCGAAACGCCGAGCGCCGACGACTGGTCGCCGAGCGCCTCGCGATGCCGGCCAGCGTGCGTCGCGACTGCGCGCTGCGGATCGCCGCCACGCTCGACCGCGTGCTGGGGGATGTCGCGGGGCTGGTCGTCGCGGTCTATTGGCCGATCCGGGGCGAGCCGGACCTGCGCGCCTGGATCGCATCGCTGCGCGCGCGCGGCGCGCGCTGCGCGCTGCCGGTGGTGGTCGCGCGCGACGCGCCGCTCGTGTTCCGCGAATGGCAACACGGCGCGCGACTGCAGCGCGGGGTGTGGAA
>NZ_JANJUE010000176.1 GCF_024710765.1 Pseudoxanthomonas sp.
CCGGCGGCGAGAGCGGCCCGGCAGACGACCGCCGAGGCATCGCGCTCGCACCGGTTCAGCTCGGGTGCATCGGTGTCCACCGAGGCCGATGCTACGACGTTGCCGACCGGCGAAGGATCGAACCGGCGCCACGAACGCGAAAGGCCCGCAGAGGCGGACCTTTCGACAGCGACAGTGGGCGATACTGGGCTCGAACCAGTGACCTCCGCCTTGTCGAGGCGGCGCTCTCCCAGCTGAGCTAAACGCCCAGGGAGGCGCACGGTTAGCAGCGGCGATCCGTGCGGCGCCGGGTGCGGGCGCGGCGCGCGGACGAGCCGGGTCTGCGGGCATCGGGGCCGTCGCGTTCGACCGCGACGCGGCGCCCGTCGTGCCCGCGGCTACCGCTAGGCTCCCTGGTCCCGGCGACGTGGCGGAGTGGTTACGCAGCGGCCTGCAAAGCCGTTTACACCGGTTCGATTCCGGTCGTCGCCTTGCTGGGCTGAGCGGGCAGGTCTCGAGGGGGCGCTTCGGCAGACAGGTCCGCGGCCACCGGCGAGCGCCTCATCACGCCGAGCCGGTCTCGCGGCGTGCGCCGGATGCGCGGAGCGACCGGAGCCCCTCGCCGCTCGCGCCCGCGACGAATCGCCGGGGGCCGCCGGCGACGGGCGCGGGCTATACTTCCGGCCCTCAGCGCGGCTGTAGCTCAGTTGGCTAGAGCGTCTGCTTGCCATGCAGAAGGTCGAGGGTTCGAGTCCCTTCAGCCGCTTCGGAAAAAGGCCCGCAAATGCGGACCTTTTTCGTGCCCGGGACCGAGTGGGACTCAGCTTCACGCCTCCCGGAGTCCCGCTCAGAGTCCCACGCTTCCGGCACGTGCGGCCGTGGCGCTTACCGCGCCCGGCGCCATTTGCGATGGCCGAGGCCTGAGCGTCGGCGCTACGGCTGACCCGCATCGGCCGCCATCGAACCGCCGACGGACTCCTCCTCCGCTATCCACGCCTCCAGGCTCGCGCGGACGAATCGCCGGTGGCGACCGATCTTAGCCGATGGGATTTCGCTCCTCCGCGCCAGGTCCATGACTTGGCCGGTTGATCTTTACTCATAGTCTCTAGACTCTAAGACAATGAGTAAACACGCTCCGGTGCGTGTCGCAGGTGGATTGCCGACAGGCCCTTGGGCGCGCCGTTCGCGAACTCCGCGTGGAGCGTCGGGCATCGCAGGAAAAGCTCGCGATGGACGCCGGGGTTCATCCGACCTACCTGAGCTCGGTTGAACGAGGCGCCCGGAACGTAAGTCTGTGCAACATCGTGGGCATCGCCGCGGCCCTCGACGTCACGGTCGCGGAACTGATGGCTCGCGCGGGTCTCTGAGAGGTGCCGGTTTGATCAGCGGTTCGCCATCCCGCCCGGACTGGTTCGACGACGACCCTGCGCAGGCCGAGGTCTATGAGGGCTTTCTCGACGAGATGAACGGCTCCTGGGTGTGGCTGTGGCGGGATGTCGGCGAGACCCTGGGACACTCCATCGGCCAGTATTCGGCGCTGCTGACCCCGGAGCGCGTCGGCGCCGGCGTCTCGGACCCCGGCTGGGATGTCCATCACGGCGACGGCGCGCCCGGCTTCGCGCGGTACTCGGATCGCGGCACCTGGACCACCGTCTACGAGCGCTTCCCGTTGGAGGGTGCGGAGGTGCTCGTCTACGACCGCATATGGCATGGCGTGCGCCCAAGCGACGTTGAGCTTGCGGAGGAGTTCCGGCTGCTCTTCAACCTGTGGGAGGACCGCGCAACACGGACGTACTACGACTTCGACGGCTCCGGCAGCCCGATCAAGGTGGCCGTGATCACCGACGAGGGCGTGCGCGTCCTGTGCAGCTACGTCCGCCGCTATCAGGCTGCGAAGCAGATGTACCTCGCGTTGTACCTGGATTCGACCCGCTGGTCCGACGATTTGCCGGGCGACGATCACGCGTGGGACGAGGTCGATCCCGAAGCCGTCCTCAGCTACTACCGCCACAGCGACCCGCTGGAGGGACGCCCGTTCTCGCGGCTATTCGGCAAGCGCCTGTTCCCTCCGCCCCCGATGGAGGCGTCCGGGGTTTGGCCGTTCGAGCGGAACAAGAACTACCAGGAGTTCGTGATCGGCACCACCGACGTTGGCGAGGAGATCACCTTCGCTTCCAATCCCGCCGAACTCGCCAACTACTTCGGCGCCAATCCAGGCAACCCGCACTACCTCACGCCCGTGTACTTCCGGCGCGAGGTCCTCAACAAGTACTACGCCGACTCGGACCGCTTCAGCGTGGAGGACGGCTACCTGCGCTGCGCCGGCCTGTGGGGGCTGCGCATCGACAACGACCAAGCCGGCCACGTGATGGTTTTTCTCGGTGACCTCGGTCGGGACATTCCGGAAGCCGAGGCGCGGTACTGGCGCAGCTTCAACATCCCACCGCCCGAGGAGGGACCGAGCAAGACCCTCATCCGACGCGCGTTCGGCGCCCAGTTCGCCGACCCGCAGTCGGTGGACCTCCGCTTCCCTCGCATCTACCGGCAGACGAACGAGGCGTGGGAGTCGGCGTTTGGCAAGCCGCTGTTCAAGCCGCTGCACGCGGACGACCGCCATGTCCTCAGCAAGCTGCACGTGCCCCTCACCGACGGAGCGGCCGAGTTCGACGAGCAGGTGCTCTATCTCGCCAAGCTCCTGGTGGACTCAATCAACGAGGAGGCGCTGACTGACAGGATTGGAAAGGGGCCAAGCGGCGAGAAGGGCCTCGGGAAGCTGGAGCGCTTCCTGACGGATTTGGGAGTGTCGGACGCCCGGACGCTGCTTGGACCGTTCGCCAACGTTCAAGGGTTGCGCAGCCGCGGGGCCGCGCACCGAAAGGGTTCGACGTTCGACGTCACGGTCGCGATCGGTGAACTCGGCCGGCAGAAGGGCTTTGAGGAGTTGCTACGAGCCGCTAGCTCGACACTCGAAACGCTCCGTGAGGTCGCGCAGCGCCACGCGGCGAGCCAGTAGGTAGGACGGACCCGATCTCGGGGCTGGCCCGGGCCGCACAGCAACCCCCCGTCTCGCCGATCCGACCTGGCCCGCGCGTGTCCGCCCCTATCCGAGATCCAGGACCGTCTGCACAGCACCCGAGCGGCTGTACCTCAGGCTGCTGCCCGATCCGACGTCGTTCAACGCGACGAAACGGGCGGCAACGTGACGCGAGCTAACGCATCAGAATCCTGGCAATCGAATTGCCATGCAGAAGGTCGAGGGTTCGAGTCCCTTCAGCCGCTTGAGATGAACCCGCCCGCAAGAGCGGGTTCATCGCTTGGAGGGCCTCGACGAGCGCTTACGAGTCGAAGCCCAGGCCGAGCCGGTCGAGCGTTCGCAGCCACAGCCCGCGACGACCCTGGGCGAGGTCGGCAGCGGCGAGCCGATTGCGGGTGAGCTGGATCACCGCTGTACGCAGCGGCTCCGGCGGGAACGGCACCGGCTTGCGCCGCACGTAGCGCAGCCGGGTCGCCTCCGTCTCACGGCCGGCGAGCAGGTCCAGCGCGACGCGGGCGCCGAACCGGGCGGCGACCACGCCCAGCCCGGTGTAGCCGGTGGCGTAGGCGACGCGCCCGCGGTGGGCTGTGCCGAAGAACACGCTGAAGCGGCTGCAGGTGTCGATCGCG
>NZ_JANJUE010000181.1 GCF_024710765.1 Pseudoxanthomonas sp.
TAGCAGGTTTCTCCACCCGCGTGCGGGGTACGGTGCCGAGGGCGTAGGGGGCAACCCGGCTGAGCGGCATCTCGCGAAAGGCGCCCTCATCCGGCGCTTGCGCACCACCTCCTCCCGTGAACGGGAGAAGGATTTGGAAAGCGATTCGGCCGCTTACGGCCAGCGCATTTCGCCCTTGCTGACTTTCGCGCTCAATTCCAGCGAGGACACGCCGCCCAACTGTGGGTACCGCGCCTTCATCGCCGCGATCAGCGCGGCAGAATCCTTCGCCTTGGCGGTCTCCTCGTCGTAGGCGCGGATGTAGTTGGCGGTGAAGCGCGCCGCGTCCAGGCCCTGCGGCGCGCCCGGCTCATAGTGGCCGGGGATCACCGTCCCGGGCTTCAGCGCGGCGATCCGATCCAACGTGGCCAGCCAGTCGGCATGCGATTGCGGCGTCTGGGTATCGGCCATCCACACATGCTCACCGGCCATCACCGGAATGCCGCCGGCCACCGTGCGGATCGAGGGAATCCAGACCACGCTGCGGTCCGGGGTGGGGCCATCCAGGCCGATGATCCGCAGTTCCTGGCCCTCCAGGGTCAGGCGATCACCCGCCAGCGGCTCCGGCACGACGATCTGCTTGGGTGCGCCCGCATCGAGGATCGGGCCCCAATGCGCCAGCTTGCCGGCGCTGGTTTCCCGGATATGGGCGATGGTCTGCGGCGTGGCCAGGATCTTCGCGTCCGGGAAGGCGGCTTTCAGCGTTTCCAGGCCGAAATAGAAATCCGGATCGCCATGGCTGATGTAGATCGTGGTCAGGCGCTTGCCGGAGGCCTTGATCATCTCGACCAGTTTCGCCGCGTCGACGGTGGAGAACTGCGCGTCGATCAGCACCGCGTCCTCGCGGCCGCTCAGCAGTACCGAGGACACCGCGAAGATGCCGTCCGGGCCGGGGTTGTAGATCTCCAGCTTCAGCGGTCCGGCGACGGGCTCCGCCGCCCGGGGCGCCGCGGGAGCGGCGGTGTCGGCGGTGTCGGTGGACGATGGCGCCTGGCCGCCGCAGGCGGCCAGCGACAGGGCGAGCGCCAGCGCGCTCATGGATTTCAGGGCATGGGCTTTCATGGACATCGTTTCCTGGTCGGTGGATGCGGGCGGAGGAAATTCGCGCAGCGCTCAGTAGGCGGCCGTGATGATCTGGCGCGGATGGCGCGCCTGCTCGATTTCGGCGACGAAGGCATCGGCGTAGTCGGGGTAGCTGATCGCGCTCTTGCCCCCGCTATCGGCCAGCAGCTTGCCGGCCTGGGTGCGAAACCGGCCGCGCGCTTCGCCGGGGCCGATTTCGGCGGCGGGCGAGAAGAAGGTCCAGGCCAGATCGTCGGCGTCCTGGAAACGCTTGAGCGCATCACGATGCGCCAGCGCGACCGGCTTGTAGGCGGCGGGGAAATCCGGAACGTCGACCAGCTGCACGCCGGGCGCCACTTCCAGGCTGCCGGCGCCACCCACCACGACAACGCGGGGCACGCCCGCCTCGCGGGCGGCGGCGATCAGGGCGTCGCTGACATCGACGAGGGTGGATTCGGCGCCGGGCTGCGGGCCATATGCGCTGGCCAGCACGTCGTGGCCGCGCACGGCGGCGACCAGGGCGTCGTGATCGTCCAGCGGTGCGATCACGATGCGGGCGCCCTCCAGTTCGGCGGGCAGGTCGCCATCGCGGCGGACGATGGCGGTGACGTCATGGCCCCGGGCGAGGGCGTGGGCGGCAATGTGGCGGCCGATTTTGCCGGTGGCGGCGACGAGGGCGATTTTCATGGGGAACTCCGGGTGGGCGGGAAAGTGGGGCCACTGTAAGGAGCTGAAAGCGAACGAAAAACCGCGTATAAGGCACTTGTTTGTTGCATGAATCGAGCAAGTCATGGACCGGATGACCGCAATGGGGGTGTTCGTCGAGGTCGCCGAGCGTGGCAGCCTGACCGCCGCGGCCGAGGCGCTGGACATGTCGCGGGCGATGGTCACCCGTTACCTGGCCGAACTGGAAGACTGGCTGGGGGTGCGCCTGTTCCATCGCACCACCCGCCGGATCAGCCTGACCACGCCGGGCGAACAGGCGCTGGAACGCTGTCGCAAATTGCTGGAACTCGGCGCCGATCTGCAGGCCTCGGTCGCCAGCGATACGGACACGCCGCTGCACGGGCAACTGCGACTGACCTGCAGTACCTCGTTCGGGCAGAGCCAGATGGCGGCGGCGGTGGTGGAGTACGTCGGCCAGCACCCGGGCGTGCGCATCGACATGCTGCTGCTGGATCGCACGGTCAACCTGGTCGAGGAGCGGGTGGATCTGGCCATCCGCATCACCCATGAACTGGATCCCAACCTGATTGCCCGCCGGCTCAGCACCTGCCGCTCGCTGCTGTGCGCCTCGCCGGACTACCTGGCCCGGCGCGGCGTGCCGGTACGCGTGGAGGACCTGACCACGCACGACTGCCTGACCCATCACTTCGTCGGCAAGAGCCTGTGGCACCTGCGCCGCGAAGGCCGCGAGATGGCGGTGGCGGTGGGCGGCGGGATCAGTGCCAACGAGGCCAGCGTGCTGCTGCAGGCGGTGCGCAGCGGCGGCGGCATCGCGATGCTGCCGACCTACCAGGCGGCGGATTATCTGGCGCGCGGCGAACTGGTCGCGGTGCTGCCGGACTACGACATTCCGCCGATGGGGATTTTCGGCGTCTACGCCACCCGCCGGCTGATGCCGCCGCTGGTGCGCTCGTTCCTGGATTTCCTGGCCGGACGTTTCGGCGAGGCGCCGGAATGGGACCGGGCGCTGTTCCCGGCCGGGACGGCCTAGGAAAGCACGCTCGGGAGGCCGATTCAGGTTTTCACCCTTGGCTTTCACCTGATTAGGTGAAAAGATTCTCGCGTGAGCCTGACCCTGACCCATCGCCAAGCCGCCATCCTGGAAGCCGTGCGCCTGCACCTGGCCGAGACCGGCAGCGCGCCGACCCTGCAGGAAATCGGCGCGGCGGTCGGCATCGGCCACGTCAGCGCGGTGTTCAAGCACCTGGAAGCGCTGGAGAAGAAGGGCTATCTGGTCCGCGATCCCAGCCGGCCGCGCGGCATCCGCCTGATCGAGGCGCGCATGGAACGCGACGACGTGATCAGCCTGCCGCTGGTGGGACGGGTCGCGGCGGGCCAGCCGATCCTCAACGACGGCGAGACCGAGGCATTGCTGCACGTGGATGCGGCGCTGTTCCGGATGCGCCCGGATTACCTGCTGCGCGTGCAGGGCGACTCGATGCGCGACGACGGCATCCTCGATGGCGATCTGGTCGGCGTGCGCATCACCCCCGACGCGCATCACGGCCAGACGGTGGTGGCGCGGCTCGGCGACGCGGGCATCACCATCAAGCGCCTGCACCGCACCGCCACCGAACTGCGCCTGCTGCCGCGCAGCGCCGGCCATGTACCGATCGATCCGGATCCCGACGAGGATTTCGCCATCGAAGGGCTGTACTGCGGTTTGATCCGGCGCGACTGATGGGCAGCGTCGTCGCCTTGGAATCCCTGCTGGCCGCGCAGACCCTGTGGCACGCGGGCCGCAGCGCCGTCGCTCCGGCCGAGAGCGAGAGCACCGGCCATCACGAACTGGATCGCCTGCTGCCGCAAGGGGGCTGGCCGCGCGGCGCGCTCACCGAACTGCTGCTGCCGGCCGATGGGGTGGGCGAGATCGGCCTGCTGATGCCCACGCTGGCGCGCCTGACCCGGGCCGCCGGCGCGGTGGTGCTGATCGCGCCGCCGTACCTGGCCTATGCGCCGGCCTGGCAGGCAGGCGGCGTGGATCTGGCGCACCTGCATCTGGTCGAGGCCGCCCCGCGTGATGCGCTGTGGGCGTTCGAACAATGCCTGCGCAGCGGCGCCTGCGCGGCGGTGATCGGCTGGCCCTCGACCGCCGACGGGCGTGCCCTGCGGCGATTGCAGGTGGCCGCCGACAGCGGCGATTGCCTGGGCTTCGCGCTGCGCGATCGCCGGCATGCGCTCAATGCCTCGCCGGCCGCGCTGCGGCTGGAATACGCCCGCGAAAAAGGCCGCACGACCGGTGCCTGGCACGTGCGCAAATGCCGTGGCGGGCATCCGCCCGCACAGGCGTTCGCCTGGACGGGTTCGTGAGCCGCGCATGCTCTGGGCCTGCCTATTGCTGCCGCAACTGGCGCTGGACGCCGTCCTCCGCCGTTGCCCCGATCCCGGAGCAGCGCTGGCGCTGGTGACCGGCCCGGCGCAACTGCGCACGCTGCACGCCGTCAACACCGCCGCCGCGCAGGCGGGCCTGCGGGCCGGCATGCGCCTGACCGCCGCGCATGCGCTGCAACCGGATCTGGCGCTGGCCGAATACGACCCGCAGGCCGAGGCGCGCTGGCATCGTTTCCTGGCCGCATGGGCTTATCGCCACAGTTCGCTGGTGAGCGCGCAATGGCCCGGTTGCCTGGTCATGGAAGTGCGCGCCAGTTTCCGCCTGCTGGGGCCGTGGCCGCGGTTCGAGGCGCGGCTGCGCGAGGAACTGCATGCGCTCGGTTTCAACCATCGCATCGCGCTGGCGCCGACGCCGCGCGCGGCGCGCGTGTTCGCCGGCCTGCGCGATGGCTTGGCGATGATGCAGGCGCCGGCCATGCACGAGGTGCTGGATCGGGTGCCGGTCCGACGCGCCGTGTTGCCGGACGACGTGGGCGAACGCCTGCATCGCATGGGCATCCGCGATCTGCGCAGTCTGCGCGGCCTGCCGCGCGACAGCCTGCGCCGGCGCTTCGGCCTGCCGGTGCTGGAGCACCTGGATCGCCTGTATGGCGAGGCCGACGAGCCGTTGTCGTATTACGCGCCGCCGGATCATTTCGACGAGCGGGTGGAACTGGGCTACGAAGTGGAAAGCCACACCGCGCTGCTGTTCCCCCTGCGCCGGCTGATCGGCGATCTGTGCACCTACCTGTCCATCCGCGACGGGGGCGTGCAGCGGTTCCTGCTGCGGCTGGAGCACGAGGAAGGGCATACCGATGTGGAGGTCGGCCTGCTGTCGGCCGAGCGCGAACCGGCGATGCTGTTCGAACTGACCCGCAACCGGCTTGAACGCGTATCCATTCCCGCGCCGGTGGTGGCGGTGCGGTTGCTGGCGCGCGAACTGCCGCCCTTCGTGCCGGCCACGCGGGATCTGTTCGATCTGCGCGCGCAGCAGACGCTGCCCTGGCCACAACTGCGCGAACGCCTGCGCGCGCGGTTGGGCGATGATGCGGTCCACCAGGTGGCGCCCACCGGCGATCCGCGCCCGGAACGGGCCTGGCGGCGACTGCGTGGCGACGAGCGCGCGGACATCGCCCCGGCGCCCGCGCGACCGCCGCGCCCGGCCTGGCTGCTGCCGCAGCCGATACCGCTGCGGGATCCGCGCCCGCGCATCCTGTCCGGGCCGGAACGGTTGGAAAGCGGCTGGTGGGACGGCGACGACGCGCGCCGCGACTACTACGTGCTGGAAACCTCGCAGGGCCAGCACGCCTGGGCGTTCGCGCCGCCGGGTGAGCGCGATCACTGGATGCTGCACGGGTGGTTTGCATGAGCCGCGAGCAGGAACGCGATATCGATTCGCCCGGTGGCCGCCCGCCGCGCGCCTGGGACGTGGCGCAGCGGCTGGGACGGGCGGCGGCCAACGACGATGCCGTCGTCGCCGACGATTTGCCCGCCTACGCCGAGCTGCATTGCCTGTCGGACTTCTCCTTCCTGCGCGGCGCGGCCAGCGCGGAGGAATTGTTCGCGCGCGCCAAACAATGCGGTTACAAGGCGCTGGCGATCACCGACGAATGCTCGCTGGCGGGCATCGTGCGCGCGCTGGAAGCCTCGCGGGCGACGGGGTTGAAACTGGTGGTGGGCAGCGAGTTCCGGTTGTTCGACGGCCTGCGGCTGGTACTGCTGGTGGAAAACCATCACGGCTACACGCAACTGTGCCGGCTGATCACCGCGGGCCGTCGCGCCACCACCAAGGGAAGCTATCGGCTCACCCGCCAGGATGTGGAAAGCGTGCTGGCCGAAGGAGCGTGCGGCCTGTTCGCGCTGTGGCTGCCAGCGCGCGTGCCGGAGCCGGAACAGGGAAAGTGGCTGCAACGGGTATTCGGCGAACGTGCCTTCCTTGCGGTGGAACTGCATCGCGACGAGGACGACGACGCCCGCCTGCAACGATTGCTGGCATTGGCGGCGGAGCAGGGCATGACGCCGGTGGCGACCGGGGATGTGCACATGGACGTGCGTCGGCGGCGCGCCCTGCAGGATACCATGACCGCGATCCGTCACGGGCTGCCATTGGGCGAGTGCGGCGAGCATCTGTTCCGCAACGGTGAACGCCACCTGCGCACGCGGCGGGCGCTGGGAAATATCTATCCGGCCGCATTGCTGGAGGCGGCGGTGCGACTGGCGGAGCGCTGCACTTTCCATCTCGACGAACTGGAGTACCGCTATCCCGTCGAACTGGTGCCGGAAGGCCATACGCCGGCCAGTTGGCTGCGCGAGCTGACCGAGCGTGGCATGCGCGAACGCTGGCCGGGGGGCGCTCCCCCCAAGATCAGGCAACAGATCGAAGGCGAACTGGCGCTCATCGCCAAGAAGGGGTACGAAGCCTTCTTCCTGACCGTCCAGGACATCGTCAGTTTCGCCAAAGCACAGGACATCCTCTGTCAGGGGCGGGGTTCTTCCGCCAATTCGGCGGTGTGCTTCGCGCTGGGCATCACCGTGGTCAATCCCGACGAGACCCGCCTGCTGATGGCGCGTTTCCTGTCGGAAAACCGCAACGAGCCGCCGGACATCGACGTGGACTTCGAGCATGCGCGGCGCGAGGAGGTGCTCCAATACGTCTACGACAAGTACGGCCGCGAGCGCGCGGCCATCGCCGCCACCGTGATCCGCTACCGCGGCAAGAGCGCGGTGCGCGACGTCGCCAAGGCGTTCGGCCTGCCGGCGGACCAGATCGCATTGCTGGCCGACTGCTATGGCTGGGGCAACGGCGATACGCCGATGGAACAGCGCCTGCGCGAGGCCGGCTTCGATCCGGACAATCCGCTGATCGCGCGGGTGCTGGCGATGACCGCACTGCTGCGCGGGCACCCGCGCCATCTGTCCCAGCACGTCGGCGGCTTCGTGATCAGCGACGCGCCACTGTCCACGGTGGTGCCGGTGGAAAACGCGGCCATGGACGGTCGCACCATCATCCAGTGGGACAAGGACGATCTGGAAACCATGAAACTGCTCAAGGTGGACTGCCTGGCGCTGGGCATGCTGACCTGCATCAAGAAAACGGTGGATTTGATTGAAAAGCATCGTGGCCGCGTCATCGACCTGGCAAGGATCCCGGGCGATGACCCGGGCACCTACGATCTGATCCAGGCCGCCGACACCGTCGGTGTGTTCCAGATCGAATCACGCGCGCAGATGAGCATGCTGCCGAGACTTAAGCCAAAAAGGTTCTACGACCTGGTGATCGAAGTGGCGATCGTTCGTCCCGGTCCGATTCAAGGCGGCATGGTGCATCCCTATCTACGGCGACGGCAGGGCAAGGACCCGGTGGTCTATCCCTCCGAAGGCATCGAGATAATCCTCAAAGATACCTTGGGTATTCCGTTGTTTCAGGAGCAGGTGATGGAGTTGGTGATTCATGCGGGTTACACCCCAGAAGAAGCAGACGGACTGCGCCGCTCGATGGCGGCCTGGGGACGCGGCGGCGACATGGAGCCGCATCGCGCCCGCATCCGCGAATTGATGGAGGGAAAAAAATACTCCTCCGAATTCATCGACCAGATCTTCGAACAGATCAAGGGCTTCGGTTCCTACGGCTTCCCGCAGAGCCATGCGGCCTCGTTCGCCAAGCTGGTCTACATCAGCAGTTGGCTGAAACGGCACGAGCCGGCCGCGTTCACCTGCGCACTGCTCAACGCCCAGCCGATGGGCTTCTATTCGCCCAGCCAGATCGTGCAGGACGCGCGGCGTGGGCGGGGCGGGCGCCTGCCGGTCGAGGTGCGGCCGGTCGACGTGCTGCACAGCGATTGGGATTGCACGCTGGAAGGCGGCCGCTTCTACATCGATGACAAGGACGATGCCGGCCAGCCGGCAATCCGCCTGGGCATGCGCCAGATCAGCGGGCTGTCGAAGGCGATGGCGAATGCGATCGTCGCGGCCCGTGCGCGCCAGCCATTCCGGGACGTGCGCGATCTGTGCCTGCGCGCGCGCCTGGACGAGAAGGCCCGGCATGCCCTGGCCGAGGCCGGCGCGCTGGAAGCGCTGGCCGGCAATCGCCACGCCGCCCGCTGGGCGGTGGCCGGCATCGAGCGCCAGCGTCCATTGCTGCCCGGCAGTCCGGACGAGGAGGACATCGTGTTGCCGGCGCCGCGCACCGGCGAGGACGTGCTGTCGGATTACCGCGCGCTGGGATTGACCCTGCGCACGCACCCGCTGGCACTGCTGCGTGAGCGCCTGCAGGCCGAGCGCGTGCTGGACTCGCGCCAATTGCAGGACATGCCGCACGGGCGTGGCGTGCATGCTGCCGGCATCGTCACCCAGCGCCAGCGACCGGGTACCGCCAGCGGTGTCATTTTCGTGACCCTGGAAGACGAGCACGGCGTGGTCAACGTGGTGGTCTGGCCGCACCTGGCGGCGCGCCAGCGCAAGGCACTGCTGGGCGCGCGCCTGCTGTCGGTGCGTGGGCGCTGGGAACACGTGGATGGCGTGCAGCACCTGATCGCGGCCCATCTTGCCGACATGAGCGACTGGCTGGGCGATCTGGTCACCACTTCGCGCGACTTCCACTGAGATGGACCTGTTCGCCACGCCCATGCAGCAGTTGGTCGAAGACGCCCAGGGCGGGATCCGCTATTGGCCGGATTTCGTCGACGAGGCGCGGGCATGGCGGTGGTTCCAGGCGCTGCAGGCGGGGGCCGCCTGGACCCACCTGCAGCGGCCCATGTACGAGAAGGTGGTGGACGTGCCGCGCCTGCTGGCGAATTACGACGTGGGAGCGCTGCCCGCGGACCTGCCGCTGGCCGAGATGCTGGCGCGGGTGCGGGCGGTGGTGCCCGCACCCTACAGCCGGGTGGGCATGAACCTGTATCGCGACGGTCACGACAGCGTCGCCATGCACAGCGACAAGCTGCATATCCTGCGCGAAGGCCATCCGATCACCCTGGTCTCGCTGGGCGCGCCGCGTCGCATGCTGATCAAGGCCAAGGGAGAGGGTCACAAGGCCATCGCCATCGATCTGCAACCGGGCAGCCTGCTCAGCATGAGCCATGCCTCCCAGCTCACCCACGAACATGGCATTCCCAAGACCCGCAGGCCGCAGGCGCCGCGCATCAGCGCGGTATTCCGGGTGCGGCCATAACGTCGCCGCGCCTTTTCCCCGGCGAGGGCTTGGCGGACAATCCGCCCGCATGAACCGACGCCACGCCCGGATGTCATCCGCCACCGGCAAGCGGACCGCCCTGTACGGCGGGGCGCTGGCGGTCGCGGCGCTGGGCCTGCAATGGCTGGACTACCAGCGGTTGGCACGCACCCACTGGGACGATTTCTACACCGGCCTGATCGCGCTGGCCTTCCTCGCGCTGGGGATATTCGTCGGTGCCCGCCTGTTCGCCGGCCGCCATCGCCCGCCGGCCTTCGACGGCAACCCGAAGGCGCAGGACAGCCTAGGCATCAGCGATCGCGAACGGACCGTGCTGCTGGAACTGGCGGCGGGTCGCTCCAACAAGGAAATCGCCCGCGAACTGCACATCGCCCCGAGTACGGTGAAGACCCACGTGGCCCGGCTGTATGAAAAGCTGGGCGCGCGCCGGCGGACCGAGGCGGTGCGGCGCGCGCGTGAGCTGGGACTGCTCCCCTGAACAGGGCAATGACGTGCCATCCTTGGGGGAAACGGGCGAAATCACCCGTTTGGCCGATTGCCGCAGGCAGGGCCGGGTTGCCCAATGACGCCGTTTCCCATCCGAGAGGTGTCCCATGTTGCGCAGGATCCTGTCCTACGGCCTGCTCGCCGGCCTGATTGCCGGCGGCGTGCTGTCCCTCATCGTGCTGACCGTGCAGGACGCCCTCCCGTCCGGTTACAGCATGGCGATCGGCTATCTGACCATGCTGGTCGCGCTGAGCCTGGTGTTCCTGGCGATCAAGCGCCACCGCGACCGTGAAGGGGGCGGAGTGATCCGGTTCTGGCCGGCGTTCGGCCTGGGCCTGGGGGTGAGCTTCGTCGCCAGCGTGATCTACATGCTGTCCTGGGAGGCGGCGCTCGCGATCAGCGGGCTGGATTTCGCCGACACCTATGCCAGGGCGATGATCGAGGCGCAACAGGCCAAGGGCGCCAGTCCCGAGGCGCTGGCCAAGCTGGCCGCCGACATGGAGGTGTTCAAGGCGCAGTACGCCAATCCGCTGTTCCGCCTGCCGATGACCTTCATCGAGATCTTCCCGGTCGGCCTGCTGGTCTCGCTGATCTCGGCCGCCATCCTGCGCAACCCGCGGGTGCTGCCGGCACGGCAGGAGTGAGGCTCAGGCCTTGCGCAGGTAACGCACCAGCAGGGCGGTGACTTCGTCGATGTAGGCGTCCGCGCGATCGCCGGACACCATTTCCGGCCGCAGCACCACCGCGGCATGGGTGAGCGCCTCCACCGTGGACACGGCGATGAAGGTTGCCGTGTCCAGATCCTGCACGCGCAGTGCCTGCCGGTGGCTTTCCAGGTACTGGCGGATCAGCGCGTAGACCTCGCGATCGATCGCTTCGATGTTCTCCAGCAGGCCCACCCTTGGCGTCTGCTCGACGAGCACCCGATGCAGGCGCGGATTGATGCGGTGTGCGTCGATCATCACCCGCACCAGTTCGCGGGTGGCCAGATCCAATGGCTCCTGCGCGACCCGGGCCAATGCGTCGCGGATGCGCTGCATCATCTCCTGCATGTGCTGGCCGATCACGCCCGCGACCAGCGCTTCCTTGCTCGGGTAGTACTGGTAGAGCGAACCGATGCTCACCCCCGCGGCCTGGGCGATGCGGTTGGTGCTGGCGCGGTCGTAGCCTTCCTTGACCAGAATGCGAGCGGTCGCTTCCAGCAATGCGTCCACGGTGGCGCGGGAACGTTGCTGGGTTGCGGTTTTGCGGGGTTTCGTCGCGGGTTTGCGGGCCATGGCGGTCGACGGGAAAGCGAGTAGACAAGGCGAGCTATCACTCACATTCTATCCATGCTTTCATCAGGCAGACAAATCCATGCTGACGTTTGATCCGCAGGAGCGCGTGGTCGGCTTCGACGATGCCCGCCGCGCGTCCGATATTCCGCTGGACCGGCTGAGCCGGACCGACTCCGAATGGCTGGTGGCGCTGATCGACATCGTCGATGACCGTTCGGTGGATGCGGCGTTCTGGGAACGCCATCCGGCGGGCGACAAGATCCTCTACGTGCTGGAAGGCGGGATCGCGGTGACGCTGGCCCCGGAAGGCGGACAGGAAACCACGGCCAGGGTCGGCGCGCCCGGCGCCTGCGTCATTCCGAGAGGCACCTGGTATCGCCTCGGCGTGCTCTCGCCAGGGCGGATCCTGAGCGTGACGCCAAGAGTGGGTACGGAAGACCGCAGATGCGTGGAGTGAAACGGCGCGGGTCTGATCAATCCCCGCCTGCCGCGTTTTCCAGGAAATCCGCCGAAGGCGCGAAGAACAGCGAACCGGTCACCGCCTTGCTGAAATCCAGCAGGCGATCGTAGTTGCCCGGCGGGTTGCCGATGAACATGTTCTCCAGCATCTTCTCGATGCGCGAGGGCGAACGCGCATAGCCGATGAAGTAGGTGCCGAATTCGCCCTTGGCGGCGTCGCCGAAGGACATGTTGTCGCGCAGGATCTGCAGTTCCTGGCCATCCTCGACCAGCGAGGTCAGCGCATTGTGGGCGTAGCTGGGCTTGGTGGCGTCGTCCAGTTCGATGTTCGACAGCTTGGTGCGGCCGACGATCTTTTCCTGCTCGGCCACCGGCACCGCGTTCCAGCCGCCCAGGTCGTGCAGGTACTTCTGCACGATGACGTAGCTGCCGCCGGCGAAGGCCGGATCCTCGACGCCGACCAGGGTTGCGTCGAGCGCGGCCTGGCCCACCGGATTTTCGGTGCCGTCGACGAAGCCGATCAGATCGCGATTGTCGAAATAGCTGAAGCCGTGGACTTCGTCCGCGCCGGTGACCGCGTCGCCCAGCCGTTGCATGACCACGGTCGCCAGTTCGAAACACAGATCCTGGCGTGCGGCGCGGATGTGCAGCAGCAGATCGCCGGGCGTGGCGACGGCGTGGTGCTGGCCGTGCAGTTCGCGGAACGGGTGAAGTTCGCGAGGGCGGGATGCGCCGAACAGATCGTCCCAGACCTCCGAGCCGAACCCCATCACGCAGGACAGGGTGCCCTCCGGCACGCGTGAGCCTATCGCGCGCACCAGTCCCGCCATGTCGGCGCACAGGGCACGGCAGGCCTGCGCATGCCGCGGGCCGCGGGCCAGGGTGACGACGAGGAAGATGGCCGCGCGGGTCACGGGGGCGGTTACGGACTGGGCGAGTACGGCTTGCACGAAAACTCCTGCAGGGGATGGGGACGAAGCGCCTCACGGGCGTGCACGCAGGCGCTCCGGGAAGGTATAGACGTTGTAGCCGTCGGCGCGGGCAAAGCCAACCAGGCAGATTCCGGCGCCGCGGGCCAGCTCGATGGCCAGCGCGGTCGGCGCCGACACGGCGGCGATGAAGCCAATGCCGGCGCGGCCGGCCTTGACCACCATCTCGTAGCTGGCCCGGCTGGAGATCAGCAGCATGCCGGCGGCGGGATCATCGCCTTCGCGCGCCATCGCACCGACCAGCTTGTCCAGCGCGTTGTGCCGGCCCACGTCCTCGCGCACCCGGCGTATCCGGCCCTCGGCATCGGTCCAGGCGGCGGCATGGGTGGCGCCGGTGGCCGCGTTCAGGGGCTGATGGAGCGCCAGGGCGTCCAGCGCCTGCCGCAGGGCCAAGGTGTCGAAGACGAGGGTGGCGTCGACCGGGGCCGGAGCCTGGACGACATCCTCCAGTTCGCGGGTGCCGCACAGGCCACAGCCGCCGCGTCCGGGGAGGTTGCGGATCGAGTCGTCGTCGAAATGGGCGCCGGCGGCGCTGGCCGATACCGACATCGCCAACTCGATGCCTTCGACCCGCGGATGGATCTTGATGTCCAGCAATTCGCCTGCCTGCGCGATGAGCCCTTCACTGAGCGAAAACCCCAGCGCGAAGTCTTCCAGATCGCAGGGCGTGGCCATCATTACCGCGAACGAGCGGCCGTTGTAGCGCAGGGCAACGGGGACTTCCTCGGCCAACCGGTCGGTCACGGTTTCCGCGACATCTCCCTGCCGGCGCTGGATCCTGCGGACGGCGCATCCGGGCATGGGCGGCGCAGGTTCGCCGGAATCGAGCATGGCTCTCCACCTCCGGTGGATGGCGGGTCGGATGAAATGCCATTGCGTCGGCGACACGTGGCCAGCGCGGATGGTGGGCCGCAGCGTAGCTCATCCGGCGCGGCGACGGCGAGAGCGGCCACGCCATGCGGATTCATCACGGCAAGGTGGAGCGTGGGCTCCTAAAGTGCTTAACTGATGGCGTCTTCGGGTTATGGGAGCGTCCGGCCATGAGCGAAAAGAAACCTCCCCGATACAAGCCCTACGACCAGCCCGCCGGTGGCTGGGGCGCGGCGGCGGCCACCGCCAAGGTGCTGCTGGAGCAGAGCGTGGTCGCCAAGGGCTCGCGCGCGTTGCTGGCGATGAACCAGCCCGGCGGCTTCAAATGCCCCAGTTGCGCGTTCCCGGACGCCGACCACACCAGGAAGCTGGAGTTCTGCGAGAACGGGGTGAAGGCACTGGCCTTCGAGGCCACACAGGCACGCGTCACCCGCGAGTTCTTCGCCAGGCACACCGTCTCGGAACTGATGGAACAGTCGGACTACTGGCTGGAGATGCAGGGCCGCCTGACCGAACCGATGCGCTACGACGCCGCGACGGATCACTACGTCCCCTGCGACTGGGACAGCGCGTTCGCCCTGATTGCGCGGCACCTGCGGTCGCTGGAGAGCCCGCACCAGGCCGAGTTCTACACCTCCGGCCGGACCCCCAACGAGGCCGCGTTCCTGTACGCGATTTTCGTTCGCCAGTTCGGCACCAACAACTTCCCCGACTGTTCCAACATGTGCCACGAACCCACCAGCCGCGGCCTGCCGCCGGCCATCGGGGTGGGCAAGGGCACGGTGGTGCTGGACGATTTCGAGCACGCCGACGCGATCTTCGTGATGGGCCAGAACACCGGGACCAACTCACCGCGGATGATGACCCACCTGGTCGAGGCCCGGAAGCGCGGGATTCCGATCGTCGCGGTCAATCCCATGCCCGAGCGCGCCCTGATCCGGTTCACCGAGCCGCAGGATGTGGTGCAGATGGCGACGTTCGGGTCCACCGAGATCGCCAGCGAGTTCGTCCACATCCGCATCGGCGGCGATCTGGCCCTGCTCAAGGGCATGATGAAGGTGGTGTTCGAACGGGAGGCCGCGGGCGAAGCCGTGCTCGATCACGCATTCCTGCGTGAACACACCGAGGGCCTGGAGGCCGTCCGCGCCGACGCGCTGGCGCAGGACTGGGGCGAGATCGTGCGGGTGTCGGGGGTATCGGAGGCGCAGATCCGCCGGTGCGCCGAGATCTACATCCGCGCCAAGGCGACCATCATCTGCTATGGCATGGGATTGACCCAGCACCAGCAGGGCTCGCGGCTGGTGCAGCAGGTCGCCAACCTGCTGTTCCTGCGCGGCAACTTCGGCCGACCGGGCGCGGGCATTTCACCCATCCGCGGCCATTCCAACGTGCAGGGCGATCGCACCGTCGGCATCGACGAAAAACCGTCGCCGGCCTATCTGGACAAGGTGCGCGAGGTGTTCGGCTTCGAACCGCCGCGCGAGCACGGCCACCACACCGTGGAGTCCATCGAGGCGATGATGGACGGCAGCGCCAAGGTGTTCATCGGCCTGGGCGGCAACTTCGTGCGTGCGGTGCCGGACACGGATCGCGCCTATGCCGCCATGCGCAAGCTCGATCTGACCGTGGGCATCGCCACCAAGTTGAACCGGGGGCATCTGGTGCATGGCAGGAATGCGTTGATCCTGCCGGTGGTGGCGCGCTCGGAACGCATCGTGACGGCGGCGGGCGAGCAGTTCGTCACCATCGAGGATTCGATGTCCAACGTCACCGCCTCGCGCGGGGTACTGGAACCGGTGAGCGGGGATGTGCTGCCGGAGGTGGAGATCGTGTGCCGGATGGCGCGGGCGACCCTCCCGGACAGCCGGATTCCGTGGGAGGACTACCGCGCGGACTACGGACTCGTCCGGGACCGCATCGCGGCGGTGTATCCGGCGATCTACACGGGATTCGCCGATCGCATCCGCGAGCCGAAGGGATTCCACCTGGATGTCGCGCCGCGCCGGCGGATCTGGCTCACCCCCAACGGCAAGGCCAATTTCCTGCTGCTGGAGGGACTGGAGGTCAACGACCCCATCGCCGATCCATCGATGCTGCGCCTGGCCACCGTGCGTTCGCACGATCAGTTCAACACCAGCATCTACAGCTACAACGATCGCTATCGAGGCGTGTACAACGATCGCATGGTGCTGTTCATGAACCTGGAGGATCGGCGCGCCCGCGGGCTGGCGAAGGAAGCGCGCGTGGCGCTGGAAACCATCAGCAACGATGGCCACCTGCGCCGGGTCGAAGGACTGACCGTGCTGGACTACCCGATGCCGCGCGGTGCGCTGGCCGGCTACTACCCGGAACTGAATCCGTTGCTGCCGCTGGATTACTACGACCGTATCAGCGGCACGCCGGCGGCCAAGTCGATTCCGGTCCGGGTGATCGCGATGGAAGCCCCGGAGGCATCCACGGAGGCGGGGCCGTGAGCAATCCCTATGACGTGCTGGGCGTGGCGCCTTCCGCTTCGGCCGAGGACATCAAGAAGGCCTACCGCCGGCTTGCGCGCAAGCTGCACCCGGACCTCAATCCCGGCGACAAGGCGGCGGAGGAACGCTTCAAGGAGGTCGCCGTCGCCTATCGCCTGCTCGGTGATGCCGAACAGCGCAGGCGCTACGACGCCGGCGAGATCGACGAGACCGGCGCCGAGCGGCCACAGCATCGTTACTACCGCGACTACGCCGGCAGCGACCACGGCCAGGGTTACGGGGATGATGCGGATTACGCGGGCTATGCGGATTTTGCCGAGGGCGACGACCCGTTCGCCGAGCTGCTGCGAAGGAGCGCGCAGGCCCGCGCGCGACGGCGCGGCCAGGACCTGCATTACCGGTTGGCCATCAGCCTGGCCGATGCCATCAACGGCACCCGCACGCGGCTGACCCTGCCGACCGGCGACACCCTGGATGTCAGCGTGCCGGCCGGTGTGGTATCGGGACAGACACTGCGCCTGCGCGGCAAGGGCGCTCCCGGCGGCGAACAGGGCCAGGCCGGCGATGCGCTCATCGAACTGGATGTGCAGCCGGACCCACGCTTCAGCCGGGAGGGCGACGATCTGAGCCTGGAAGTACCCATATCGTTGCGCGAAGCGGTGCTGGGCGGCCCGGTGCGCGTGCCCACGCCCACCGGCCATGTCGAGCTGACCGTGCCGCCCGGATCCGACGGCAGCAGCCGGTTGCGGGTGAAAGGACACGGCCTGCCGCGCCGCGGTGGTGGGCGCGGTGACGAGTACGTCCGCCTGCGCATCGTGCTGCCCCGGGGCGAGGACGCCGAACTGAAGGAATTCGTTTCCCGATGGAGCGCGGGCCAGACCCACGTACCGCGCGAGGAGCATCCGGCATGAACATCGACGTCGAGGATTTCCTGTCCCAGTCCGGCATTCGGCGCGAAACGTTGACCGTCTGGATCGAGAAGGCCTGGATCACCCCCGCGCATGGCGTCACCTGCGTCGAGTTGACCGAAGTGGACGTGGCGCGTGCCTACCTGGTCCGCGATCTGTCCGACGATCTGGGCGTGAACGAGGAGGGCATCGATGTCGCCCTGCACTTGCTCGATCAGATCCACGGACTGCGCCGGCTGCTGGCGCAGCTGCGCGGGGAGATCAAGGGCGGGTAGGGTGGATGCGCGCTCGCCTCTCCCTTGGAAGACAGCGGAACGAAGGGAATGGCCCTTCGCCGCATGGCCCCTGCCGATGGGCCGCCCGCCGCCCCCCAACCGATAACTACAGGAACGGCATGTCCACCCGCGAAGATCTCCTGGCGCATCTCTGGACCGAGGTGATCAACCTCCAACTCCGGCCGGAAGGCGTGGCCCAGCTGATCGCATACGCGAAGCAACGGCCGGAGGATCCCTTCGCCGACAGCGGCCCTGCCCTCGAACGCCTGCTCGCGCTGGGGGCCGATCCCGGGGACATCTGCCTGCTGATGCGCAACACCGCCTACGAGGCGGTGTTCTCGACCCTGTACGCGTTGGGCGATCCGGGCGTCGACGGCAACGATGTCTTCATGCTGCACGAGGATCTGCTGTCGGCGGATCCCAGCGGGATGGAAGGGCGTCCCGGATCCGCGTTTCGGCGCGGGTGATCATGCCGGGTCTTACTTGTCCGCTGTCTACTGGCCGCCACGCATGGCAAGCCGCATCCGCGGCCAGACACGGCGCAACTTCAGGGGGACGATGAACGATGCCAACAACCCCACCACCAGGCATGCGCCGATCGAACCGTATTCGGACAGGAAATGGATCGCGATCGCTGTCCGTTCGTAGCCGCCGGCGGCCAATTGAGGTGCGACAAAGACATCCGCCATCCCCAATGGAAGGAAGGCCACGCCTGCAAGCGTGAAGAATCCGAACGACAGCAGCAGGCAGACGAGAATGAACGAACGGCGGGCATCCATCGGCATGCCGGAACGCCAGGCGACGATCCAGGCGAACCATGCAGGCACGGCCACCACCGCGACGATGGCGATGCCTCCCAGAGCAACGATGAACAGTGAAATGGCGTCCAAAGCAGGCATTATCCGCTGACGGTACGAGACGACGCGGGTTTCACCCGGGCTCCCCTTGCGCGACTCATCCTACGTGGGCGCAATGACGTCAACAACGGGGCTGGTACGGTGTTTGCCCGCAACCTGAACACGTGGCTGTCTGCTCCCGGCACGTTGCGATACGCTGGCCGCGGCGTCCCCTCATGGCATTCGCATGCGTTTCGCAGACCCGGTCCAGGCCCCCGGCGGATACCGTCGCCATCTGAAAATCGCGTTGCTTGTCGTGGCATGGTCGCTGGTGGTCGCCGCCGCCGCCGAATTCCTGTCCATCGCCTACCAGAAATACACGCACCTGGATGCCGGCAGCTACGGCATGTTCTGGACCCGGCGCGAATGGCTGTGGACGCATATCGGCGGGGGCCTGCTGACGATCGTGCTGGGCGCCCTGCAATTCCTGCCACGGATCCGCCGTGGATATCCGCGGCTGCACCGCTGGATGGGCCGGAGCTTCCTGTCGGGCATGCTGCTCGCCTGCGTGGGCGCGGTGGGCCTGATCCTGACCAGCCCGGCACCGGCCGCGATTCGCATCGCTTTCGCCGCCACCGCGCTGGCCTGGCTGGTCACCGCCTTCCTGGGCTACCGCGCCATCCGCCGCGGGCAAGTGGGAACGCACCGGCGATGGATGATTGGCTGCTACCTGGTGACGCTGGCCCCGGTCACCTTCCGGGCGATGATCCGGATCCCCGGCATGATGGAAATCGCCTCGCCGATGGTAATGATCCCCACGCTGCTCTGGTTGAGCTGGGCGGTACCACTGCTGGTGTATGGGATGGGCGTGGCCCTATTGGAGCGGACTCGCAGCAGGCTTGCGCCGCGCGGCCGTCGGGTGGACGTTGCTCGTGCCATGGGCGTGGATTCCGCCTGACGTTGGAATCGGCATGGGGGCCCAGGACGCAGGCGGGCGCGCTTGCTTCATGCGGCGCGTCCAGGAGGACCGTTTTTTCCATGGCTCACGGATGACGTGGACCAAACCGGGCGGCCAGGATGATGCCCACTGCCGACAGCAGCGCCGAAAGACCCGACAGGACGATGGACAGGGTGTAGCTGTGGTACAGGTCGTACAGGAACCCTGCGACGCTTCCGCCGGCGACTGCGGCAATCCCCACCGCAATGTACAGCGCGCCGAGGATGGCACCCAGGTGGGAGGTGCCGAACCAGGTGGTGGCGACGGCTGGATACAACGCGATGCATCCGCCATTGGCCGCGCCGAACAGCAACGCGAAGATGCTCAGCGACGCGAAGCCGCGCGCCATGGCCCATGGTCCGCATAGCAGCGCCAGGCCGAGGGTGACCACGATCAGGAAGCGTTGGGCACCCATGCGATCGCCGATACGTCCGAGCACCAGCCGGCCGCCAATATTGCCCACGCCGATCAGGCCGATCAGCAGGTTGGCCCGGGTCGTCTCCAGCCCGTGCTGCTGTGCGTAGGGATTGATGTGGACGAGTGCGAGGAAGAGGCCGACGGAGCCGAAGAAGATCGCCAGGAAAAACCACCAGAATCGGGCCTGGCGTACCGCGTCGCGCAACGTGGTGTCGCCGCACCGCGGTTTGGGCCCGTCGATGGTGGTCGTGCCCGAAGGTGGAAGCCCGTCGGGACGCTGCCCCAGATCTTCGGGTTTTCCCCGCAGGCAAGCCGCGGCGGCCAACCCGAGCACGGCGATGCCCGCGGCAAACAACCGCATGGTGCTTTGCCAGGACAAGTGTTGCATCAGCAGTCCCGCGACCGTCGGCCCGACGAGCGTGCCCAGCCCCGTTCCCGCCAGCGCGAGGCCGGAAGCCGAACTGCGATGGATGACGAACCAGCGCTGGAGGGTCGAGACCGCCGGGACGTAGACCAGACCGATGCCCAGCCCAACGAGGCTGCAGAATGCCGTCAGGAAGAGTGCAAGGGACGATGACAGCAGGCTGCCGGCCAGAAAACCCAGCGAGAGAAGCAGGATGCCCAGGCTGACGACCGTGCGCACCGAGGTCCTGTCGCTCCAGGTGCCGGAGAAAACGCCCACGACGTAGTAGATGAGCGCCGTGGAGGAGAAGATGGATGCGGTTGAAAATCGATCCGCGTCGAAGTTCGCCTGCAAGTGGGTGAAGAATGCGCCGAAGGAGTAGGCGGCACCGAAAATCAGCGCCAGCAACAGATGCACGGCGCCTACCATGTACCAGCCGTGGAAACGCGGACCATTCATCCAGACCTCGTCCTTCATCGGGGGGACATCGGGGACCATGGCAAGGCTCGTTCGCGCGGGACCTCCATGGTCATCAATGCGGCGTGGAAATCCGGACCGCACCGAACTGCACCGCGTCGTCGACGCTCTCGCCGCAGGACGATGCCGTGCCAACGCGCTGTTCGCCGCATCGCCGCCATCAGGTGGAAAGAGGCGATGCGCCGAGCTTCATGCCATTCCGTCGGTGGTGACGCTACCGCGTTGCGCGGGCATCTTCTTGTCCGCATTTGTCCATACAGGCACACCCGGCGCTGTCGATGCATTTTGTATGCGGGACCATGGCGCGCCTTGGCAGGAGAAGGCGGCGGCCAGGACCGTTCTTCCGGGAGCGAGGCTACTGTGAGGTGGGGAGTACTGGCCGCGATGCGAGGGAGGGCTGCAGGCCCGCGATCCCTCGCTGCTCCAGCGAAGGCCCGCATCGCTTGTTCTGGCCGCCGCATCTCCAGTAACCTGAGCTGCTGGCCTGGAGAACCGATATGCCCAGCATGCTTCCTCAGTTGCACCATGATTTTGTTGAAAGGGTCCGGACCGAGGTTTCCCGCGACCACCGGCTGACCGCGCTGCTCGCCGGCGGCTCCTATATCCACGGCGGCTTCGATCCGTATTCGGATCTGGATTTCGTAGTCGTCGTGGACGCCGCGCACTATCCCGACGTGATGGCGACGCGCCGGCAGTTCGCCGAACGGATGGATGGCCTGTTGTCGGCCTTCGGCGGCGAACATGTCGGCGAGCCGCGATTGCTCATCTGCCTGTACGGTCCGCCGCTGATTCACGTGGATCTGAAGTTCGTCGTCGCCGATGATCTGGACCGGCTGATCGAGCGGCCCGCGGTGCTGTTCGCGCGCGCAGGCAGCGATATCGAAGCCCGCCTGGATTCGGCGGCCATCCACTGGCCCGACCGGTCCCCGGAATGGTTCGAACAGCGGGCGTGGGTATGGCTGCACTACGGCGCGGCCAAGCTGGGGCGTGGCGAGCTGTTCGAGGCGATCGGGATGCTCGCCTTCATCCGCGACCAGGTACTGGGACCGATGCTTCATCGCAGGGCGGGACGCCCGCAGCGTGGGGTGAGGCGGATGGAAGCAGTGGATATGCAGGCGAGCGATCTGCTGCGCCGCACCGTCGCCGCGCACGAGGCGAGTGCCATCCGCGCCGCCCTGGCAGCTTCGGCCGCCCTTTATCTGGATCTTCGCAACGATGAGCCGCCTGCCGAAGTCACCCGGCAGATGCCCGAAGTGCTCCTTCGCTATCTCGACGGGACCGCGGAAACCCCGTTGTAGCCGGGCCTCGACCAGGGCAGGGCGGGTGGCCCTGCACCGGCGGCGTAGCGGGTGTCCGGCTGGCGAACGCATTCTGTTCACTCCATCGGACTAGGTTGGGACACCTCTCTCCCTGGAGGTGCCCGCCATGAGCAAGAAGCAAGCCCCGTCCAAGCGCCAGGCCGCCAAGAAAGCCGCACCGCGGACCGATTCCGGCCCGGCGTCCGCCCGCCGCGATGCCGTGGGGGCGCCGCAGGCCGAAGCTGCGCGCCTGGCGGAGGCATGGTCCAGCGAGCGCGAGTACAACGTGGACAAGGCGGCCGAGCACGACCGGGAGAACGCGCTGGACCCGCCCGAAGGCACGCACGTGCCGGCGCCCGCGCCCGAGGCGGCGGCCAGCACGGTGAGCGAACGCAATGACACCGGCAAGACGGGTGAATCCGCCTTGCCGGGCATGGATGCCGGCAGCGGGCCGCTGCTGCGCGTGCGCAACGATGCCGGTGACCGGGTCCTGACCACCAACCAGGGCGTGGCCGTGGCCGACAACCAGAACAGCCTGAAAGCCGGGCTGCGAGGTCCGGCGCTGCTCAAGGATTTCATCCTGCGCGAGAAGATCACCCACTTCGATCACGAGCGGATTCCCGAGCGCATCGTGCATGCGCGGGGTTCGGGCGCGCATGGTTATTTCGAGGCCTACGAGAGCCTGTCTGATCTCACCCGCGCCGCGCCCTTCGCGGAAGCCGGCAAGCAGACGCCGGTTTTCGTGCGCTTTTCCACCGTCGCCGGCGAACGCGGATCCAAGGACACCGCGCGGGACGTGCGCGGATTCGCGGTGAAGTTCTACACCGACGAAGGCAACTGGGACCTGGTGGGCAACAACATGCCGGTGTTCTTCATCCAGGATGCAATGAAATTTCCCGACCTGGTCCACGCGGTGAAGCCGGAACCGCACCACGGCATGCCCCAGGCCGCCTCGGCGCATGACACCTTCTGGGATTTCGTCTCGCTGATGCCCGAATCCGCCCACATGCTGATGTGGTTGATGTCCGATCGTGCGATCCCGCGCAGTTTCCGGATGATGCAGGGCTTCGGCGTGCATACCTTCCGGCTGGTGAACGCGGACGGGGACTCGGTGTTCTGCAAGTTCCACTGGATTCCCAGGTTCGGCACCCATTCGCTGGTATGGGAGGAAGCGGTCAAGATTTCCGGCGCGGATCCGGATTTCCACCGCCGTGATCTGTGGGAGGCCATCGAGGCCGGCGACTATCCCGAGTACGAACTGGGCCTGCAGATCTTCACCCCGGAACAGGCCGAGGCCTTCAGCTTCGATGTGCTGGACGCGACCAAGATCGTGCCGGAGGAACTGGTGCCGCTGCGCATGGTCGGGCGGCTGGTGTTGAACCGCAATCCGGACAATTTCTTCGCCGAGACCGAGCAGGTGGCCTTCTGCGCCGCGCATGTGATTCCCGGCATCGACTTTACCAACGACCCGCTGCTGGCCGGGCGCATCCATTCCTATGTGGATACCCAGATCAGCCGGCTGGGCGGGCCCAACTTCCACGAGATTCCGATCAACGCGCCGGTGGCGCCGGTGCACAACAACCAGCGCGACGGCATGCATCGCCAGGCGATCCATCGCGGGCGGGTCTCGTACGAGCCGAATTCGCTGGGCGGGGGCTGTCCGTTCCAGGCCGGTGCGGCCGGATTCGTTTCCTTCCCGGAACCTCCGGAAGGCGATGAAGTGCGGGCCAAGCCGGAGAAATTCGCCGAGCATTTCAACCAGGCCACGCTGTTCTATGAAAGCCAGACCGCGTTCGAGAAGCGCCATATCGCCGCCGGTTTCCGCTTCGAGTTGAGCAAGGTGACGGTGCCGGCGATCCGCAGGCGGATGGTGTCGATGCTGCGCAACGTGTCCGAGACGCTGGCCGCGGAAGTGGCGGCGGGACTGGGCATGGCGTTGCCGCCCGCGATGCCGCGGGCGCTGGAACCGTCCCCGGCCGCGGAAGTGACCCTGTCGCCGGCGCTGTCCCTCGAGGCCCGTCCCGGCGACGGCGGCATCCGCACGCGGCGGGTGGCGGTCCTGGCCACGCGCGGCGTGCGCGCCGAAGACGTCCGCGCGATCGTCGACACGCTGGCCGGGCATGGCGCGGGCGTGCGGGTGGTGGGACCGCACGTGGGCGCACTGGAAACCGAGGAAGGCCAGATGCTGGATGCGGACGCCTCGGTGGAGAACGCGCCCAGCGTGCTGTTCGACGCGGTCGTACTGCCGGCCGGCGACGAGGCGGTGGCGCTGTGGTCGGCGGATGGACGGGTACTGGAATTCGTCCGCGACGCCTGGCGTCACGGCAAGGCGATCCTTGCGTTGGGGACTGCCAGCCAGGTGCTGTCCCTGGCCGGGATCGAGATCGAAGCGGCGTCGGACACGGCGCTGGTGATGGCCGAGGCCACCAATGAGGACAGCCTGTCGCGCTTTATCGGCGCCATCGCGCGGCACCGCAATCCCGAACGCGAGACGGATCCGCCCCGGGCGTGACCATGCTGCGGGGACACGCGAAAACGCGGGCCGTGAGCCCACGTTTTCGTGCTGAGTCCGGTAGCGGACCCACGGTCCGACGGAGATCAGTGATCGTTGCGGCCACCGCGGGCCTCGCCGCCCTTGCGGCCTGCGGCACGGGCCTCGCGGCAATCGAATTCGTGCGCGTTGCCACTGCGGTGCACGGCGCGGCCGCCTTCGGCGGCGATGTCGCGCTGCCTGTCCGGATCCATGCTGGCGAAGCCGCGGCGATCCTGGTGGTTCTGGCTGTTCTGGTTGCGTCGGGTTGGCATGTCGATCTCCTGTCGCGTGGGAAACGGGGCGTGATTCACACCCCGTTCCTTCGGCGCCATGGCCGTGCCAGCGGCAGGCGTCCCGCTACACGCTCGCCAAGGCGGGAAAGGCGCGGCCTGCAGATTCTGCAGGTCGGGCCCGCGAAGATTTGACTCAGGCATGGTCTTCGCCCGCGACGAGGTCACGCGTGCCTGCGTTGTTAACGCGTGCAGCGAGATCGCGTACGCGGGTTTCACGTCGTCTTGTCCCTCGCTGGGCTAAGCCAAGGACAACCGTGGAAGAAGGAGTCAGACGATGGGCACCGCACGCACGCAACCGATCTGGTCACCGGTGGACGCGGCCACTTCCGGCTGGTTCCTGGACGGGCCGGTCAGCGAAGTCCAGGACGTCGTGGTCATCGGCGCTGGTATCGCGGGGCTGAGTACCGCACTGTGCCTTTGCCGGGAGGGCCGGCGGGTCCTGGTAATCGATCGCGAGGGCATCGGTGCGGGCGAAACACTGCGCACCACCGCGCACCTGGCCTCGGCACTGGATGATCGCTATTACCGGCTGGCGCGCCAGCATGGCGAGGACGGCGCAAGGCTGGCGGCGGCGAGCCATGCCGCGGCCATCGACTGGATCGAGGAACTGGCGCTGGGCACGCAGCAGCCGTGCGGCTTCCGGCGCATTCCCGGCTACCTGTTTTCCCACGATGGCAATCCGGACAACCTGCATCGCGAAGCGGAAGCCGCGCGCACGGCCGGGCTGTCCGCCGAAGTCCTTGCCGGGGGCGCGGAGACGCCGGCAACGCTGGGCCCGGTGGTGCGTTTCGATCAACAGGCGCGGGTGGACATGGGTCTGTACCTGCTGGCCCTGGCCAAGGCGGTGCGCGATGCGGGCGGCGGCTTCCTGCGCGCGGAGGCCACGGCGGTGGAGGGCGGCGTGCAGCCGCTGATCCGGCTGCATGACGACGAGGTGCGCGCCGCGGCGGTCGTGGTGGCCAGCAATGTGCCGTTCCATCAGACCGGCGCGACCTACCTGAAACAGGCCGCCTACCGGACATACGCCGTGGCGGGCGAGGCGCCGTCCGGCGCGCTGCCCGACGCGCTGTACTGGGACGATGGCGATCCCTACCACTATGTGCGGCTGCAGGTACCCGGCGATGCTTCCGAACCGGTGCAGGTGATTGTGGGCGGCGAGGATCACAAGACCGGACAGGACGATGATCCGACCGCCTACGCGCGCCTGCAGGAATGGGCGAAGGTGCGGTTTCCGCACATCGACCGCTTCACCCATGCCTGGTCCGGGCAGATCCTCGAACCGGTGGACGGCCTGGCCTTCATCGGCCGCGATCCGGACAACGACAATGTCTATCTGGTCACCGGGGATTCCGGCAACGGCATCACCCACGGCACCCTGGCCGGGCTGCTGCTGACCGATCTGATCCAGGGGCGCGACAATCCCTGGTCCGCGCTGTACGACCCGGGTCGCAAGCCGGTGCGCGGCGCGGGGGAATGGCTGCGCGAGAACGCCAACGCCGCCCTGCAGTTCCGCGACTGGCTGCGGCCGGGCGAAGTGGCCAGCGCCGACGACATCGGCCGCGGCAGCGGCGCGGTGCTGCGCCGGGGCCTGCACCGGATCGCCGCCTATCGCGCCGCGGATGGACGCCTGCACACCTTCAACGCGCGTTGTCCGCACCTGGGCTGCGTGGTGCGCTGGAGCAGCGAGGAGAAGTCCTGGGACTGCCCCTGCCATGGTTCGCGCTTCGACGCCGCCAGCGGCGCGATCCTCAACGGGCCGACCAGCGAACCGCTGGCGGAATTTCCGTGGGACGAGGCATCCTGAGCCATGTCTTTCGCGGACTGGGCCTATGCCGGCTACATCCTCTGGCTGTGCGCCGGCCTGGCGGATTTCACCCTCCATTGGCGCGAGGATCTGGCGCACACCTCGGGCTGGTCCGAGTCGCGCCTGCACCTGCTGCAACTGGCACTGATCGGATCCGGGGTGATGCTGTGGCTGTACCTGCAGCCGTCATGGCCGGTATTGCTGCTGCAGGGGCTGCTGGTGGTGGGGCACGCCGGCGTGGGTTACCGCGATACCCAGATCGCCTATCCGCTACGACGCATCGGACCGCTCGAGCAGCACGTGCATAGCGTGCTCGACATGGCGCCGTGGTTCGCGCTGGTCGCGTTGGCGGGCATCGCCGTCGCCTCGGCGGACGGATGGGGTGGGCGGGTCGCGCTGCGGAAGCCTTGGCCCGATGCGGGCGTGCAGTTGCGCACGTTGCTGCCGGCTGCCGTGCTGGTGGCGCTGCCGGCGTTGGTCGAAGCGCGCGCGGCCTGGCACGCGCGGGCCGGTTAGCGAGGAAGGTGTCGCCGATGGCGACCGGCCAGGTACAGGCCCAGCGCGAAAGCCGCATAGGTCATCAGCATGCCCGGCCGGGCGATGCGGTGTTCGAAGCCGGGACTCAGTCGCAGTGGCACGACGTGATAGTCGACGACATAGGCCAGGGTGGCGATTGCCGAAGCCTTCGCCAATCGGGGCCCAGGGCGTCGTTGCCGCCACGCCTCGAACATCAGCGCCCAGAACACCGAACTGGCGTGATGGATGGCATAGCCGACGGCGGTATGCCGCCATGTCCACGCGCGCGCGCGGCGCGCGGGACGATCCCATACCCACTGGCTGGCCGCGTTGGTGCCGGCCGGGACGGAACCATCGACACGCTGGCTCCATGCCATGATGACGGCCGTGGACACCACGCTCGCCACCGACCCC
>NZ_JANJUE010000221.1 GCF_024710765.1 Pseudoxanthomonas sp.
CTGGATGGCGTCAAGCTGGTCGCCGAGACGTTCCGCGAGCGCGGCCAGCGCATCGACTGGTGCATCACCGGCGAGCCTTCTTCCAAGGAAGTGCTGGGCGATCTGCTGCGCGTCGGCCGTCGCGGCACGCTCACCGGAACCTTGAGCGTGCGCGGCGTGCAGGGCCACGTGGCCTATCCGCACAAGGCGCTCAATCCGATCCACAAGGCGCTGCCGGCGCTGACCGAACTGGCCGCACGCACCTGGGACGAGGGTTACGAGACCTTTCCACCGACCAGCCTGCAGATCTCCAACATCAATGCGGGCACCGGCGCCAGCAACGTCATTCCCGGCGAATTGAAGCTGGTGTTCAACCTGCGCTTCAACCCGACTTGGACCGCGGCGCGCCTGGAAGAGGAGATCGAAGCGGTACTGCGCCGGCACGCGCTGGACTACAGCGTCCATTGGCACCGTGGCGGCGAGCCGTTCTACACCCCGGAAGGTCATCTGCGCGCCACCGCGCGGCAGGTGCTGGCCGAGTTCTCCGGCGAGCCGCCCGAGGAAAGCACCGCCGGCGGCACCTCCGACGCGCGCTTCATCGCCCCGCTGGGCGCGGAATGCATCGAGGTTGGACCGGTCAACGCCAGCATCCACAAGGTCGACGAGAACATCGCGCTGGCCGATCTGGAAGCGCTTCCGGGGCTGTACCAGCGACTGCTGGAGCGGCTGCTGCTGCCAGCGGCGCGCTGAGTGGTCCGGCATTGGTTGCGATTGAAACCATGAGGATGCGTGGTGGCGGGGCTTGCCAAGGCCGGTCGGGACCGGTTAGGGTCGCTTCCATGCTTCGTCTCGCCGCCGCCTCCGCGAACAATTCGAACCGCCGCAACAATGCGCGTGCGAATAATCGCGCGTGGACACTGCGGGTCTGCGACTAGGCATAGAAGTACCAGCCGGACACAGAAAACCCGCATCGCGAGATGCGGGTTTTTTTTTACCCCCTTTGCAGCCTTCCCATACCCCCATTTCCCAGGAGTCTCCCATGTGTTCCATCTTCGGCATCTTCGGCCTGCAGGCCGGTGACGACGGCACCGCCCTGCGCCGGCAGGCGCTCGAACTGTCGCAGCGACAGCGCCACCGCGGCCCGGACTGGAGCGGTGTCCACCTGGATGACGGCGCCATCCTGGTCCACGAGCGCCTGGCCATCGTCGATCCCGCCGGTGGTTCGCAGCCGTTGCGCTCGGCCGACGGCAGCCTGGTGCTGGCGGTGAACGGCGAGATCTACAACCACCGCGAACTGAAGAAGGAACTGCGCCAGCCGTATTCGTTCCAGACCGGTTCGGACTGCGAGGTGATCAACGCGCTGTACCGGGAAGACACCCCGGAGTCGTTCCTCAACCGCCTCAACGGCATCTTCGCGTTCGCGCTGTGGGACGTGGAGGCCCGTCGCTTCCTGATCGCGCGCGATCCGATCGGCGTGTGTCCGCTGTACTGGGGCCACGATCGCGAAGGCCGCCTGTGCGTGGCTTCGGAAATGAAGGCGTTGGCGGATCTGTGCGCGGACGTAGCGCAGTTCCCGCCGGGACACTACTACGACAGCGCCTCCGGCGAGCTGAAGCCGTATTACGGCAAGCAGTGGCGCAGTTACGACGCGGTGCAGGGCGTGGAAGTCACCCGCCAGGAACTGCGCGAGGCCTTCGAGCGCGCCGTGCATCGCCAGTTGATGACCGACGTGCCGTACGGCGTGCTGCTGTCCGGTGGCCTGGACTCCTCGCTGGTGGCGGCGGTGGCGGCGCGTTTCGCCCGCCGCCGGGTGGAGGACGACGACAGTTCCGAGGCCTGGTGGCCGCGCCTGCATTCCTTCGCCATCGGCCTGAAGGGCTCGCCGGACCTGGCCGCCGCGGAGGTCGCGGCGCAGGCGCTGGGCACCGTCCACCACGGCTTCGAGTACACCTTCGAGGAAGGCCTGGACGCGTTGCCGGAAGTGATCCGCCACATCGAGACCTACGACGTCACCACCATCCGCGCCTCCACGCCGATGTTCCTGCTGGCCCGCCGGATCAAGGCGATGGGCGTGAAGATGGTGTTGTCGGGGGAAGGCTCGGACGAGATCTTCGGCGGCTACCTGTACTTCCACAAGGCACCGAACGCGCGCGAATTCCATGAGGAGCTGGTGCGCAAGCTGGACGCGCTCCACAACTACGATTGCCTGCGCGCCAACAAGTCGATGATGGCCTGGGGCGTGGAGCCGCGCGTGCCGTTCCTGGATGTCGAGTTCCTCGACGTGGCGATGCGGATGGACGCGCAGTACAAGATGGCCGGCAAGGGCCGGATCGAGAAGGCGGTGTTGCGCGAGGCGTTCGAGGGTTACCTGCCGGATTCGATCCTGTGGCGACAGAAGGAGCAGTTCAGCGACGGCGTGGGCTATGGCTGGATCGACGGGCTGAAGGCGCACGCCGAGGCGCAGGTCAGCGATCGTGAACTGGCGGCGGCCGCCAAGCGCTTTCCGATCAACCCGCCGCAGACCAAGGAGGCGTACTTCTACCGCAGCCTTTTCGAGCGCTTCTATCCCGGCCAGGCCTGCGCCGAGACCGTGCCCGGCGGCAAGTCGATTGCCTGTTCCTCGCCGGCGGCGATCGCCTGGGACGCCAGCTTCGCGGCGGCGGCCGATCCCTCCGGACGGGCGGTGGCGGGAATCCACAACGCGGCCCTGTGAAGGGCCGCCAAGGCGGCTGCGAGTGCGACTGATTCCGATTAGAACACCGGCGCGCGGGTTCGGGCATCATGCGCGCAGTTGCAAGGAGCTGAACCCATGAAAGGCCATCCCGAAGTCGTCGATTACCTCAAGCAGTTGCTGCGTGGCGAATTGTCCGCGCGCGATCAGTATTTCATCCATTCCCGTCGCTACGAGGACATGGGGCTGATGTCGCTCTACCAGCGCATCGACCACGAAATGCAGGAGGAAACCGAACACGCGGACGCGCTGCTGCGCCGGATCCTGTTCCTGGAAGGTGACCCGGACATGAGCCCGACCGCGTTCGTGTCCGGCCGCACCGTCGAGGAGATGCTGCAGCGGGATCTGGAAGTGGAGTACGAAGTGCGCGCCAATCTCGCCAAGGGCGTGGCGCTGTGCGAGCGCCACGGCGATTTCGTCAGCCGCGAGATCCTGCAGACGCAGTTGAAGGACACCGAGGAAGATCACGCGCACTGGCTGGAGCAGCAGTTGGGCCTGATCAAGCGCATCGGGCTGGAGAACTACCTGACCGCGCGCCTGGCCGAGAAATCCTCCGCGGAGTGAACGTTCCGTCAGGAGAGGACACCACACCCCGGCGGTGACGCCGGGGTGTCTGTTTTTCAGCTGTGCTTGCGCAGGCGATAGATCGCGGTGTGCAGCGCGGTCACGCCTTCGGCGCGGAAGCCCGGCTCGTTGGCCAGGATGTCGCGTCGTTCCAGCAATTCGACGTCCCAGCGAGCCGCGAACAGGCGCCGGACTTCGGCCTCGTCGACCGAGAAGGGCGGGCCGTTCTTTTCCGGTTGCGGATACTCCAGCGTGATCAGCAACCCGAGGCAACCGGTCGGCAGGCGACCATAGACCTCGTCCGCATAGCGGACACGCAAGTCAGGCGGCAGCGCGATCAGCGCGGCGCGGTCATACACCGCCCCGCACGCCGCCAGGGTGGTGGCGTCCAGCGCGAACACATCACCCAGCATCAGCCCGATGCCATCGACAGCATGCAGGCGACCCGTCGGCGTGTCGGTGACCTGCGGTTCCAGTCCGTTTTCCTCGAAGAACTGCCGGACGGCCAGCGGTGACAATTCGGCGCCCAGTACCGCGTGGCCCTGCGCCGCCAGCCAGATCATGTCCAGCGACTTCCCGGCCAGCGGCACGAACACGCGGCTTCCCGCCGGCACCGCCAGCGCCGGCCAGTGCTGGACCAGCAGCGGCATCACCGCGTCCCGGTGGAAGCCGATGCGTCCCTCGCGCCATCGCTCCAGCCAGAATTCCGGCTGCATCATTCCACCCCGAGCCCGTCGACCTTCTGCCAGCCACGCGGCAACAGGCCGCCACGGGTGGCGCGCGCGCCGAGGTAGGTATCGAGATCCTTGAACGACAGCGACATCGTGCGTTGGCCGCTGCGCACCTGCAGGGTGTTGCCCGGCGACACCGCGGCGATGGCGACGACCCGCTCCGTGCCCAGCTTGGCCTTGGGGATGTCGATGATCTTGTTGCCCTTGCCCTTGTCGAGTTCCGGCAGTTCGCTGATCGGGAAGGCGAGCAGGTGGCCGGCGCTGGTGACCGCGACGATCCGGTCGGTCTCCGGATTCGCCACCGGCGCCGGTTGCAGCACGCGTGCGCCGGTGGTCAGGTTGAACATCGCCTTGCCGGCCTTCTGGCGTCCGGTGAGGTTCTCGAAACGGGTGACGAAGCCATAGCCATGCGACGAGGCCAGCACCAGCCGGTTGTCGTTGTCGCCACTGGCGAGCGCCTGGAACGAGGCGCCCGGCGCGGGCGAGAAGCGGCCGGTCAACGGCTCGCCGTTGCCGCGCGCGGAGGGCAGGGTGTGCAAGCTGGTGGAGTAGCTGCGGCCCTCCGAATCCAGGAACGCCACCTGCTGGGTGCTGCGCGAGCGCACTGCGGCGAGCAGGCCAT
>NZ_JANJUE010000028.1 GCF_024710765.1 Pseudoxanthomonas sp.
GTTCGACGACCAACTCGCGGCGCTGGAGAGCGACAGCCGCCGACATGGCACCCGTGGCGGCGACATCGACTACGCGCTGTTGCTGGACGGCCTGGCCGCCGAGCGCGAACAGGGCATCACCATCGACGTGGCTTACCGCTACTTCGACACCGAGCGGCGCAAGTTCATCGTCGCCGACTGCCCGGGCCACGAGCAGTACACCCGCAACATGGCCACCGGCGCGTCGACCGCGGACGTGGCGGTGGTGCTGGTGGACGCGCACAAGGGCGTGCTGGGCCAGACGCGCCGGCACAGCTACATCGTCTCGCTGCTGGGCATCCGCCACGTCGTGCTGGCGGTGAACAAGATGGACCTGGTGGATTTCGACCAGTCGGTGTTCGACGCGATTGCCGGCGAATACCGCGCGCTGTCCGCGCAACTGGGTATCGCCGACGTGCTGTGCGTGCCGCTGTCCGCGCTGGAAGGCGACAACCTGATCGAACATTCATCGCGCACGCCCTGGTATGACGGCCCAAGCCTGCTGGGGCACCTGGAAACGGTGCAGTTGCAGGACACCGCCGTCGCCGGTGGATTCCGCCTGCCGGTGCAGTGGATCAACCGTCCGCACCAGAATTTCCGCGGTTTCGCCGGCACGATTGCCGCCGGGCGCGTGGCGCCGGGCGACGCGGTGGTGGCGCTGCCCTCCGGGCGCCGTTCGCGGGTGGCGCAGGTGCTCGGGCCGGACGGCGAGGTCGCCCACGCCGCTGCCGGCCAAGCGATCACCCTGACCCTGGCCGACGAGATCGACATCAGTCGTGGCGATGTCATCGCCGCCGCCGACGATCCGCCGCAGGTCGCCGATCAGTTCGCCGCGCACGTGCTGTGGATGGACGATGCCGCGCTGCTGCCGGGGCGTCCCTACTGGCTGAAGATCGGCGCGCGCACGGTGGCGGCCTCGATCAGCGAAATCAAGCATCGGGTCGACGTGAACAGCCAGGAACACCTGGCGGCCAAGCGCCTGGAACTCAACGAGGTCGGTTACTGCAACCTCAGCCTGGACGAACCGATCGCGTTCACGTCGTACGCGGAGAACCGCAGCCTCGGCGGCTTCATCCTGATCGATCGGCAGAGCAACCACACGGTGGCCGCCGGCACCCTGGACTTCGCGTTGCGCCGCGCCGGCAACGTGCACTGGCAGCACCTTGACGTGGACAAGGCGGCGCGCGCGCGCATCAAGGGCCAGCAGCCGCGCGTGCTGTGGTTCACCGGCCTGTCCGGCGCCGGCAAGTCGACCGTGGCCAACCTGGTCGACAAGCGCCTGCATGCGCTGGGCTACCACAGCTTCATCCTCGACGGCGACAACGTGCGCCACGGGCTCAACCGCGATCTCGGTTTCACCGCCGAGGACCGGGTGGAGAACATCCGTCGCGTGGCCGAGGTCGCCAGGTTGATGGCCGACGCCGGCCTGATCGTGCTGGTCAGTTTCATTTCCCCGTTCAGGGCCGAACGGCAGATGGCGCGCGAGCGTTTCGGCGCGGACGAGTTCCTGGAAATCTTCGTCGATGTTCCGCTGGCGCTGGCCGAGGAGCGCGACGTCAAGGGCCTGTACCGCAAGGCGCGCGCCGGCCTGATCCCCAACTTCACCGGCATTGACTCGCCGTACGAAGCACCGGAACATCCGGACCTGCGGCTGGATGCCGGTGCCGAGAGCCCGGAGCGGTTGGCGCTGCGGGTACTCGAAAAACTGGGACTGGCCTAGCGATCCGGCGTTGTACAAGGGTCGTTAGTCATGGCCCTGTCAACGCCCTTGTGCGCTTTTTCGTTCATGGCGTGAAGGTAAACTTCACGTGATAACGATCATTACGGTACTTGCATGCTGAGCCGAACCGGATTGCGGGCGACGCTGGCCGTCGCCGCGTCGATGTTCCTGTTGACCGCCTGCGGAGGAAAGTCCGCCGACGCGGGCCGAGGCGGGCAGGGCGGTGATCGGCCGGTGCCGGTGACCACCCAGGTGGTCGCTCCGTCGGCCTGGAACGACACCCTGGAGGCGCTGGGCACTGCCAAGGCCCGCGAGTCGGTGACCCTGACCGCCAAGGTCAGCGAGATCGTCCAGGACGTGCATTTCGAGAGCGGCCAGGACGCGAAGGCCGGACAGGTCCTGGTGACCTTGCGCGGGGATGCCGCCAAGGCGTCGCTGGAGCAGGCCGAGGCGACCTACGCCGAGGCCGATCGCCTGTACCGCGGGCAGAAGGAACTGGCGGAGCAGCAACTGGTCGCCCGCTCGACCCTGGATACCCAGCTGGCCCTGCGCGACGCCGCCGCCGCGCGCGTGCAGCAGATGAAGGCCGACATCGGCGACCGCAGCGTGCGCGCGCCGTTTGCCGGGGTGCTCGGCATCCGCCAGGTCAGCCCGGGGTCGCTGATCACCGCCAATACCGTCATCGCCACCCTCGACGATGTTTCCCGCATGTACGTGGACTTCCAGGTGCCGGAAGCCGCGCTGGCGTCGGTCGGCAGCGGCGATGCGGTCGGCGCGACCACCGCGGCGTGGCCGGGACGCAACTTCGAGGGCAGCGTGGAGACCGTCGACGCCCGCGTCGATCCGGCCACCCGCGCGATCACCGTGCGCGCGGTGTTCGCCAATCCCGACCGCGCGCTGCGTCCGGGCATGCTGCTCAACGTCAACCTGTTCCGGCCGGAACGGCAGGCGCTGGTGATCCCCGAAATCGCCGTGGTGCAGGTGGGCCGCGACACCTTCGTGTACCGGGTCAAGGCCGATGCCAGCGTGGAGCAGGCGATGGTGCGTACCGGCGTGCGCCGCGAAGGCAAGGTGGAGATCGTCGAAGGCCTGAAGGCGGGCGAGCGCATCGTCGTCGACGGCACCGGCAAACTGCGCCCGGGCGCGAAGATCACCGAAGGCGAGGCCACCGTGCCGGCTGCCGCCAACAAGGGCTGATCAATGAAACTGTCCGACCTGTCGATCAAGCGGCCGGTGCTGGCCGTGGTGATGAGCCTGCTGCTGATCGTGCTGGGCGTGATGTCGTTCATGCGCCTGACCCTGCGCGAACTGCCCAACATCGATCCGCCGGTGGTGTCGGTGGAGGTGACCTATCCCGGCGCATCCGCGGCGGTGGTGGAAACCCGCGTCACCCAGATCCTGGAGGATGCGCTGGCCGGCATCGAAGGCATCGAGACGATCGAGTCGCGCAGTTCCAACGGGCGTTCGCAGGTCACCATCGAATTCACCCTTACCCGCGACATCGAGGCCGCCGCCAACGACGTGCGCGACAAGGTCAGCCGGGTGATGGATCGCATGCCCGACGAGGCGGACCCGCCGGAAGTGCAGAAGGTCGAAGCGGACGCGGACGTGATCCTGTGGTTGAACATGAGTTCGACCAAGATGGACACGCTGCAGCTGACCGACTACGCCGACCGCTACATCGTCGACCAGCTGTCGGCGCTGGACGGCGTGGCCCAGGTGCGCATCAGCGGCGCGCAGCGCTACGCCATGCGGATCTGGCTGGATCGCGCGGCGATGGCCGCGCGCGGGATCACCGCCAGCGACGTGGAGGCGGCACTGCGGCGCGAGAACATCGAGCTGCCGGCCGGCCGCATCGAATCGGAAACCCGTGACTTCACCCTGCGGGTCGAGCGCGGCTACATGACCGCCGAACAGTTCGCGCGGATGCCGCTCACCAAGGGGGCCGACGGCTACGTGGTGCGGGTGGGCGACGTGGCGCGGGTGGAACTGACCACCGCCGAACGCCGCGCCTATTTCCGCAGCAATGGCCAGCCCAACGTGGGCCTGGGCATCGTCAAGACCTCGACCGCCAACGCGCTGGACGTGGCCCTGGCGGCGCGCGCGGCGGCCGAGCGCATCCGCCCGACCCTGCCGGACGGCACCAACATCTTCGTCGCCTACGACAGCACCGTCTTCATCGAGGCCTCGGTGGAACGCGTCTACGCCACCCTGGTCGAGGCGATGATCCTGGTGTTCGCGGTGATCTGGCTGTTCCTGGGCAGCCTGCGCGCGGCGCTGATCCCGGCGGTGACGGTGCCGGTCTGCCTGATCACCTCGTTCATCGCGCTGTACGCGTTCGGCTTCTCGATCAACCTGCTGACCCTGCTCGCCCTGGTGCTGTGCATCGGCCTGGTGGTGGACGACGCCATCGTGGTGCTGGAGAACATCCAGCGCCGCGCGGATCTGGGCGAACCCCCGCTGGTGGCCGCCCGCCGCGGCACGGCGCAGGTGGCCTTCGCGGTGATCGCCACCACCGCGGTGCTGGTGGCGGTGTTCCTGCCGGTCGGTTTCATGGAGGGCAACACCGGGCGCCTGTTCCGCGAGTTGTCGGTGGCGCTGGCGGCGGCGGTGGCGATTTCCGCCTTCGTCGCCCTGACCCTGACCCCGATGATGTCGTCCAAGCTGGTCCGCCCGCACAGCAAGCCGAAGGGCTTCAATGCCTGGATGAACCGCCGGCTGGCCCGGCTCAGCGAAGGCTACGGCCACCAGGTGGAGCGGCTGGTCGCCATGCCGGGCCGGCGCATCCTGTTGATCCTGCTGGTGGCGATGGGGGCCTGCCTGGCGCTGGCGGCGGTGCTGGGCCTGCGCGTGCCGAAGGAACTGGCCCCCATGGAGGATCGCGGCGCGTTCTTCGTCTCCATTCAAGGACCGGAAGGCGCGGGCTTCGATTACAGCGTGAAACAGATCCAGCAGGTGGAACATCTGTTCGCCGACAACATCGGCGAAGGCAAGCCGATCCAGCGCGCCAACGCCCGCGTGCCGGGCGGCTTTGGCGCGAGCGAGGAGATGCATACCGGCCAGGTGATCGTGTTCCTGCAGGACTGGAGCAAGCGCCACGAGAGCACCACCGAGGTGCTGGAATCGGTGCGCGGCCAGCTGGAAAAGATGCCCGGCATCCGCGCCCAGCCCTCCCAGCGCACCGGCCTGGTCCGCGGTGGTGGCCAGCCGTTCCGGATGGTGCTCGGCGGTCCGGATTACAACGAGCTCTCGCAGTGGCGCGACCGGATGATGGCGCGCATGGAGCAGAACCCCGGCCTGTACGGCGTGGATTCGGACTACAAGGAAACCCGGCCGCAGATGCGGGTCAACATCGACCGCAGCCGCGCGGCGGATCTGGGCGTGTCGGTGCAGGAAATCGGCCGCACCCTGGAAACCATGATGGGCTCGCGCCAGGTCACCACCTTCGTCGACAACGGCGAGGAGTACGACGTGCTGATGCAGGCCGACCGCGAGCGCCGTTCCTCGCCGGCGGACCTGACCAACACCTACGTGCGCGGCAGCGCCGGTGATCTGATTCCGCTGTCCAACCTGGTGACCCTGTCGGAGATCGCCGAGCCGGGCAGCTTCAACCGCTTCAACCGCCTGCGCGCGATCACCCTGACGGCCTCGCTGGCGCCGGGCTACACCCTGGGCGAGGCGATGGACTGGGCCCAGCAGACCGCCCAGCAGGAACTGCCCGACTACGCGCAGATCGATTGGAAGGGCGAGTCCCGTGAATACCTGAAGGCGGGCGGCGCGGTGCTGCTGACCTTCACGCTCGCCTTGCTGATCGTCTATCTGGTGCTGGCGGCGCAGTTCGAGAGCTTCATCCATCCGCTGGTGATCATGCTGACGGTGCCGCTGGCGGTGCTCGGCGCATTGATCGGCCTGTGGGTCACCGGCGGCACCCTCAACCTGTTCAGCCAGATCGGCATCGTGATGCTGATCGGCCTGGCGGCGAAGAACGGCATCCTCATCGTCGAGTTCGCCAACCAGTTGCGCGACGATGGCATGAGCGTGGCCCGCGCCATCGCCGAATCCTCGAAGGTGCGCCTGCGGCCGATCCTGATGACCTCCGTGGCCACGGTGATGGGCGCGGTGCCGCTGGTGGTCGCGGGCGGACCGGGTTCGGCCAGCCGCGCCACGATCGGCGTGGTGGTCATCTTCGGCGTCTCCTTCTCCACCCTGTTGTCCCTGTACGTGGTGCCGGCCTTCTATGCGCTGCTGGCGCCGTTCACGCGTTCCCCCGAAGCCGTGGCGCACGAGCTGCAGCGGCTGGAAGACGAAACTCCCCCGGTAGGCGGTCATGGTTGATCTGGAAGACACGGAAGAAAGAACGATTGAAGGCGATGGATTCAGGTTGCGGCCCTGGCAGGCGGAAGACGCGCGCTGGCTGGTGCGGCATGCCAACGACGCGCAGGTCGTACGCGGCCTGAGCGAACGTTTCCCGCATCCGTACCGGCGCGAGGACGCCTGGCGCTTCCTCGCCGGCGAGGTGGTGGACCTGGCCGACCCCGTGTTCGCCATCGACATCGATGGCCGCGCCTGCGGCGGCATCGGCGCGCATCCCCGCCAGGGCGAACGCGGTGGCAGCGCCGAACTCGGTTACTGGCTGGGCCGCCGCTACTGGGGCCAGGGCCTGATGAGCCGGATCGTGGCGGCCTACGTGCCGTGGGTGATGGACCACCTGCAGCTGCACCGCATGCAGGCCAACGTATTGGACATCAACCCGGCCTCGGCGCGGGTGCTGCTCAAGAACGGCTTCCAGGAAGAGGGCGTGCTGCGCCAGGCCATCCGCAAGGACGGGCAACTGCACGATCTGCACGTGTTCTCGCGCCTGCGGAAGCCCACCACGCACTGAATCCCGCCGGATTTCCCTGTTCAGCAGGCAGATCGGCCCTGCCGGGCTTCGCAGGCCGGGCCGATTCGTGGAGAATCGACCGGCCCCGATGACGGGGATTTCTTTTTGGGCTGGGGAGACCGCGTGGAAGCCATCATCAATGCCGTCAACGGCATCATCTGGAGCAAGGCACTGATCGTCATGTGCCTGGGCGCCGGCCTGTACTTCACCATCCGCACCCGCTTCATGCAGGTGCGCGGCTTCGCCGAAATGCTGCGGCTGACCGTGAGCGGGCAGAAGTCCGAGGCCGGCGTGTCCTCGTTCCAGGCGCTGGCCATGTCGATGGCCGGCCGCATCGGCATCGGCAACATCGCCGGCGTCGCCACCGCGATCGCCTTCGGTGGCCCGGGCGCGGTGTTCTGGATGTGGGTGATGGGCTTCCTGGGCTCCTCGACCTCCTACGTCGAATCCACCCTGGCCCAGATCTACAAGGTCAAGGACGCCGAAGGCCGCTATCGCGGCGGTCCCGCCTACTACATCGAAAAGGCGATGGGCCTGAAGTGGTACGCGCTGCTGTTCGCCATCGCCACCATCGCCGCCACCGGTTTCCTGATGCCGGGCGTGCAGGCCAATGCGATCGCCGACAGCGCCGCCAACGTCTGCCAGGGCACCTCGCTGTGCGGCGCGATGGATGGCCATTGGCTGGGCATGCCGGCGCGCGACGCGTTCAAGCTGGGCATCGGCATCACCGTGTCGCTCCTGCTGGCGGTGATCATCTTCGGCGGCGTCAAGCGCATCGCCAACTTCGCCGAAATCGTCGTGCCGTTCATGGCCGCCGGTTTCATCCTGATGGCGGTCACGGTGATGGCGCTCAACGCCGAACTGGTGCCTGAGATGTTCCGCGTGATCTTCAGCAGCGCCTTCGGCAGCCATGCCGCGTTCGGCGCGATCCTGGGCCTGGCGGTGGAATGGGGCGTCAAGCGCGGCATCTACGCCAATGAAGCCGGCCAGGGCACCGGTCCGCACGCCGCCGCCGCCGCCGAGGTCTCGCATCCGGCCAAGCAGGGCTATGTGCAGGCCTTCGCGATCTACTTCGACACCATGCTGGTGTGCACCTCGACCGCGTTCCTGGTGCTGACCACGGGCAAGTACAACGTGTACTCGCCGACCGGCGGCGCGCACCTGTATTCGGGCCTGCCGGCGGGGGTGGAAGAGGGTCCCGGCTACGCGCAGGCAGCGGTGGAATCGGTGCTGCCGGGCTGGGGCGCGGGATTCGTGGCGGTGGCGCTGTTCTTCTTCGCCTTCACCACCATCATGGCCTATTACTACATGGCCGAGACCAACCTGAGCTACGTCAACGGCAACCGCCGGCGTCCGCTGACCGTGCTGCTGCTGCGCCTGGGCATCATGGGCATGGTCGTCTTCGGTGCCTTCCACAACGCCAAGACCGCGTGGGCGCTGGGCGACATCGGCGTGGGCCTGATGGCCTGGCTCAACATCATCGCGATCCTGATCCTGCACAAGCCCGCGATGGCGGCGCTGCGCGACTACGAGCGGCAGAAGAAGCTGGGCCTGGATCCGGTCTTCGATCCGGACGTGGCGGGCGTGAAGAACGCCGACTTCTGGAAGCATCGGCAGGGCTGAGATGAGCGGTCCCTGGGACAAGCGGCCTCCGTCGCCGCGTGCAGCCGGCTCCGGCCCTCGGCCACCGCGTGGCCCGCGTCCGCCCGTCGCGCGTGACGAACCGCGCGCGGCGTCGGCGGCGGGAGGAGCGCGCGACGAACTGCGGCTGTACGGCATCAATGCCGTGCAGGCGGTGTTCGAGCGGCGTCCGGATGCGATCCGCAAGGTCTACCTGACCGAAGCACGGATTCCCTCGTTCAAGGCATTGCTGGCCTGGTGCGTGAAGCATCGGGTGGGTTACCGGGTGGTGGCGGAGGACGATCTGGATCGCCTCGCCGCCAGCCAGCACCACGAAGGCATCGTCGCCGAGGTGCGCAAGGGCGAACCGCAGGCGCTGGGTGATTGGCTGCGCGGCCTGCCGGCCGGACCGGTGTTGGCCATCTGGCTGGACGGGGTGGGCAATCCGCACAACTTCGGCGCGATCCTGCGCTCGGCCGCCCACTTCGGCGTGTCGGCGATCCTGCTGCCGCCGCAGGGCGGACTGGCCTTGTCCGGTGCGGCCGCGCGGGTCGCCGAAGGCGGCGCGGAACAGGTACCGCTGGTGCGCCTGGGCAACACCGCCAACGCCATCGCGCAGTTGCGTGGCGCGGGTTTCTCGCTGGCGGCCACGGTGGTGCGCGGCGGCGACGATCTGTTCGCGGCGCGTTTGCCGGAGCGGCTGGTCTACGTGATGGGCGCCGAGGGCGAGGGCATGGACGCGCAACTGGCCGCGGCCTGTGACGGGCGCCTGTCCATTCCCGGCACCGGCGCGGTCGAAAGCCTCAACGTGGCCTCGGCGACCGCGGTGTTCCTGGCCCAGTGGCGGCAGCGCCTGCGCAAGGACTGAGCGGCGCGTCCGCGCCGGGCTCCGATCGGCAGGGCTTTCAAAAAAAGAGCGGGCCGATGGCCCGCTCTTTTTTCATGCGCGGATGACGCTGGCCATCACTCCTGCGGCGGCTTCACCTGCTTGGGTTCGCTGCCGAAGCCGCCCTCGGCCTCCGCGGCCAGATAGGCGAACACGGTGTAGGCGGCGACGTTCTGCGCCAGCGCCTTGGGATCGATCTTGTCGAGGGTGTCGTCGGCGGTGTGGTGCAGATCGAAGTAGTCGCTGCCGTCCTGCGCCAGCCAGCCCCAGGCCAGCCCCTGCGCCGCGAACGGACTGATGTCCGGTCCCGGGCCGCCCTTGTCGGCCTGGTATTCGATGCCCAGCGGCGCCAGCGCTTCGGCGATCTGGCGGGTGGCGTCGCGGGCGTAATCCGGCGCGCTGGTGTTGAAGGCGTAGATGCGCCCGGCGCCGAAATCGCTCTCCGCGCCGATCTGGTGCAGGCGCACGTCGGCGGCATGCTTCTCCGCATACGCGCGGCCGCCGTACAGGCCCTGCTCCTCGTTGGCGAAGGCGACCACGCGGATGGTGCGCTTCGGCGCCTGCTTCAACTGGCCGATCAGGTGCCCGGCGGCCATGGTCAGGGCCACGCCGGCGCCGTCGTCGATGGCGCCGGTGCCCAGGTCCCAGGAATCCAGGTGGCCGCCGATGACCACCACTTCCTTCGGCAGGCTGCGCCCGGTGATTTCACCGATCACGTTGTACGAGGTGGCTTCGCCGTCCCAGCCGCAGTCCAGCGCCATCCGCACCTTCACCGGACCGCGCGCCAGCAGGCGGGCGAGCTGATCGGCATCGGGAATGGTCAGCGATGCCGACGGCACCGGGGTCAGGCCTTCGTCGAAGCGGGTGATGCCGGTATGGGCGACGCGGTGGTTGTCCGTGCCGGCCGAACGCATCAGGTAGCCGATGGCGCCCTTGCGGATCGCCGCCGACGGACCGCGCGAGCGGATCGCGCCGCCGTTGCGGTAGTCGCTGCCGGAGCGATCCGCCTTCATCTGGTAATCGACGAAGGCGATCTTGCCGGCCAGCGAGCCGGCCGGCGCGGCTTCCAGCGCGGCCAGATCGGCGAAGCGCACGATCTCGGCTTCCACCGTACCGCCCGGGCTGCCGCCGAGCGCGGTCACGGTGAGCGGCTGCGGATGGGTGCCCAGCACCGAGGCCTGCTCGCTGCGGCGCTCCCACTTGGGAAAGGTCACCGGCTCGGTCCAGACCTTGTCGAAGCCCAGCGCCTTGAACTTGGCGGTGGCCCAGGCCACCGCGCGCGCGTCGGCCTCGCTGCCGGCCAGGCGTGGCCCGACCTCGGTGGTCAGCGATTCCACCACCTTCCAGCCGGTGTCGTCGGCCAGCGCCTGCTCGCGCAGCTGCGCGGCGGTGGCCAGGGCGACGTCGGGAATGCGGGTGGGTTTCTGCGCGGCGTGCGCGGACAGGGACGGCAGGGACAGGCTGAGGGCGATCAACAACGGCGTCAGACGCATGGAGTACCCCTGGAGGAAGGCTGGAAACAGGAAAGCCGCGAGCTTAGCAGCCCGCGGCTTTCCACGATTGTGAAACAAGTCCTGGCTTACTTCTTCAGCGAATCGCGGATCTCGCGCAGCAGCAGCACATCCTCCGGCGGGGCGGCCGGCGCTTCCGGCGCCTTCTTGTGCAGGCGGTTGACCGCCTTGACCAGCAGGAAGATGGCGAAGGCGACGATGACGAACTGGATCAGCGTGTTGATGAACTCGCCGATGCCGATGACCACGGCCGGGATTTCCTTGCCGGCGGCATCGAGGCTGGCTTCCTTCAGCGTCCACACCAGCTTGGAAAAATCCACGCTGCCGACCAGCAGGCCGATCGGCGGCATGATGATCTTGTCCACCAGCGTGGTGACGATCTTGCCGAAGGCGGCGCCGATCACCACGCCGACCGCCAGATCGACGACGTTGCCGCGCGCGATGAATTCCTTGAACTCGCTGATCATGCCCATGCTGGTTGTCCTCGTGATCCGGGCGGCCACGCCCGTATGCGCAAAACTATACCGTGGCCGGTGAAGAACGCATCCTCCCCCAAGCTCTTTTCGTCGTCATTCCAGCGAAAGCCGGAATCCATTGCGGCGTTGGCGGCGTCGACGTGGCACGGAAGAAACAAGCGGAAGAAACCGGCATCGGGCCCGGCTTTCGCCGGGACGACGGGGTTGGCTGAGGTGGCGGGCGGTCGATGTCCGGCCGACCGCCCTGGAATCGGGTTCCGACACGGGGCGCGGAGGATGCCGCTTCAGCCGACGATCGTGCCCCGCAGTTCGACCACGCCGTCCAGCGATGCGGTGAAGCGATCGCCGGGCAGCAGCGCGGCCACGCCGGCCGGGGTGCCCATGAAGATCAGGTCGCCCGCCTTGAGCGCATACAGCCTGGACAACTCCTGCACGATCTCGGGCACGTCCCAGATCAGATTCGACAGCGCGCTGTGTTGGCGGACCTGATCGTTGATGGCGAGGGTCAGCGTGCGCGGCGCCAGTTCGCCCACCTCGGCCGCGGGCACCAGTTCGCTGATCGGCGCCGAATGATCGAAGCCCTTGCCGGTGTCCCAGGGCAGGCCCTTGGCCTTGGCATTGGCCTGCAGGTCGCGGCGGGTGAGGTCCAGGCCGACGGCGTAGCCGAAGACCAGGGCCATCGC
>NZ_JANJUE010000268.1 GCF_024710765.1 Pseudoxanthomonas sp.
TCGCTTGGGGGCAGCAACTGATGGAGACCCAGGAGCTGTCGGCCGAGGCGCTGGCACGGTTCCTCCAGACGCAGGAAAAAAATGCCCAGGTGCGGCCCGGCAACGATCCCGCCACCGATACCTGGAGTGGCCGTGAAATGAACCTCACCGCTGCGGGCAACCCGTACACCCTGGTCCTCAAGGCGACCGGCGTGGCGCTGGCCGATGGCGATGCAGGCGTGCGCATGCAGGCGGGCTGGGTGTTTGACGGAAAAACCACCCAGCTGCCCATGCCCGGCATGGCCCAGAAAGGGCTGCGCGCAGGCCAGACGGTGGAGCTGGTGGGCGTGTCCACCCCCGTCACCCTGAACGCCGACCGCAAGGGCACGCCGGTGGTGGAGTTCACGGCCGCTGCCAACTTGCGGCTGGAACGGGTGCAGATCGATGTGTGGTCGGGGCAGCGGCCCACCCAGCCGGTGGAGCAGGTGATGTCGTGGATGCCCATGCTGTTTGGCGTGATCGCGCTGGGGTTTTTCCTGTGGCTGCGCCGCCAGTAGCGCAAACTTGGTATCAAAAACGGCTTTTGCGCTCGTCGATAAAGCGCCTGAAGCTATCAAAAAAATAGCGACACAGGACGCTCATTCCACGGTGCGCCGCTCGTTTCGGGCCAGTGCGGCACCGGCCGCCAGACCGATGGCATCGGCCAGCCAGTCGCCCCATTCGCCATGGCGCCAGCCGGTGGCGGCCTGGGCCAGTTCGATGCCGGCACCGAACACCAGCAGGCCGGTCGCCACCTGCCAGGCATGGCGCGGGTAGGCCCGCAGGCCCAGAAGGGCCAGGGCCGCAAAGGCCAGGGCATGTTGCGCCTTGTCCCACAGGCTGAACACCTGGGGCGGCAGGTAGCCGGTGGGCATCAGCGAGAGCACGGCCACGGTCAGCAGCAGGGCCCAGAAGGCAGGCCGGGTCATGTGCTGCGGGGCGGCGCGGGCAGGCGCTTTTCGAGCAGCCGCACCAGGGTGTGCAGCATGCGGT
>NZ_JANJUE010000311.1 GCF_024710765.1 Pseudoxanthomonas sp.
AGAGAATGACGTCGGCCACATGACGTGCCGAAAGCAGCGTGTACAGCTGCCAGCGTCCCTCGCTGCCGTAGGGATCGAGCGAAAGCACCGTGCGGCTTCCCTCCGCCGCCGTACCGCTGGCGAAGTACCAGATGCCGGCACCGGCAAGCACGACTCCGAGTGCGGCGAGCACCGCCGAGGCCGATCCCAGCCGCGTGAGGGACTGCCTGCGCGACCGCGCGAGCATGGTGGAGATGAGTGCGGGCAGGGCCAGCACGGCGAGAAAATGAAAGGCGATCGCGAGCAGCAGCAGGAGAATCGGAGCCATGAATCCGATGTCGCCGCGCGCCGCGCGGTCGAGCGCGATCATGTGCGCCGCAAGCGCCACGAACACGAACGTGTAGTACTCGACGTAGCCGAAGAAGTACAGCGAGGCCGCGGTCGTCACCAGCAGCACGAAGGTCGCAAACCGCTCGGTGGCGCGGCTCACGGGAACGCCGGCCGCCTGCGCACGCTGCGGGTCGAGGTCGGGCCAGAGTCTGTGCACGCCGCACCAGGCGACGAGCACGAAGATCACTCCCGCGATCATGCCCGTGAGGCGGAACGCGAACATCGGATGCCCGATGACCCCCTCCCCTCCCGACAGCGCATGCGCCGCCGAGGCGACCTGCGCGAGCAGCCAGCCGGTCAGCGGCGCCGAACCCTTCGAATACAGCACGCTCGAGGAGTAGTCGAGTCCGCGCACGTAGCGGAAATGCTCTGCCAGGTACACCGCCCCATCCCCGAGGAAATACGTCTCCATGGCCAGCACCCAGAACAGCGCTGCTCCTGCGATCGCGAAGGCGGCCGGCAGCGCGCGCGCCGACACATACGCGAACAGCATGGCGGCGAGCCGTTGTGCGGGTTTGTAGATGAGCGGTAGCACCAGCGCCACGGCGAGCAGGGTCCATCCCCACTGCGCCCAGCCGGGAAGGAACGCCGCGTGTCCGAGGCCCCAGTCGTACCATCCGCTGCGCATGTTCCGCACGCCCATGAGGATGACGTACCCGCA
>NZ_JANJUE010000035.1 GCF_024710765.1 Pseudoxanthomonas sp.
CGTTGCTGATCGCGGTCATGCCGAACTCGCGCACGCCGTAGTAAACGTAGTTGGCGTTCGGGTCATCGGTGGCGACCGACTTGCTGGCCTTCCACAGGGTCAGGTTGGAATGCGCCAGATCCGCCGAACCGCCGATCATCTCCGGCAACAACGGCGCGAACGCCTCGATCGCCAGCTGCGAGGCCTTGCGCGAGGCGATCACCGGGCCTTCGGCCTGGGTCTTGGCAATGAAGGCATCGGCCGCGGCCAGGAAGCCTTCCGGCAGTTCGCCGTGCGAGCGGCGGCTCAGTTCGGCGGCCTGCTCCGGATACTGCGCGGCGTACTTGTCGAACAGCATGTTCCACTGTTCCTCGCGCACCAGGCCCGAGTTGCCGGCGCGCCAGCCGTCGTAGATTTCCTGCGGGATCTCGAACGGCCCGTACGGCCAGTCCAGCGCCTTGCGGGTGGCTTCCAGTTCTTCCTTGCCCAGCGGGGCGCCGTGCGAGGATTCCTTGCCGGCCTTGTTCGGCGAGCCGAAGCCGATCGTGGTGCGGCAGCAGATCAGCACCGGCTTGTCTTCCGACTGCAGCGCGGTGTCGATGGCGGCCTTGATTTCATCCGGATCGTGGCCGTTGACGTTGCGCACCACCTGCCAGCCATAAGCCTCGAAGCGCGCCGGGGTGTCGTCGGTGAACCAGCCATCGGTGTTGCCGTCGATGGAGATGTGGTTGTCGTCCCAGAAGCAGACCAGCTTGTTCAGGCCCCAGGTGCCGGCCAGCGAAGCGGCCTCGTGCGACACGCCTTCCATCAGGCAGCCATCGCCCATGAACACCCAGGTGCGGTGATCGACGATTTCGAACTCGGGGCGATTGAAGCGCTGGGCCAGCAGTTTCTCGGCCAGGGCAAAACCGACCGCGTTGGCGAAGCCCTGCCCCAGCGGGCCGGTGGTGGTTTCCACGCCCGGGGTTTCATGGCGTTCCGGATGGCCGGCGGTCTTGCTGTGCAACTGGCGGAAGTGCTTGAGCTCCTCCAGCGGCAGGTCGTAACCACTCAGGTGCAGCAGCGCGTACTGCAGCATCGAGCCGTGGCCGTTGGACAGGATGAAGCGATCGCGGTTGAACCAATGCGGGTTCTTCGGGCTGTGGCTCAGGTAATCGTTCCAGAGCACTTCGGCGATATCGGCCATGCCCATGGGCATGCCGGGATGGCCGGACTTGGCGGTTTCCACCGCGTCGGCGGCGAGGAAGCGGATGGCGTTGGCGAGCTGGCGGCGGGTAGGCGTCGTCATGAGGGAATCGGGCTTGGAAGTGGCGCGCCGGAATGCGGGCCGCCCATTGTCCCATAGACCACCGGCCGGACTGAAACGGCCAAACCGCGGAAAGATCCGAATCCTCCGTCGAATCAGTGACTTGCGGACACCTCGGATTTCCTGTCTTCAGTGCGCCCCCGGTACGGGACGCCGACGCCCCGCAGTGGCGGGGCGTCGTGGGCGGTTCCGGCGATGCGGGCGGAATCAGCCGTGGCCGCGCTCGGTTTCGCCCTTGGACACCATCGCGGCAATGGCGATGTCGCCGGTGACATTCAGGGTGGTGCGGCACATGTCGAGGAAATGATTGACGCCCAGGATCAGGCCGATGCCCTGCGGCGGCACGCCGACCATGCCGCAGATCATCGCCACCACCGGCAGCGATCCGGACGGTACGCCAGCCGTGCCGATACCGCCCAGGATGCAGACCAGCATCACCAGCACCTGCTGGAACAGGGACAGGTCCACGCCGAAGAACTGGGCCAGGAAGATCACCGTCACGCCCTCGAACAGCGCGGTGCCGTTCTGGTTGGCGGTGGCGCCGACGGTCAGCACGAAACGCGAAATGCGCGGCGGCAGGCCGAGCTTTTCCTCCGCCACCCGCAACGAGGTCGGCAGGGTGGCGTTGCTGGAGGCGGTGGAGAACGCCAGCACCATCGCTTCCTGGGTGCCGCGGAAGAAGGCGCGCGGCGAGTAACCGCCGATGGCGCGCAGCGCGATCGAGTAGACCACGAACAGATGCAGGGCCAGTGCCAGCACGACCACGCCGACGTAGCTCGCCAGCTTGAACAGCAGGTCCCAGCCGAACTTGGCGGCCAGGTCGAACATGAAGCAGAACACCGCGTACGGGGCCAGCCGGATCACCAGGCCGATCAGGGTCATCGATACGTCGAACAGGCCCTGGATGCCCTCGCGCAGCGTATCGGTGGCCTTGCCGGGCGTCAGCACCATGCCGATGCCCAGCATCAGCGCGAAGAACATCACCGCCAGGATGGTGTTGTCGGCCGCCGCCTTGATGACGTTGTCCGGCACGATCGACAGCAGCATGTCGAGTCCGTGCGGCTGTTCGTGCGTGCTGGCGACAATCGCGCTGGCACGCTGCGCGCCTTCGGCCAGCAGATGCTGCGCGGTATCGCGGTCGATGCCGCTGCCCGGCTGCAGCCAGTTGACCAGCAGCAGGCCCAGCACGACGGCGATGGACGACATCAGCACGGTGTAGCCCAGGGTGCGCCAACCAACCCGGCCGAACGCCCGGATGTCGCCCATCTCGGACACGCCGACCACCAGCGCCGAAAACAGCAGCGGCACCACCAGCATGAAAATCAGGTTGAGGAACAATTGCCCGATCGGCCCGGTCACGTAGCTGGTGATCAGCTGCACCCATGGGGTGCATTGCCAGGGCAGATCCGCGGCACCGGCGACGCAGGCCGGACTGCCCGCGCCGGCAGCGGTCAACTGGCCAATCCCCGTCATGTACACCAGCAATCCCATTGCCAGGCCGGCGATGAAACCGATCGCCATTTTCCAGTGCAGCGGTAGCTTGTTCTTGCCGGCGGTCGGGGTTTCGGTCATGTGGCGGGCCTTCGGAACGAAGCGTCCAGCTTAGCAAACCTCTCCCGCGCGACCGTTGTGCGCCTGCGTCAGCGCCGCTTCGGCGACGGATACAGCGGTGGCAACGGCGCCCGCGGGGGCTCGGCCTCCTCGATCCAGCGCGGGCCCCCGGCGAAGGCCGCGCGCAGGGCCTGGCGCGCCGCGCTGCCATCGCCTCCAGCCCAGCGCGCACGCCGCAGTTGCTCCACCGCTTCGCGTTGCGCGGGCACCTGCAGGCGCTGCACGAGTTCATCCAAATCGGCGGCCGGCGGCGTCGCCATGCCGCGCAACACGTCGCCGACCTCGTCCAGGCTGCAGGCGTCCAGCGCGCGCTTGAGGTCCGGCAGCGCATGGCAGGCGGATGCGGCTGCCTGCCCTGCCGCCAGGCGCGCGGAAGCCGGCACGGTGACGCGCCGCCGCTGCAACGCCCACAGCAAGGTGATCAGCCAGAGCACCGCGAACGCCACGGCCAGCCATGGCCAGATTCCGCGCTCCCCGGCGTCACCCGCCGGAGTTCCCGGGGTACTGGCCTGGGTTGAAGCCAGCCCCGGCGCTACCGCCCCCGTCGTGGATGCGGGCACACCCGCACCGACCTGCAACGGCAGATCCGGCAACCGGGCCATCTTCGCGGTGCCCGCGGCGACGTCCCACCATGGGATTCCCAGGCCCGCCACGGTCAGGCGCCCCGGCCGGTCCGGCACCACCGCGTAGCGCTGCGTCCATTTCACCTGCGGCGTGCCGCCGGTGAAGGTCTCGTCGTACTGGACCGGCTCCGCGAACACCTGCGCACCCGGTACCGAGGGCGTCGGCATTTCCGGCAGTTGCGCCTGGGTCGCGCCCTGGGCGACGCCTTCGACGATCAGGGTCGCCGCTTCACCCACGCGCGCCGCCGTCGGCGCGCCGACATAGCGCAGGCGCAGATCCCGCAGCGGCAACCACGGTTGCGGCGCACCCGCGGGTTGCGGCTGCACGGCGAGCATGCGCGGAGCCCCGGCGACCCGCAGTTCGCGCCGTCCGCTGCCCATCAGATCGTCGAACCAGCCACCCGCGCCCCGGCCCTTGAAACGCGGCGCGGGCAGGGTCAGGCTGCCACTGCGTTCGGGCACCAGCAGATAGCGGCGCTCGATCAGGTTGTAGCGGCGGCCATTGATCTGCTGGCTGCCCTGCACGTCATCGCCGACCTTCTGCAGGATCGCCCCATCCGGCGCATCCAGATCGAGTTCGCCGGAGACCAATGGCACGCCATAGAAAAGGCGAAGCACCACGCCCACGCTCTGCTGGACGAACGGCGAAGCATCGTCCACTTCGGTTTCAAGGAAGACGTCGGCGTTGCCGGCGCGGGTGGCGACCGGCGGCGCCGGACGGACGGTCAGCGCGATGGGCGCGGTGCGCTGCTGGCCCATCTGCAATGCGGGAATGACCAGGTTGCCATCGCGCCGCGGCTGCAGGGTGATCTGGTAGACCACCCGCGAACTGCTGACGCCGTTCACCATCTCCAGCGAACGCCCACTGGTCTGATCCAGCAATTCGAAATCCTGCATCAGCGGGCCCAGATCCGGTGCGGCGGCCGCACCGCCGGACTGGATGCTCAGCACCACCGAGTCGCCGAGATCGATTGGATTGCGGTCCACCCGGGCCTGCACCTGCGCCAGCGCGATCCCCGGCGCCAACGCCAGCACCATCCACACGAACACGCCCAGCGCGCGCGACCACCACGGTTTCATTGCCCTTCCCTCGTCCGACGCTCGTGTTCCAGCTGGAATTTGGCTTTCAGCAGGCCACCCGGATCATCCGGCACCCGCTTCAGCCAAGCCTGCAAGGCCTGCCGCCGCTCGCGCTGTTCGGGAGTCTCGTCGGCGGCCGCCTGCCCTTTCGCCTTCTGATCCGCCTGTCCACGCGGCTGCCCGGCGAGGGCCTGGCGCATGCGCTCGCGCTGGGCGGCATCGGCCGCCTGCTGCGTCTTCGCGTCGGCGGCAGCATTCGGCGGTGGTTCCGCCTTCCGCGATTGCGCCTGTGATTGCGAAGACGCGGGACGTGCCTGCGACGACGACGGGGACGGTTGGGCATCGGGCGTCGACGACGAGGACGCAGGGCTGGCGTTGCCGGCCGCTCGCGATGCGTTCGGCGAGCCGCCGGCATTGCCCGCGCCGCGGTCGGACGAATCCTTGCCTGAATGTCCCTGCCCCTGCTGGCGCTGGCGGGCGCGCTCGACCACACCCCGGTTGGCCAGCGCGTCCGTCATTCCCGGCTGTTGCCGCAGTGCCCTGTCATAGGCCTCGATGGCTTCGTCGTACTTGCCCTGCTTGGCCAGCGCGTTGCCCAGGTTGTATTGGGCTTCGGCACCGTCCTGTCCCGCGAACGCCTGCTCCGCCGCGGCGAAATCTCCGCTGCGGTACGCCTGGACACCCTGCTCCATGCGCGCGTGCTGCTGCTGATCGGCGCGGCGCCACCAGCTGCCATCCGCCGCCTGCGAGGGCATCGCCCACAACAGTGAACAACTACCCAGCAACACCAGCGCCGCGCCGCGCCGGAACGCGAACAACGCCAGCAGCATCAGCGGCGGCAACAACCAATAGCCTTCATCCAGCCAGTCCCTGCCGCGTCCACCCGATGCTTCGCGGGCATCGAGGCTGCCTGGCATCAGCACGCCGAGCGCCTCCAGATCGCCTTCATCGCGGGACAGCGTCTGGAAACGTCCACCACCGCGGGCCGCCAGTTTGCCCAGCGAGGCGGCGTCCAGTCGCGCGCGCCCGAGCGAACCTTCGCGGGCGCGATAGGCGGCGCCGGCTGCGCTGCCCAGGCCCAGCGCGGAAACGCGGTACCCCTGTTTCGCGGCCTGTGACGCCGCTTCCAGCGCGGCGGCATCGGCATGGTCGCCCATCAGCAGGATCTCGCCTTCGCGAAAACCCGCCTGCTTCAGCAGCCTGGCCGACCAGGCGATGGCGCGATCCACCCGCTGCCCGTCCGTCGGCATGATGTCCGGGGCCAACGCGTCAAGGAACAGGGCGACATTGCCCGCGTCTTCGGTCAACGGCGCCACGGTGAAGGCATCCCCGGCGAACGCGACCAGGGCAACCTGTCCACCCTGGCGCTGCCGCAGCAGCGTGGCCAGCTTGCCGCGCGCCTGCAGCAGGCGCGACGGCGGGAGATCGGCAGCCTGGCTCGCGCTGGACAGATCCAGTGCGATGACCAGCGGCGCGCGTTGTTCCCACAGCGGTTGATCGCCCTGTCGCCAGCTCGGCCCGGCAAGGGCCAGCACCGCCAGCACATAACCGGCGAGCAGCAGCGCCAAGCCTCGCCATCCGGCACGCACTGTCGTGGCAAGCAAATGCGGCAGCAGGTGCGGATCCACCGCCTGCCGCCAGACGTTGGAGCGGCGCCGGCGCAGTTGCCATCCCCAGGCGATCAACGGCAACAGCAGTAACAGCCACAGCGCGTGTGGACGCAGGAAATGCAGCGATGCCAGCCATGCGCTCATGAAGGCCTCCGTGGCAGCGCGAGACCGAGCAGACCGACTCCCAACGCCAGCAGCAGCGGCAGTGCATAGCGTTCGACGCGTGGCCGCACCTGTTCACCCGGCTGCGCGACGGGCTCCAGCCGATCCAGCTCCGCATAGATGCTGGCCAGTTGCTCGATGTCGCGGGCACGGAAGGACCGGCCGCCGGTCATGTCGGCGATGCGGCGCAAGGTGGCCTCGTCGATCTCTTCGCCCCCCGTGCCGGGCAGCGGCACCGCCATGCCGAAGAACGAGGTCATGCCACTGCCGCCGAATGCAATCGTGTGCACGCGTACGCGCGCCTGCGCGGCGAGCTCGGCAGCCTTCAGTGGTTCCAGCATGCCGGCGGTGTTCACTCCGTCGGTCAGCAGGATCAGCACGCGCTGGCCTTTTTCACGTGCCGACAGCCGCTTGACCGCCAGCCCGATCGCATCGCCAAGCGCGGTTTCCCGGCCTGCCAGCCCCACCACGCTGTCGCGCAACTGTTCGCGCACGCTCTGCAGATCCAGGGTCAAGGGCGTCAGCGCGTAGGCGCGCTGGCCGAACACCAGCAAGCCGACGCGATCCCCGCTGCGGCGATCGAGGAAATCGGCGAGTACCGCCTTCGCCGCGGTCAGCCGATCCACCACGCTGCCGCCCAGCGCCATGTCGGCCTCGCTCATGCTGCCGGACAGGTCGACGGCCAGCATCAGATCGCGGCCGGCGTGCGGCGGGGTCACCGCTTCACCGAAGGTCTGCGGTCGCGCCGCGGCCGCACACAACAGGAACCAGGCCAGCCACGCGAGCGCAGCCACCCGGCGGCGCCCCCGGAATCCGTGGACCGAAGCGATGGTCCGCAGTTGCCCGCCATAGGGAACGCGCAGCGCCGCCGAGGTGCCGCGGTTCGGCGGCAGCAGCCAGCGGGTCAGCCACGGCAACGGAAAAGCCAGCCACATCCACGGCCACGCGAATCCCGCGTACATGTCACGCAAGGCCTGCAGCCATGGCCAGTCGCCGATCATCGGCGCCCCGCCATCATCAGCTGCAGGAAGCGCGTGCGCGCCAGGCCATGCAGGCGCGCCACCGCATCGGCGTCAACCCGCAGACGATAGCCTCCGTCCAGCAACAGTTGACCGTCGCCCTGCGAGAACGCGGTGGTTGTTCCGCCATCGAGGAACACGAGCCAATCCTGGCCCTGCAGGCGGTCGGCCCGCGGTTCCACCCGACGGGCCGCGCGCCGCAGCAGTTCCGACATCGCCGCCACCTGGGCGGCAGGCGCCAATCCCTTCCCGGCCTGGTCGAACCAACGTTCCCATTGCCGCCGGCGATGGCGGCGGCGCCACAGGGACACGAGCAGGAACAGCGCCAGCAACGCGAGCGCGCCCGCCAGCACCCACCAGCCGGGCGCGAGCGGCCACCAGGCCGGTGCCGCGGGCAGGTGGACATCGCGCAGGACCAGTTCGGCCGGCTTCATCAGGCCACCTGCGGCGTCATGCCGCCCACCGGCAACCAGGACTCGCTCGGGGCGTCGCCACGCAGCGCGTAGGCGCGCACCCCGCGCCTGGGCAGGTTGCGCACGGCGGCTTGCAACGGCTCGGAGAACAACTGGCCCCAGCGCTGGCGCTGCGCGGCATCGGCCAGATCCAGTTGCACCCGTTGGCCGCCCACCTGGAAAGGCAGCGCGGCATTCGGCGGCTCGGCCTCCAGCGCATCGAACAGCAACAGCACGCTGATCTCGTGGTGAGCGGCCCAGCGCGACCAGTCGCTTTCGGGAATCGCCGCGATGCTGTCCGGATCGGCGAGCACGATCAGCCGCGAGCCGGGACGCAACAGGCGCACGGCGTGATCCAGCGCGAACGCCAGGCCCTGGTCATCCGCCGGCGGACGCGCGTACCAGCGCACCAGCGCGTCGAGTACCCGCAGTGCGCCGCGCGTGCCGGAAGCCGGCGGCACCGGCGGTTCGGTCGCGGTGCCGCGCAAGGCGGCGACACGGTCGCCATCGCGTATCGCGCTCCAGGCGGCCACCGCGCCGGCGCGTGCGGCCTGGGTCGACTTGAAACGCACGCGGGTTCCGAAATAGAGCCGTGGCGAGGTGTCGGCCACGATCAGCGTCAGCCGCTCGCGTTCGGCCTGGAACAGCTTGGTATGGGTCCGCCCGCTGCGGGCGGTCAATCGCCAGTCGATATGGCGTACGTCGTCTCCCGGAACATATTCGCGGGATTCGGCGTACTCCATGCCACGCCCACGCAGGTTCGAGGCGGCGGGCCCGGCGATGGAGTGCCGTCCCTGGCGCGCGGGTTTCCGCCGCTGCGCGGTCGCGCGCAGCGCCACCAGTTCGGCCAGGGTCGGGGCGATGCCGTCGGCGCTCGTCGCCATCCCGGTTCTCCTCAGGGCAGCGGCACGACGTCGAGCAAGGCTGCGACCAGGCGATCGCCATCCCAGCCCTCGGCGGTGGCCTCATAGCTCGGCAGCACGCGATGGCGCAGCACGTCCGGCGCAATTGCACGGACGTCCTCCGGGGTCACGTAGTCGCGCCCGGCCAGCCAGGCCCGCGCACGCGCGCAGCGTTCCAGCGCAATCGAACCGCGCGGGCTCGCGCCCCAGGCGATGCGCCGGGCCAGCGCCGCGTCGTAGCGACCGGCATCGCGCGATGCCAGCACCAGTTCAATCAGATATCGCTCCAGTTGCGGGGCGACGTGCAGATCAAGCACGGCCTTGCGCGCGGCGAACACGTCTTCCTGCGGCATCCGGGTCACCGTGGCCGCGATCGGCTGCAGGGTTTCGCGTGCCCGTTCGCGGGCCAGGCGCAGGATCTCCGCTTCCGCCGAGGCTTCGGGATAACCGATGCGCACGTGCATCAAGAAGCGATCCAGCTGCGCCTCGGGCAACGGGAAAGTGCCCTCCTGTTCGATCGGGTTCTGGGTGGCCATCACCAGGAACAGCGCCGGCAGCGGATAGGTATGCCGCCCGACCGTGACCTGGCGTTCGCCCATGGCCTCGAGCAAGGCCGACTGCACCTTGGCCGGCGCGCGATTGATCTCGTCGGCCAGCAGCAGCGGATGGAAGATCGGACCGGGCTGGAATTCGAAGCGTCCGTCCTGGGGACGCCAGACTTCGGTGCCGGTCAGATCGGCGGGCAGCAGGTCCGGGGTGAACTGGACGCGGGCGAAATCGGCCTCCAGCCGGCTGGCCAGGGCACGCACCGCCGTGGTCTTGGCCAGTCCGGGCGCCCCCTCCACCAGCAGGTGTCCATCCGCCAGCAATGCGATCAGCAGGCGCTCGATCAGCGCGGCCTGGCCGACGATGGTGTCGGCCAGGTCCTGCCGCAATTCGGCAAAGGCCATATGCAGGCGATCAGCGCTGACGCCCGGATTCGCCTGACCCTCTCGATGTTCCACGCCGCCCGCCTTTGCAAGTCAAACAGGCCTGAATTCTGCCCCATCTCGCGCAATGGCGCTTCATATTTGAGGCTAACCTGCTTGGCTCGGATTCAGCCGTGCACAACCGTCCTGTTCAGCAGCGTTTCCGCTAACTCTTGCTGAGTCGAATGCCCTGGAATCGGCTGCAGTAATAGATGCTCACAGTCCCGTCCTTCTTCCAGCCGGCAGGAATGGGGGAGTTCGCACAAGCCACCATGCCTTCATATGGAACTTCCAATTTATACCGATCGGTCAGCAGGCAATCGGATGCATTGCTGGTGATGTTGGTGATTACGTATCCACTCGGCACCGGTTTTCCGCTGCACGCCTCCATCCCATTGCTGACTACATTGAGTCTATATGACTTCAATTGACCACAGCTCGCATAAACACCTCGCCATGTCACAACGTAGGAAGGCGGGATCGGACTGTTGTCACACACATAGATGCCGTCATGGGCTTGATTGATGGTGTAAGTCTTACCAGCTCCACATGCCCCACCTTGCATTGCCAGAGTAATAACATAGTCGGGATGGATGGTGGACTGCGAACAAACACTCATACCGTCCCGAATCGTATTTATTCTGTATGTCTGATGTGAATTTCCACAGTTCAAGCCTGTTCCGACCCATGTCACGACATAGGGTGATGGGATTGATGTCATAAGAGAGCAGATCGACATTCCGTCTTGGAGCCTGTTCAAAAGCTTCCTTCCTATCAGACAGCTTTGCCTTTCGCTCGTAAAATAGGTAACACCATAGCCAGGCGGGATGGGCGAGTTACTGCAAACCATCATATTGTCCGAAACTGCGCGTATCGAAAGTCTTCCGACCCCTCGACAGGTTGTCGTGTCGTAGCCATCGGTTCCTCCCGTCACGACAAAAGGCTTCGGAATGGGCGAGTGCGCGCAGACCATCAAATTGTCAACCGGCAATTCTATTGTTGCTCCATAGCCCGTCACACATGACGGTTTCTGCACCACCGAGGTTATGACGTAGCCTTCCGGCACAGACGATTTTTCTCTACAAATAACATTCTGTGCAGACGAAACATTTGGCACAACCATCAGGAGAAGATGAAAAAGTGCCAGTCCCAGAAACCCACTGTATCGATACCCCATTGATTTGCTCCTTTAGCCAACCATTCCTTCTCAGGCGACGTTGAACAAACGCACTTTCAATCAATCGAGTACGTCGCCGCCGCTCTTCACCTGACATTCCTGCATTGATGCAAGACTGACTCCACCGTCGCCCCATAAAAATCCGTGCTCGTTCCCTATAGGGCGGAATCAGTTTGCAAGTCACTAATCTCGATTGACTTGGAGAGCGTCACAATTCATTTCAAAATGAAACTTGACGCAAATAGTTGGAATAGTTGGTCAGAGCTTCATGCCGCTTTCTCAGGCCCAAAAAAAAGAGGCGAGGATTTCCCTCGCCTCTCCAAAATTTTCTTAGAACCTTAATAGACAGCCATTAAGGGCTCCGCTGAATAGCGGCAGCTTGGGTAGCCACACGCAGCACCTTCGGGGTCACGAAGATCAGCAACTCGGCCTTTTCCTTGCTGCGTCCCTTCTTCTTGAACAGATTGCCCAGGAAGGGAATGTCGCCCAGGAATGGCACCTTGGAGACATCGTTGCGGTCGCGGAACTCGTACACTCCGCCGATCACCACCGTCTGCCCATCATCGACCAGCACTGCCGTATTGATCGCGCGCTTGCTGATCTGCGGCACATCGCCGATGGACGTGTTGATGAAGCCGTCGATCTCATCCTTCTTGACGTCCATGTTCAGGAATACGCGACCGTCGTTGGTGATGGTGGGGATGACCTTCATCTCCAGCAGCACGTCCTTGAACTGCACGTTGGGGATCGGAATCGAATTGCCCCCCTGCTGCGGCGAGATGGTGACGTAGCCCACCTCCTGGCCTTGGCTGATCACGGCCTCGCGCTGGTTGGCGGTGACGATGCGCGGGTTGGAAATGACTTCGCCGCGGCCTTCCTGTTGCATGGCGGACAACTCGACGTCCAGCAGATACCCCGCGTTGAGAATGGACAATGCGACGGCGCCAGCCGGATTATTCACGGCAAGGTTGGTCATCATCTCGCGGGTCACGGTGAATCCATTCTCACCGTCCATCAAGGCGTTCGAACGCGAGAGCGCCGTGGCAGCCGAAGCGTCAGCGTTGCCGCCATAGCCCAAGGTGCTACGGTCGCCGTCCTTGCCGGAGGCGCCGTTGATGCCAAATCGCGAACCCAGCTCGCGCGAGAAGCTTTCAGTCGCAATAACCACCCGGGCCTCGATCACCACCTGATCCACCGGACGGTCGATCACCCGGATGAGTTCGCGCATCTGCGCGACCTTCTTCGGAATATCACTGATCATGAGCGTATTCGTGCGCTCGTCGGCCACCATGCGACCGCGTGGCGACATGAAGCCGCCATCC
>NZ_JANJUE010000330.1 GCF_024710765.1 Pseudoxanthomonas sp.
TCGGCGCCGGCCTCGATGCGACGGCGCAGGTCGCCATCGGTGAAGATGCCGAGCACGCGGCCCTGGCCGTCGACCACGGCCGAGGCGCCCAGGCCCTTGGCGCTCATCTCGCGCATCAGCGTGCCAAAGCCTGCGTCGGGAGACACCTGCGGCACCTGGGCTCCGGTACGCATCACGTCACTCACATGGGTGAGCAGCTTGCGTCCGAGCGCTCCGCCCGGGTGCGAGCGGGCAAAGTCCTCGGCGCGAAAGCCTCGTGCATCGAGCAGCGCCACGGCCAGCGCGTCGCCCAGCGCGAGTTGCGCCGTGGTGCTGGTCGTCGGGGCCAGGTTCAGCGGGCAGGCCTCGCGCTCGACGCTGCAGTCCAGCACCCAGTCGGCATGCTGCGCCAGCGAGGACTGCAGGTTGCCGGTAAGGGCGATCAAGGGCACGCCCAGGCGGTGCAGCACCGGGAGAATGGCGGTGAGCTCGGCACTCTCACCACTGTTGGAGATGGCCAGCACCAGATCCTGGGCCGTCACCATGCCCAGATCGCCGTGGCTGGCCTCGGCCGGGTGCACGAACAGGGCCGGGGTGCCGGTGGAAGCCAGCGTGGCGGCGATCTTGCGGCCGATATGCCCGCTTTTCCCCATGCCCATGACCACGACGCGGCCCTGGGTCTGCAGCATTTGCTGCACAACCTGGGCGAAGCGGCTGTCCACCCGCTGGCCGAGCGCACGCAGCGCAGCGGCTTCGATGTCGAAGGTTTCCCGGGCCAGGCGCAGGGCCTGCTCGGCGTCAAAAGGGCGCTGGGCGCCGGTGGCAACATGCATGCGGCGATTCTATCGGCCAGGGGCGATCGGACCTCGGATAGCATTGCCATATGTCTTCTCTTGCCCTGACCTTGCTGTATCTGCTGGCCGCAGTGCTCGGGGTTGTGGCCTGTCGCAGCCTCAAACTCCCCCCGATGCTCGGCTACCTGGCGGCCGGTGTGCTGATCGGCCCGCATGCGCTGGCACTGGCACAGAACTCAGAAAGCGTGCGCCATCTGGGAGAGTTTGGCGTGGTGTTCCTGATGTTCGCCATCGGCTTGGAGTTCAGCCTGCCCAAGCTGCGCGCCATGCGTCGCCAGGTGGTCGGCCTGGGCCTGCTGCAGGTGGTGCTGACCATGACCGCCGCCTTTGGCGGCACGCTGGCACTGGCGTCCCTGCTCGGCGGCGTGTGGGACGTGGGCTGGCAGACGGCGCTGGCGCTGGCCGGCACGCTGGCCATGAGCAGTACGGCCATCGTGGTCAAGCTCATGGCCGAGCGCGCCGAGATCGAGAGCGAGCACGGGCG
>NZ_JANJUE010000331.1 GCF_024710765.1 Pseudoxanthomonas sp.
CGGGGGGGGGGTGGGGCCCTTTCGGCTAGACAAGAAAAGGGATAGCGCAAGCGGCGCATCCGGGCCCTGCGCGCATAGCGCTCCGGGCCTAGTCAGCTCAAATCGCTCCACTGGAGCGATTTCCCCTGCGGGACGCCGCCTAGACCCGCATCGGCATCAGCACGTAGAGCGCGCTGGATTCGCCTTCTTCCTTCACCAAAGTCGGCGAATTGGCGTCGTTGAACAGGAATACGGCGCTTTCCGAGCGGATCTGGGTGATGATGTCGAGCAGGTACCTTGCATTGAAGCCGATCTCGAAGCCGTCGGTGTCGAAATCCACCGCCACTTCCTCGGACGCCGTGCCGTGGTCGGGATTGGTCACCGAGAGTTCGAGCAGCCCATCCCTGGCCGAGAGTTTCACCGCCTTGCCGCCGCGATCGGAGGCAATGGTCGAGACGCGATCGACGGCAATGGCAAAGCCGGCCTTGTCGACCAGCATCTGCTTGTCATTGTTCTTGGGCGTCACCCGGTCATAGTCGGGGAAGGTGCCTTCGATGAGTTTTGAGAGCAGCACGACCGGGCCGACGGTGAAGCGGATCTTGGTGTCGCTGACCTCGACATGCACGTCGCCATCGACGCCATCGAGCAGCTTCTGGACTTCGCCCACGGTCTTTTTCGGCACAATGATGCCGCTCATGCCCTGGGCGCCGGCCGGCGCCGCGATCTCGGCGCGGGCCATGCGATGGCCGTCGGTAGCGACAGCGCGGAACAGAGATCCGGCGGCCGAGCTTTCCACGGCGTGGAAATAGATGCCGTTGAGATAGTAGCGCGTCTCCTCGTTGGAGATGGCGAACTGGGTGCGCTCGATCAGCTCGCGCAGCGAGGCGGCCGATATGTCGAATTCATGGGCAAAGGCGCCGGACTTGAGATCCGGGAAACTGTCGGGTGAGAGGCAGGCGAGGTTGAAGCGCGAGCGGCCCGAGGTGAGAACCATGTTCTCGCCGCCGTCGGTTTCGAGACGCACTTCGGCGCCGTCGGAAAGTTTGCGGACGATTTCGTAGAGCGTATGGGCCGGCACGGTGGTCGAGCCGGGCGTCGAGACCATGGCCGGCACGCTTTCGGTCACCTCGATATCGAGGTCGGTGGCGCGCAGTTCGACGCGATCGTCGCTGGCCTTGAACAGCACATTGGCCAGGATGGGGTAGGTATTGCGGCGTTCAACCACCCGATGCACATGGCTCAGCGACTTGAGCAGATGATTGCGTTCGAGCGTGACTTTCATCGAGTTCATCTTCCTGGGCATACGCGACGGCAAATCCGGCATCCGGCCGGGGCTGGGACGTTTACAGTTTCATAACGGATTGGCAAGGCCAGCAGGGCTTCTCGTCGCACCCTAGCTGTGGAATCAGCTCTGGAAATGCACCGTGATGTCAAAGCGTTCGCCCGGCAGGGCGCCGAGTTCTTCCAGCCCCTTGAAGGGAAGGCAGGCGAGGATGGCATCGACTATGGACTGCATCAGCGCCGGATATTGTCCGGCCGTGCGGATACTGCCGAGTTCGAGATAGGGATCGCCATCCAGGGTTCCGTCGCCAAAGAAAGCGAGACCCACCGAAATACGCTTGTCGGCATAGCCGGATGGCAGCGACCAGCACGCCAGCAACTGGTCCTGAACGCTGGTGGCGATGGCCAGGTTCTGGGCCGCCAGGGCCTCGGCCGCTGCCGGTCCGGTCCCGGCCTCCTCGGCCAGGACCGCAGAGGCAAAGACCGGGGAGGTAAAAAGAACGGCAAGAAGCGCAAGACTGGAGAGGATTCGGAACATGCCTGTTCTTGCCCCGGGGTTTGGGGCCGGAAGATGGCGGGCCGCCGTGTCCTTACCCTTGTTCACAGCCGGGGACGATGCCGCTATATCCTTTCCCCGGCAGTGTGGCCTTGGGCGCACAATCCCCAAGGGTTTGTGGCGCCGACCGGACGCCCCGGCTGGCCTCGCCCAGCCCTTCGGGCCTAGCCACCTCAAATCAGTCCACTGGACCGATTTGACCGTGCCTGCGGCGCGGACTGAGTAGATCGAGTGTTCGTGCCCTGCGAGCATAGCTCTCCGAGCGTTCGGTCCTAAAATCTCCCCACTGGGGAGATTTTGCGGCGGG
>NZ_JANJUE010000273.1 GCF_024710765.1 Pseudoxanthomonas sp.
TCGACAACTACATGCCGTTGTCCGACTGGCGTGATGGCTTCGAGCATCTCGACGCGGCCGAGGGCTGGCCCGCGATCTACGATCGCGCCTATCTGCAGGGGAACATCGCGGGCGGCGAAGGCTTCGACTGGTTCTATGCCAGCGCGACGGACCGCTCGGCGCAGGTGCGCACCCCTATCACCGATGGTGCCGCCAGCAAGCCGTGGGTCTTCCGCTACAAGGATCTGCGCAGCTGGTGGTCGAACCCGCATTACGACCGCCCCGGCGGAGTGGAGAGCGCTACTTCGACTGTTTGGGTGCCGGAGCTGAAGCCCATCCGCTTCACCGAACTCGGCTGCCCGGCTATCGACCGCGGCACCAACCAGCCGAACGTTTTCTTCGACCCGAAGTCTTCCGAGAGCTTCGTGCCGCATTTCTCGCGGGGCTGGCGCGACGACGCCATCCAGCGCGCCTATCTCGAGGCGACCTATTTGTTCTGGAGCGATGGGGTGAACAACCCGGTGTCGTCGATCTACGGCGACCGGATGGTGCACGTTTCCGAATCCGCCGCCTGGACGTGGGACGCACGGCCATATCCGTTCTTCCCCGAGCTGACCGACGTCTGGACGGACGGACCGAACTGGCGGCTCGGGCACTGGCTGACCGGCCGCCTCGGGGCTGTATCGCTGGCCGCGCTTGTCCGCCATCTCTGCCTGCGCGCCGGGATGCCAGAGGACAGGATCGACGTCTCCGGCCTCTGGGGCGCGATCGAGGGCTACGCCATCGGCGCGCTCGAAAGCCCGCGCGCCTCGATCACCACGCTGTCGCGCCACTTCGGCTTCGACGCCGTGGAGACCGAGGGCGTGATTCGGCTCAAAATGCGCGGCCGGGCGTCGGTCGCGACCATCGATCCAGATCACCTGGTGGCCACCCGCGAGGGTGACGTGCTTGAGCTGACGCGGGGCCAGGAGACCGAGCTGCCGCAGGCGCTGAAGTGGCAGCTGGCCCGCGCCGACGAGGACTACGACGCCGCGCTCGTCGAGGCGCGGCGCATCACGGTCGACACGGCGCGGATCACATCGGAGAGTTTCCCGATGGCGGTTCCGCCGGAAGAGGC
>NZ_JANJUE010000132.1 GCF_024710765.1 Pseudoxanthomonas sp.
ACGGCGCCGGACAGGATCTGCGCGCCGACCGTGCTGGCCTTCTCGATCACGCAGACCGAGATGTCCGGGTTCAGCTGCTTCAGGCGGATCGCGAAGGCCAGGCCCGCGGGACCGGCACCGACGGTGACGACGTCGTACTCCATGACATCGCGTTCGGCTTCGGACATGGCTGGGCTTCCTCGTGGCGTTAGGCTGCGGCTATTTTCGGGGTTTGCGCGGGGTGGGGCAAATCCGCGAGCATGGCGCGCAATGACCATACCCCTGTCGCTGTTGCCGGATGGAATGATCGACCTGCCCGATGCGCAGCTGCGGCTGTGGCCGCAATGGCTGGAACCGGAAGAGGCCGATGCCCTGTTCGCCGACCTGTTGGCCGGGGTGCCGTGGGAAGTGCATCGCATCCGCCTGTTCGGCCGCGAGGTGGATTCCCCGCGGCTGAGTTGCTGGATGGGCGATCCGGAGGCGCGCTATCGCTATTCGGGCGCGTTGTTCGAGCCGCATTCCTGGCATCCGTCATTGAAACGGGTGGCTGAACGCCTGCGGCACACGCTGGGCACGCCGTTCAACAGCGTGCTGGCCAACCGCTACCGGAACGGGCGCGACGCGATGGGCTGGCACAGCGACGACGAGCCGGAACTGGGTGATGCACCGATGATTGCCTCGATCAGCCTGGGGGCGACCCGGCGGTTCCTGTTGAAGCACCGGGGACGGCCCAAGGCGCGGCTGGCGCTGGACCTGCCGCATGGCAGCCTGCTGCTGATGGCCGGGCAGACCCAGATGCACTACCGGCACGCGCTGCCGCGCACCGCGCGACCGGTCGGTGAGCGCATCAACTTGACTTTCCGCTGGATCCGGCCGGTTTCCGGTTCCCGTTGATTCCCGGGTTGCAGAGCGGTGGCGCGGCCTCGCGCCACCGTTTGCGGATCAGGGCCGGCTGGCGTCGGCCTGGCCGCTGGTGAGCACCCAGCCGGCCACGTCACCCGTCAACGCGGACAGTGCCTGTTCGAACGCGGTGGCTACCTGGGCGATATCGGTGGAGCCGGCCGGACGGGCCTGCAGGAAGGTGCGCGAGGCGACCACGCGCTGGCTGCGGTTCTGGACCAGCTTGGCATTGACCTCGAGGGTGGCCGCCGGTGCGGCCTGCCCGGCGTAGTCGGCCTCGAACCGGCGCACGTCCATCACCAGGCGATAGTCGCCAAGGATGCCGGCGTCGGCGCTGGAAACCGCGGGAATCCGGCCGGAATCCTCCAGCGTCCGCTGGACCGCGTCCTGCAGCAGTTCAGTCGCCGGCTGCGACCACGATGCGCCCTTGTAGACCTGCAGTTCGCCCGGCGTCGGCCGCACCGAGATGCGCGGGCTGTCGACCACGCGCGCGGCGGTGGGTTTGGCGATGACCAGCGACCAGGCGACCGTGGGCCAGGCCGGATCGGCCGCCACGCGCACTTCCGGCGCATAGATGGTGGTCGGTTCGCGCGGGCCGCTGCCCAGGATCGAGGAGCAGCCGGCCAGCGCGGCCAGCGACAGGATGAGGGGAATGCGCAGCGCCTTCATTTGGGTTCGAACTCCTTGGGTGCGTCGCGGCCGAGCAGGTAGCGGGTGGGATTGCCTTCCAGCCGATCGCTGACCCGGCGCAGGTCGCGGACCAGGCCGCGCAGTTCGGTCAGGGTCGGGCCCAACTGGCCCAGGCCGTCGTTGGCGAAGCTGTTGATGGCGGCGCGGTTCTCGCCAAGGATGGCGTCGGCGTTGCCGGCAGCGGAATCCAGTTTGGCGAGAGTGGCGTCAAGCTTGGTCAGCAGCGGCGGCAATTGCCGCACCAGGTTCTGGTCGATGCGTTCGATGGCGCCGTTGGTGGTGGTGAGGGTGGTATCGAGTTTCTGCGCCGCATCGCGCGCGCTGACGATCAGCGATTGCAGGCCTTCGTCGCGATTGGCCAGCGAGCCGCTGATGTTCTCCAGGTTCTGCAGGGTGGCGGCGATGCTGGCGACGTTCTTGTCGCTCAGCACTTCGTCCAGGCGCTCGACGATGCGGTTGGCGGTGTCGGTGATGTTCTGCAGCGCCGAGGGCGCGGTCTGGATCAGCGGCGCCTCGCGCTTGTCCACCGAGGTCAGCGCGGGCGCCTGCGGGGTGCCGCCGCTGAGCTGGATGATGGTGGGGCCGGTCAGGCTGGTGATGGCCAGCTTGGCGCGGGTGTCGGTCTTGATCGGGGTGGAGGATTCCACCCGGATGAGCGCCACCACCTGGCGCGGATCATTGGGCGCCAGCGACAGCTTGGTGATGGAGCCCACCGCGATGCCGTTGTACTGCACGGGGCTGCCGACCGACAGGCCGGTGACCGCTTCGCGGAACACGATCTGGTACTGCTGCCAGGTGCGTTCGGAGGAGTACTTCGCCGCCCACAGGCCGAACAGCAGCAGGGCCATCGCGGTGACCAGGGTGAACGCACCGATGAGGACGTAGTTGGCTCGGGTTTCCATGTTTCAGACTTCCTCTTGTTCGGGCTCGCCGCGGGCGGCCCTGGCCCGGGGCCCGTGGAAATACTCCTGGACCCAGGGATGGTCGAAGCGTTCCACTTCCGCCAGCGGCGCGGTGATCACGACCTTGCGATCGGCCAGCACCGCGACCCGGTCGCAGATAGCGTACAGGGTGTCCAGATCATGGGTGATGAGGAACACCGTCAGGCCGAGGGCTTCCTGCAGGGTCTTGATCAGGCGGTCGAAGGCGGCGGCACCGATCGGATCCAGGCCGGCGGTCGGTTCGTCCAGGAACAGCAGCGGCGGATCCAGCGCCAACGCGCGGGCCAGGCCGGCGCGCTTGCGCATGCCGCCGGACAACTGCGCCGGCAGTTTGTTGAGCGCGTCGGCCGGCAGGCCGGCCAGTTTGATCTTCAGCAGCGCCAGCTCGTAGCGCCAGCTGTCCGGCAGTTCGCCGTGGTGCTCCTTCAGCGGCACCTGTACGTTCTCGCCCACGGTCAGCGAGGAGAACAGGGCGCCGTCCTGGAACAGCACGCCGGTGTTGCGCTCGATATGCAGGCGGGCCTGCGGGTCTTCCGACAGCGCATCGGTGTCGAGCACGTGGATGCTGCCCGCCTGCGGTTGGCGCAGGCCGAGGATGGCCCGCATCAGCACCGACTTGCCGGTGCCCGAGCCGCCGACCACGCCGAGGATTTCGCCGCGCCGCACGTCCAGGTCCAGGCCATCGTGCACGACCTGCTCGCCGAACCGGTTGACCAGCCCGCGGACCCGGATGATCGCGTTGTCGTCACCTGTGCCCATCGCCTACCAGCCCATGTGCATGAACCACAACGCGGCCAGCGCGTCGATGATGATGACCAGCGAGATCGTCTGCACCACGCTGGAGGTGGTGCGCTCGCCGACCGACTGCGCGGTGCCTGTCACCTGCAGGCCCTGCAGGCAGCCGATCAGGCCGATCACTAGCGCGAAGATCGGCGCCTTGGACAGCCCGACCAGGAAATGCCGCACCTCCATGGTGTCGTGCATGCGGGCCAGGTACATCTGCGGGGGGATGCCCAGATCGAAGGCGCCGACGGTGACGCCGCCGGCCAGTCCCGCCATCATCGAGATGAAGGTCAGCAGCGGCAGGGTCACCAGCAGCGCGACCAGGCGCGGAATCACCAGCAGATCCACCGGGTCCAGGCCGAGGGTGCGGATGGCGTCGATTTCCTCGCGGCTCTTCATCGCGCCGATCTGGGCGGTGAAGGCCGAGGCGGTGCGGCCGGCCAGCACGATCGCGGTCATCAGTACGGCGAACTCGCGCAGGAAGGCGATGCTGACCAGTTCGACGACGAAGATCTCGGCACCGAAATCGCGCAGCACGGTCGAGCCGAGGAAGGCGATCACCGCGCCCACCATGTAGGACAGCAGGATGACCAGCGGTACCGCGTCCAGCCCCACCTGCTCCATGTGCGAGACGGTGGCGATGGCGCGGAAGCGGCGCGGCTCCTTCACCATCCGCAGCAGCTTGACCAGGTTCTCGCCGGTGAAGCTGAGCAGGGCGATGATCTCCTGGCCGTATTCGGTGACCCGCTCGCCCAGGCGCGACAGCGCGGCCAGGAAACCGTAGTCGCGCTTGCGCGGCGGGCGGTCGTCGGCCACGTCCTCGATGGTGGATACCAGTGCCTGGTGATCCTGGCGGAACAGCAGCGCGTCCGGCGACAGGTTGCGCCGGCTGGCGAAGCGCAGCAGTTGCAGCACGCCGGCCGAGTCGATGCGGGCGATGCCGGTGGCATCCAGTTCGGTCACGCCCTCGGGCACTTCGCGCAGGCGTTCGGCCACCACCAGGGCGGTGCTGAGCGTCCAATCGCCCGCCAGCCGCACCCGAGAGGGTTCGGAGGGGTCGGATTGGAATTGCGGGCGTGCGTCGGTTCGGGTCATGGCGTCGCTCGGCCCAGCAGCATACAGGCTATGCCGCTGAACGTAAGCAGGACGCCCACCACGCCGCGCCGACCCAGCGGTTCGCGCAGCCACAGGGCCGCCAGGATGACCAGGAACACCGACGCCGATTCGTTGAGGATGGCCGCGACCGAGGCCGAGGTGTACTTGTAGCCGCCGAGCCAGAACACCATCGACAGGCCCTGGCCGATCAGCGCGGCGAGGATCAGGCGGTGCCACGGCACCCGCCGCGCGTCGAAGGCGCGATGGCGCCGCATGGCGGGCCACGCGGCGATCAGCAGCAGGCCGCCGACCGCGCCGGCCAGGCGGAGCAGGGTGATCCAGAGCAGGGGTTGTTCTTCCAGGATCCGCTTGACCATGACGATGGCGATCGCCATCAGGGCAATCGCCGCCATGCCGATCAGCACGCCGCGCAACGTGTGGGCCGGCTGTGTCCGCCACTCGCTGGGCGGCCGGCTGACCAGCAGCACGCCCAGCCCGACCAGGCCGAAGCCCAGCCATTGCCGCGCGCCCAGGCGTTCGTCCAGCCACAGGAAACCCATCACCAGCACCAGCGGGCTGTAGAGATTGCCGATGACGCCCATGCGACCGGCGCCCAGTTCGTTGAGTGCGCGGAAATACAGGGTGTCGGCGATGGCGATGCCGAGCACGCCGCTGGCCAGCACTAGGGCGATGTCGCGCGTTGGCATCTGTGGCCAATGCCCGGCATGCAGGAACAGCACCACCGGCGCCAGCAGGGCCAGGACCAGGCCGTTCTTCATCAGGTTGAGCGCCAATGGCGGCAGGGTCGCGCCCAACTGGCGCGCCAGGATCACGCCGACCGCCCAGGCGGCCGCGCTGCCCAAGGCAAGCGCCTCGCCGATACCAATACTCAACGTCCACCTTTATGCTGCGCCGACCGCGATCAGTTTACGCAATACTCTTCAGGCCCCTTACCCGGTGATGCCGGGTCCAATGTTTGCGAAATGACAGAAAACTCGGCCTCCGCCACCTACGCCCAGCGCATCGCCTTCGTCTGCGAGATCGCCAGCCGCCTGCACAGCTACGGCACCACCGCCCAGCGCCTGGAAGCGGCGGTAGCGGCACTGTCGCAACGGCTTGGACTGGATTGCGAACCCTGGTCGAACCCGACCGGGCTGATCCTGAGCTTCAACGATCCATCGCGGCCATTGGGCGCGAGTGACACCACCCGGGTAATCCGGCTGGCGCCGGGCGAGAACGACCTGCACAAGCTGAGCGAGGCGGACCGGATTGCCGAGGACGTGGTGGCCGGGCGCATGAGCCTGGCCGAAGGACATACCGCGCTGCGCTCGCTGGACCGCAAGCCCAGCGCGCGCTGGCGGGCGATGCAGGTATTGGCCTCCGGCCTGGCTTCAGGCGCGGTGGCCGGCCTGTGGCGGCTGCCGTGGCTGGACATCGCCACGGCTGGATTGATCGGACTGCTGATCGGCCTGCTCGGGCACGCGATCGCGCGGCGACCGCAGATGAAGGAGGCCAGCGACGCGCTGTCCGCGCTGCTGGCCGGTTTCGTCGCGATCCTGATCGCCAACTTCATCGCGCCGCTGAACCTCAACACGGTCATCATCGCTTCACTGATCGTGTTGCTGCCGGGCATGGCGCTGACCAACTCGGTCAACGAGCTGACCAGCCAGCACCTGGTGTCCGGCGTGGCGCGCTTCGCCGGCGCGATGGCGACGATTCTCAAACTGACCGTCGGCAGCCTCATCGCAATCACCTTGGCCGAACTGGTGGGCCTGTACCCGGAGGTGCGCGCGTCGCGGCCGCAGCCGGAGTGGGTGGAATGGTCGTCGATGGTGCTGGCGGCCTATGCCTTCGCGGTGCTGTTCAAGGCGCACAAGCGCGATTATCCGTGGGTGATGGCCGCGGCGTTCGCCGGCTATGGCATCTCCCGTTTCGCGGGCGAGGCCTGGGGCGCGCCGGTGGGCATTTTCTTGTCGGCATTGGTGCTCACCGCGGCGGGCAATGCCTTCGCGCGCTGGGCCAACCGTCCCGGTGCGCTGATCCGTGTCCCCGGCATCCTGATGCTGGTGCCCGGCAGCGCCAGCCTGCGCGGACTGATGACGCTGGTCCAGCAGCAGGATGTGGGCGTCGGTCAGTCCGCCGTGCTGGGCGTGACCAACATCGTGATGGCGCTGATCGCGGGCCTGCTGTTCGGCAACCTGGTGGTTTCGGCGCGCAAGAATCTCTGAGCGCCCACGGGAACGCCTGGCGGCCCCGGGCCCGCCGCGGTTTCGCCGTCCTCGACGAAAAACGCCACGGATGTGCATCCGTGGCGTTTTTCTTGTGCTCCGTTCGCGAAGCGGTTACTTCTTCTTGATCAGGAAGTCTTCGACTTTCTTGCCCTTGGCGGTCGCCGCGGCCAGCCAGCGCGGCTGCTTGCCGCGGCCGGTCCAGGTTTCCTTGGGATTGGCCGGATTGCGGTACTTCGGCGCCACCTTGCCGAGCTTGCGCCCGGCACGCGATGCGGACTTGGCGGCGGCCTTGCGGCCACGTGCGGCGGGTGCCTTGCCCGGAGCACCGAACAGTTCCTCGATCGTGTAGCCCTCGGCCTTGGCGAACTTGGTGATCTTGCTGCGAATGGTCGCAATGGGGGTGCGCTTGGCCAGCTTCGTCTGCTGTTGGCGTGCCTTTTCGATCAAGGTGCCCAGTTCTTTGGCCGACAGGCCGCGCAAATCAATCGACATCGAGTTCTCCGGAAGTATGGAAAGGGAATATCACCTGTCCATGGCGGGAGTTGCATCTTAGGCCATGCGGCTTTCAATAAACAAATCGGAGCGGATAATGTCAATGAATCGACATATATCCACTCCGAATGTCATCCGGATTATCGATTAGCCGGCGAGGCGGCGGATCAGTTCGGATTTGTCGAGATTTTCCGCTTCGCTGGCCTTGCGGAAGCGATATTCATAGGTGCCGGCGGCCAGGCCGCGCTCGGACACGACCACGCGATGCGGAATGCCGATCAGTTCGATGTCGGCGAACATCGCGCCGGGGCGCAGACCGCGATCATCGAGGACCGCATCGACGCCATCGCCGATCAGTTCCGCCAGCAACTCATTCGCCGCCTGCGCCACCGCCGGATCGTTCTTCGGATTGATCACGCAGACCGCCACCGACCAAGGCGCCATCGGCGCCGGCCAGACGATGCCGTTGGCGTCGTGGTTCTGTTCGATCGCCGCCGCGACGATGCGGGTGACGCCGATGCCGTAGCAGCCCATCGCCGGGGTCGCGGCCTTGCCGTTCTCGTCCAGCACGGTGAACTGCATGGCCTCGCTGTACTTGCGGCCCAGCTGGAATACGTGGCCGACCTCGATGCCGCGCGCCAGCCGGATCTGGCCGCCATCGGCGGCGGTCTCGCCGGCGACGACGTTGCGGATGTCGGCGACGGTTTCCGGTTCGGCCAGATCCCGGCCCCAGTTGACACCGGCAAGGTGGAAGCCGGCCTCATTGGCGCCGACCACGAAATCGGCCATGGCCGCGACGTCGCGATCGGCGATGACGCGGATCGCCTGGCGTGGATTGATCGGGCCGAGGAAGCCCGGCTCGCTGCCCAGGTGGGCAAGGATTTCCGCTTCGCTGGCCAAGCGGTAGTCGGCCATGCCGGCGATTTTCGCCAGCTTGATCTCGTTGACCGCATGATCACCGCGTACCAGTGCGAGGACGAAACCACCCTCGGTCATCAGCGCGACCGACTTGACCGTGCGATCGAGCGCAATGCCCATCAGCGCGGCGACGTCTTCGCAGGTCTTCTGGGTGGGGGTGGCGACCTTGCGCAGGTCTTCCGCCGCCGCGGGACGGGGGCCCGGCGCGGCGGCCTGCGCGGCTTCGACGTTGGCCGCGTAGTCCGAGCCGGTGGAAAACGCGAGCGCGTCCTCGCCGGATTCGGCCAGCACGTGGAATTCCTGCGAGGCGTCGCCGCCGATGGCGCCGCTGTCGGCCTGCACCGCGCGGAAATCCAGGCCCAGGCGGGTGAAGATGCGCGTGTACGCCGCGTGCATGTTGCGGTACTCGCGCACCAGATCCTCGTCGGTCAGGTGGAACGAGTAGGCGTCCTTCATGATGAATTCGCGCGCGCGCATCACTCCGAAGCGCGGCCGGATCTCGTCACGGAACTTGGTCTGGATCTGGTAGAAGTTCACCGGCAGCTGCTTGTAGCTGTTCAGTTCCTGCCGCGCGAACTCGGTGACCGCCTCTTCGGCGGTGGGGCTGTAGCAGAACTCCTGCTCCTTGCGATCCTTGAGCTTGAGCAACTGGTCGCCGAACTTGTCCCAACGCCCGCTCTCGTCCCACAGCTCGCGCGGCTGGATGGTCGGCATCACCATTTCAATCGCGCCGGCGCGGTTCATTTCCTCGCGGACCACGGTTTCCACCTTGCGCAGCACCCGCAGGCCCAGCGGGGACCAGGTATACAGGCCGGCGGCCAGCTTGCGGATCATGCCGGCGCGCAGCATCAGCTGGTGGCTGACCAGTTCGGCGTCGGCGGGGGTTTCCTTGGCGGTGCGAAGATGGAATTGCGACAGGCGCATCGAGATTCGGTCGTTCGGGGGATTGAGCCGTCTATTCTGCCAGCCTTGCGCAGCCGGTGCCCGCGCCGCGGCGGCATGGCCTGATCGTCATGGATCGGGTGGTTCCACCGGCGTGCGGCGGGAGGCTCAGTTGGTGGGCGGTGCGCAGTATGCCTTTTCGGCCGCCTGCGCCAGCGCGAGCTGATTGGCCCGCTGGGTGTCGTCCATCGCCTGGCCCGGCTTGCCATCCGCGCCAGCCTGCGCGACGGGCCCGCTATTGCGCAGGACTTCCAGATTCCTGCGGGCGGTGGCGCACTGCGGGTGTTCGACCGACTTGCCTGCGGCTGCGTCGGTCTGGGGAATCGGTTCCCCGCGTGGCGCGATGTGGCGGTCCTGGTACTGCTCGCCTGTCGGCGGCTTGTCCGAGTAGTGGGTCACGCCCTTGGCGTCCTTCCACTGGTAGACCGGGGTGGCGAGGCAGGGCAGGCTGGCCACGGCCAACGCCAGCAGCAGGCCGGTAGACAGTCGGGGCATTGCGCGCACGGTCGGCTCCAGGCGGAAACGGCAGGAACCGGATTGCAGCATCCCCCCGCCGGCCTGGCAAGCCGGAGGCGGGGGGGCTTGGGCTAAACTGGGACGCATGGACGAAATCAAGCCGCCGCCGCGCTCCCGCGGCATCTACCTGCTGCCGAACCTGTTCACCACCGCCGGGCTGTTCGCGGGCTTCTACGCGATCATCGCCGCGGCCGACGGGCAGTTCGTCAATGCCGCCATCGCGGTGTTCGTGGCAGGCCTGATGGATGGCATCGACGGCCGGGTCGCCCGGTTGACCGGCACCAGCAGCGCTTTCGGCGTGCAGTACGACTCGCTTGCCGATCTGGTCAGCTTCGGCTTGGCGCCGGCACTGGTGATGTACCACTGGTCGTTGTCGGCGCTGAAGCTGGACAGCGCGGCGATGGGCCGGGTGGGCTGGGCGGTGGCGTTCCTGTATGCCGCCTGCGCGGCCCTTCGGCTGGCGCGTTTCAACACCCAGGTCGGCACCGTCGACAAGCGCTGGTTCGTCGGTCTGGCCAGTCCCGCGGCGGCGGGACTGATGATGTCCTTCGTGTGGGCGTTCGCCGACGGCAGCCTGGGCTGGAACGGCGACGAACTGCGTTACGTGGCGCTGGCGGTCACCATCCTGGCGGCGCTGCTGATGGTCAGCCGGATTCGCTTCTGGAGCTTCAAGGGCAGTGGCGAAGGCGGCGCCCGCGCCGACCGCGTGCCGTTCGTGGGCCTGTTCCTGGTCGCGGTGGTCATCGCGATCCTGTTCATCGATCTGCCGCGGGTGCTGTTCGCGGTGGGCGTGGTCTACGCGCTGTCCGGACCGGGTTACTGGCTGTGGCAGCGGGCGCGCCGCGGCGAGGCGCGGACGTGAGCCTGGCCGGACACGATACGCCCTGGTCGCCCGAGCAGCAGGGCTGGCTGGCGGCACTGGGCTATACGGTATGGGTGACGGGGCAGCCTGCTCCCGCCGACGCGGAGCCGGCGGAGAACCCGGCGCGTTCCGCCACGGCCGTGCCCGCGGCGAACTCCCCGCCTTCCCCGGACGGGCATCCGACCCAGGAACCGCGTCGCGCACCCGCAGCGGCCCGGGTCGCACCCACCCTTGATTCCACGCCGGCCGCCGAGCCCCCGCGCGTGCCGGCGCCGCGTTCGCGTCCGGCCTCGCGGCTGCCGGATCGCCTGCATTTCGCCCTGATCCGGGCGTCGGGTTGCAATCCGAACGCGGAAGGGGCCGCGGAAATCTTCGCGCAGTGGCCGGCTTCCTCCGAACTGCGGGGCAATCCGGCCGCCAAGCGCGCCTTGTGGCCGCGGCTGCGGGCGTTGCGCAGACCGTCCACGCCATGAGCGCGGTCAGCGTCGAGTCCACCAACGCCGTCCCTTCGGCTTCATTGCGGCCGATGCGCGATGGTGATCTCGACGCGGTGATGGCGATCGAACAGCGTGCCTACCCGTTCCCCTGGACCCGCGGCATTTTCCGCGACTGCCTGAAGGCGGGTTATCCGGCCTGGGTGATGGTCGAACATGGCCTGGTGATCGGCTATGGCCTGATCAGCATCGCGGCCGACGAAGCGCACATCCTCAACGTCTGCGTGACGCCCGAACGACAGGGGCGTGGCCTGGGCCGCCACCTGCTGCGCGCGCTGGTGAAACAGGCGCGCGACCTGCGTGCCGGGCGGGTGTTCCTGGAGGTGCGTCCGTCCAACCTTGGCGCGATCCGGCTGTACCACAGCGAGGGATTCAACGAGATTGGCCGTCGGCCGCGCTACTACCCCGCGCGTGACGGCCGCGAGGACGCGCTGGTGATGGCGATCGAACTGGTCGCCGACGACATCGAGAAGATGCCGTCGCTGTAGGGTGGGCCTGCGCCCGCCTTGGGTGGCTTACAGCTTGGCGCGCTGCTCGCGCAGGGCGGTGAGCTGATGGGTCCACTCGGCCAGGCGCTGGCGTTCCTGTTCGACCACCGCCGCAGGGGCGTTCTGCACGAAGGTGGCGTTGCCCAGCTTGCCGTTGCACTTGCCGATCTCGCCTTCGACGCGTTTGATTTCCTTGTCCAGCCGGCTACGCTCGGCGTCCAGGTCGACCAGTCCTTCCAGCGGCACCAGCAGCTTCAGTTCGCCGACCACGGCAGCGGCGGATGCGGGCGCCGTCGCTTCGGCGGGCAGCCATTCGATGGCCTCCAGCTTCAGCAGGAACGACAACGAGGGCGCATGCCGCTCCACCCGCGCCCGATCCTGCCCGGTGCCGCCCTGCAGCAGCAGGCGCACGCTGCGCGACGGCGCGACGTTGAGCTCGCTGCGCACGCGACGCAGCGCCGAGACCATGGTCTTGAGCCATTCCACGTCGGCTTCGGCGACACCGAAACCCTGGCCGGCGAAATCCGCGGCCGTCGGATAGGCGCGCAGCGAGAGGGTCGCGTCGGTGATGCCCAGGCGCGGCGCCACCTGTTGCCAAAGTTCCTCGGTGACGAACGGGATCAGCGGATGCAGCAGGCGCAGCAGTGCTTCCAGTACGTGCAGCAGGGTGTGGCGGGTGCTCGTCGCGGCGATCGCGTCGTCGCCATTGAGCGCCGGCTTGGCCAGTTCGACGAACCAGTCGCAGAACTCGTTCCAGGCGAATTCGTACAGCGCCTGCGCCAGCAGATCGAAGCGGTAGTTGGCGAAGTGGGTTTCGGTTTCGGCGGTGACCTTGGCCAGGCGCGCGAGGATCCACTTCTCGGCGTCGGTGGCGGGGGTGAGGACTGCGCTGCCCCTGGTTGCCGGGCTGCCCCCACCCGCCCTTCGGGCACCTTCCCCCGCTTGCGGGGGAAGGGAAGAAGAGATGGTCTCCCCCGCTTGCGGGGGAAGGGAAGAAGAGATGGTCTCCCCCGCTTGCGGGGGAAGGGAAGAAGAGGTGGTCTCCCGCGCTTGCGGGGGAAGGGAGAAGGCGGCCGTGTTCATCAGCACGAAGCGGCTGGCGTTCCACAGCTTGTTGCAGAAATTCTTGTAGCCCTCGGCGCGGCCGAGGTCGAACTTGATGTCGCGGCCGTGGGTGGCCAGCGCGGCAATGGTGAAGCGCAGCGCGTCGGCGCCGTGCTGGGCGATGCCGTCCGGGAATTCCTTGCGGGTGGCCTTTTCGATTTTCTCGGCCATCTTCGGCTGCATCAGTCCGCGGGTGCGCTTGGCGACCAGGTCCTCCAGCGAGATGCCGTCGATGATGTCGAGCGGATCCAGCACGTTGCCCTTGGACTTGGACATCTTCTGGCCGTCCTTGTCGCGGATCAGGCCGGTGATGTAGACGTCCTTGAAGGGCACTTGGCCGGTGAAATGATCGGTCGCCATGATCATGCGGGCGACCCAGAAGAAGATGATGTCGAAGCCGGTGACCAGCACCGACGAGGGCAGGTAGCGATCGTAGCCGCGCGCGGCCATGGCCTGCGGATCCGGCCAACCCAGGGTGCTGAACGGCCACAGCTGCGAGGAGAACCAGGTTTCCAGCACGTCGCTGTCCTGGGTCAGCGCAACGTCGGCGGACAGGCCGTGCTTCGCGCGCGCCTCGGCCTCGTCGCGGCCGACGTAGCAACGGCCTTCGGCGTCGAACCAGGCCGGGATGCGATGGCCCCACCAGAGTTGGCGGCTGATGCACCAGTCCTGGATGTTCTCCATCCAGTGGCGGTAGGTGTTGATCCAGTTCGGCGGCACGAATTTCACGCTGCCGTTCTCGACCAGTTCCAGGCCGCGGCGGGCCAGCCCGTCCATCTTCACGAACCACTGGTCGGTCAGGTAGGGCTCGATCACCTGGCCGGTGCGATCTCCGCGCGGCACCTGCAGCTTGTGCGGCTTGGTCTCCACCAGCAGGCCGGCTTCCTCCAGATCCGCCAGCACCGCCTTGCGCGCCTCGTAGCGATCCAGTCCGCGATACTTCTCCGGAGCGTTGTCGTTGATGGCTGCGACGGGAGTGAACAGGTTGATCAGCGGCAGCGAGTGGCGCACGCCGACCTGGTAATCGTTGAAATCGTGCGCCGGGGTCACCTTGACCACGCCGGTGCCGAATTCGCGATCGACGTAGTCGTCGGCGATGACCGGAATCTCGCGATCGGTCAGCGGCAGCTTCACGCTTTTCCCGATCAGATGCGCGTAGCGCTCGTCTTCCGGATGCACCATCACCGCGACGTCGCCGAGCATGGTTTCCGGGCGGGTGGTCGCCACGGTCAGGTGGCCGCTGCCGTCGGCGAGCGGATAGGCGATCGACCACAGGAAGCCGTCTTCCTCGACGTTCTCCACTTCCAGGTCCGAAATCGCCGTCTTCAGCACGGGATCCCAGTTCACCAGGCGCTGGCCGCGGTAGATCAGGCCTTCCTCGTGCCAGCGCACGAAGGCCTCGATCACCGCGCGCGACGGTTCCGGATCCATGGTGAAGGTGCTGCGCGACCAGTCACCGGAGGTGCCCAGGCGACGCATCTGCCGCTCGATCATGTCGCCGGATTCGGCCTTCCACTCCCAGACCTTGCCGATGAAGCCTTCGCGCCCGAGCCCGTCACGGGTCAGGTTCTCCTGGCTCAGGTTGCGCGCCACCACCATTTCGGTGGCGATGCCGGCGTGATCGGTGCCGACCTGCCACAGCGTGTCGAAGCCGCGCATGCGGTGGTAGCGGGTCAGCGCGTCCATGATCGTCTGCTGGAACGCGTGGCCCATGTGCAGGGTGCCGGTGACGTTCGGCGGCGGCAGCAGGATCGTGTACGGCTGGCCCTCGCCGCGCGGCTTGAAGTACCCGGCGCTTTCCCACTCGGCGTACAGGCGGGATTCGAAGGTGTTGGGATCGTAGCTGGAGGCGAGGTCGGTCATTTGGGACGGGATTCGGGATTGGGGATTGGGGATTCGTGATGGCGACGGGATGCATCCAACGGCATCTCCAATCCCCAATCCCGAATCCCGGCGACAACTACATGTCGTACTTGTTCACATCGAAGCCGCGCGCCTTGTATTGCTTCCAGCGCTCGCGCAGCGGGTCGCGCGCGGCCGGGTCGGCGGGCACCACTTCCAGCACGCGGTCGCAGGCGCCGGCATAGGCCGCGTCACGCAGGTTGATCACCAGCGTCCGCGACGGCGCATCGATGTCCGGCGTGGCGATCAGCACCGGGGTCAGATCGTCTTCCTCGTCGGTGCCGGCGATCTGGTGCGGGATGTAGGCTTCCTCGTCGAACGACCACAACAGCTCGTCCAGTTCTTCGGCCTGTTCGGCATCACGCGCCAGGATCAGCGTCCAGTGGTTGCCGTCGTACGCCTTGCGCGCCAGTTCGCATACCAGCCGCAGCGGCTCCTCCAGGAACCGGGGCTTGGCGATGAGGTAGAAGTCGGCGCGCATGTCGGGGCTGGGATTCGTGATTGGGGATTGGGGATTTGCGAAAGCGTCTTCAGTGGATTCGGGATTCATGCCTGGCACGAATCCCGAATCCCGAATCTCAAATCCCGGCCCGGTCCAGCAACCACTGCGTCAGCAGGCCGACCGGGCGGCCGGTGGCCATGCCGCGCTTGCCCTCGTCATTGGCCACGCCGGCGATGTCCAGGTGCGCCCAGCGCTGGCCTTCGGTGAAGCGGGCCAGGAAGCAGCCGGCGGTGATCGCGCCGGCCCAGCGGCCGCCGATGTTGTAGACGTCGGCGAAGGTGGAATCCAGCTGGGTCTGGTACTCGTCCCACAGCGGCAGGCGCCAGGC
>NZ_JANJUE010000275.1 GCF_024710765.1 Pseudoxanthomonas sp.
ACGCGGCGAAGATGCATCGGGGCGGGGCAGGAGGGGGGACCGGCCTGGGCCCATGACCAGGACGGAGGGGCCGTGCGCATCAATATAGAACGGGCCAGACTGTCAGCAATCTGTACAGTCCGGGGCGCCGGGGGAATGACCGTGCGGTCCGGCGGCGCTCAGCGGCTGCGGTCGCGCAGGCGTGCGATGGACTCGCGCGCCGACCGCCGGAGGGACTCCACGGCGGTGTCACCGTTGGTCGTGCGGCGCAGGTACTCCTCGTAGGCCGCGATGGCCTTGGCGGGCTCGCCGTTGCGCTCGTAGAGGGAGGCGCGCGTGAGGAAGGACCGCGTGTACACCGCGAATCCCGGTTCGCCGAGGCTCTGCGCGTTGAAGCGGCTGGGATCGAGGGCCTCGAGGTATTGGATGGCCCAGTCGAGGTTGCCGACGGCGGCCAGCACCTCGGCGCGTCCGTAGGCCCGCAGGCCGGCGTAGGCGAAGCGCGCGCGGCGCAGCGAGTCCGGGGGCGTGTACGTCGCGGCGATCTCGCGGGCCCGTGCGGTGTCGCCGCGGGTGAGCGCCTCGAGTGCGTCGAGGTCCGAGTGCACGATGGCCGCGCCGCCCGGCAGGCGGCGGATGGCGTTGGAGAACAGCGTGTCGCGCGTGACGAGATAGCCGAGATACATCACGCCGCCCGAGGTGGCGGCGAGCTGCGCGGCGATGTCCTGCGACACCGCGCCGGCGACGCGGCGCGTGCCTTCGGCGAGGAGGCAGCGGGCACGCGCGTCCAAGCTGCCGGTGATGCCGCCGCGGAGACCTGCCGCGTACCACGCGAGCACCTCCCGGGTGGGCGTGCTACTGAACGGGAACACGGAATCCACGCGCGCGAAGTAACCGATCATCCGCTCGGTCTCGCCGGCGTTGCCCACGGCCGCGGCGCTGTTGAGGGCCATCGCCAGGACGGTGATGCGTTAAAAAGCCGGCAGGCGACGCATCTCCGCGGCCGGCGTCGTGCGCAGGAGCTCCCGCATCTCGTCGAAGGCGCCGAGGTCGTCGGAGAGCAGCCGGAACGTGATGCGCTGGACGCGCATCGAGGGCGTATCGAAGCCCGGACGGACGATGGCCCGCTCGACGACCGCGAGGGCGGAGTCCATCATCTCGGCGGCGTAGTAGCCGTTGGCCAACGCCAGGTGGGCGGTGGGGGCGTCGGGGTCGGCGCGCACCCATCCGCGGGCCATCTCGAGGCCGATGTCGCGTGCGCGGTTCCGCCGGCGTTCGAACTCGGCGAGGCCACCCATCGCGTCGAGCTGTGCGCGCGACTCGAAGATGATCACCGAGTCGCCGTCGAGCATTCCCTGCGTCTGCGGATTCGAGAGCCCCTGGT
>NZ_JANJUE010000413.1 GCF_024710765.1 Pseudoxanthomonas sp.
CGGCGACGGCGATGATCGTCGTCCACGGGAGGCCGGTGCCTTCGATCACGTCGCCGAGCTGGGCGCCGAGCGGCACGTCCTTGGTCTGCGGGGTGAACTGAGCGGTCGGTGAGCGCAGCGCTCCGCCGATCAGCTGGTTGACGACCTCGATGGCGATCAGGTTCAGCATGATCGTCGCGATGAGCTCGTTCGCTCCGCGATAGGCACGCAGCGCACCGGCGATCGATGCCCACAGCGCACCGCCGATGGAGCCTGCGATGAGGGCGAGGACGATCGTCAGGAGAGCCGGCGCGCTTCCCGGCATCGCCGTCGAGACGACGATCGTGAGAACGCCGCCGGTCTGGAGCTGCCCATCGGCGCCGACGTTGAAGAGCCCCACCTGGTAGGCGACCCAGACGGCGACCCCGGTCAGGGCAAGCGGCACCGCCTCGTTGAGCGACTGGCTCAGGGCGTACGACGACGCCACCGAACCGTCCCACAGCGCCCGCAGCACCGTGGGGGTGTCGTAGCCGAGGACAGCCAGCAGCGCGATGAGCAACCCCATCGACAACAGAAACGCCGCAACCTGGACTCCGATGGCTCCCACCAGCGACAACGACTGTGCGAGGCGGCCGATGTGCCGCCTCACGTCGCGATCCGGTGGGTCGGCATCTGGATGCGACCCGATGGGAGGCAGGGCCTGTGTGTCCGAGGAGGATGTGGGCACGTTGCTCATGCCACGACCCGTGGATCGCTGGCCGTGAACCACGCCGCCAGCTCGGACCGGTCGAAGGCTCCCGACGCCTGCTCGCCGACGATCCGCCCGCGGTTCATGACGACGACGCGGTGCGAGATGGACAGCAGCTCGTCCAGATCGCCGGAGGCGATGACGATCACGAGGCCAGCGGCCGCGCGCTCGACGAGCAGCTGACGCAACTGGGCCGACGCCAGGACGTCGAGCCCCTGGGTCGGAAACGCGAGCAGCAGCACCTTCGACCGGTACTGAAGCGCACGGGCGAGAACCATCTTCTGCTGGTTGCCACCCGAGAGCTGGGCGGCGACCGCGCCGGGATCAGGAGGCCGAACACCATGCTCGGCGAGGATCCCGGGCACCCGCTCGCCGATCCCGCGCCCGAGCACGAAGACGAAATGCTCTTCCACGGTGAAGCTCGGGACGATCCCGTCGCGGCGCCGCTCGCCCGACACGAACTGGATGCCCGCCCGCGAGCGACGGCTGTAGGGCATTCGCGTCACGTCCGCGCCGTCGAGCTCGATCTCGCCACCGTGCAGCCGCCGAAGCCCTGCCAGGCTCTCCAACAGCTCGAGCTGCCCGTTGCCGTCGACGCCCGCGACGCCGAGGATCTGTCCCTCGTTGAGGACGAGCGACACATCCTCGACCACGAGATGGTCCTCCTCCTTGACTTCGAGATCGGCGACGCGAAGCACGGGCCGGCCCGAGCGCGCCGGGCGTGTCGTCGGCGGGACCACCGCCTCGCCGACGATGGCCAGTGCCAGCTCCTCGTTGGGAGGCAAGGCCTTGCGATCGAAGCGTGCGACAACACGGCCGGCCCGCATGACTGTTACGACGTCCGCGATGGCCCGCGCCTCGTCGAGCCGGTGGGTGACCAGAAGGACTGCGAGGCTGCCGTCTGCCAGGTCGCGGACCCGCCGGAGGAACGGCTCGATGGCCGTGGGCGGCAGGAACGTCGTCGGCTCGTCGAGGATGAGGACGGTGGGCTCCTGACACAGCGCGCGGAGGAACTCGATTCGCTGTCGCTGCGAGACCTCCATGTCGGCGACAGGCTTGTCGAGCCCTACCGACAGGCCGAGACGCTCCTCCGCGGACCTCACGCGGGCACGGAGCTCGCGGCTCGCGGCGGAGCCCAGCGCCAGCGCGATGTTCTCGAGACCCGTCATCGACGGGACCAACGCGAGATCCTGGTGCACCGTGGCGATGCCGAGCCGGCCGG
>NZ_JANJUE010000196.1 GCF_024710765.1 Pseudoxanthomonas sp.
GCCGCCGGTGTCGGCGCCTGCCCGACCGCGTGCCGCCACACCTGCCCGCCCGCGCTGGCCTGCGCATCCACCAGTCCCACCCGCACGCCATGGCTGCGCGCCGCGTGCGCCGCCGCCAATCCTGCCGGTCCGGCGCCGATCACCAGCACATCGTGTTCGCGCACGCGCTCAGTCATCGGTGGCCACCCGCATGCCCTCGCGCGCGGGCGTCATGCACGCGCGCTGCTGGCCCAGTTCGTCGATGCGTACGCGGCATTCGAAACATACGCCCATGCCGCACAGCGGCGCGCGCGGCTGTCCGGTCACCGAACGCCGGAACACGGTGATGCCCGCCTGCGCGATCGCGGCGGCGACGCTGCTGCCGGCCGGCACCTCCACGGCGCGTCCGTTGACCTCCAGCCGGACCGTCGCGCTCACGCCAATCTCCTGGCGGGCGAATACGGCGCGGGGTCGATGGCGGGCTCGCGGCCCAGGAACAGATCCATCAGCAGGCGTGCGCTGCCCAACGCGGTGGTGATGCCCAGTCCCTCGTGCCCGGCCGCCACCCAGCGATCCCGCGTGTCCGGCACCGCGCCCAGGTACGGGCGCCCGTCCGGCGTGGCCGGGCGGAATCCGGTCCATACCCGGATCGCGCTCAGCGAGCCCAGTGCCGGCAGGTAATCGAGGGTGCGCGCCAGCATGCGCCGGAGCAGGGGGCCGGACACCTCGCCATCGATCGCGCCTTCTTCGCGCGACGATCCGATCAGCAGTTGCCCGGTGGGCCGCGGCTGCACGTTGAAGGCGACGCTGCTGGAGGCATTGCCGTGGGCGGAATCCGCATAGCCCAGTTCCAGCAACTGGTGATGCACCAGCCCGGGATGGCGATCGGTGATGACCAGTTGGCCCTTGCGCGGACGCACCGGCAGGCCGGGCAGCAGCGCCGGCAATGCGCAGCCGGTCGCCAGCAGGACCGGCCCGCGCAGGCGGGTGCCGTCATCGAGCAGCGCGCCGCCGTCCTGCAGCGCGTCGACCCGGCGGCCGGCGAACAGCCGCAGGCCGCGCGAGCAGGCACGCTCGACCAGGCAGCGCGCCGCGCGCGGCGGATAGACCACGGCCTCGCGCGTCACCCGCATTCCGCCCGCCAATCCGGGCACCAGCTGCGGTTCCAGTTCTCGCAGCTGTTTCGCATCCAGGGACTCGGCCTGGATGCCGGCGGCGGCCAGGCGCGCGATCTTCGGCGGCACCCGCGCCATCTCGGCGTCGTCGCGCGCCACCCAGATCGTGCCGCAGCGACTGAACTCCGCGGCGCGCGGATCCGGAAATTGTTCCCACAGCGCCAGCGAATACGCCGCCAGCGCGAGTTCCGCCGGATCCTCGTCCAGCGCGACCAGGTGCCCCATCGCGGCGGCCGTCGCGCCACCGCCCATCGGTCCCGGTTCCACCAGCGCGACCTTCAGGCCTTCGGCGCAGGCCACATCGGCGCAGGCCACCCCCACCATGCCGCCGCCGACGACGATCAGATCGAACGTGTTCGGAGCGAGCATGTTCAGACCAGGCGTGCTCGGACCGGGCGTGCCAAGACCGGACGTGTTCACCGCGCCGCTTCACCCGTGGCGCCGATGCCCCAGGCGAACGGATCCGCATCGTCGATGCACAGTTGCGCCTTCGCGGTGATGTGCGCCTGCCCGGTGATGCGTGGCAGGATGCCGCGCGTTCCGTGCAGGTAACGGCCTTCGAAGCATGTGCCCAGGATGCCCTGCTGGATCCAGGTCTCGCCCTCGGCGAGTTTGCCGTCCGCGGCCAGGCACGCCATCTTGGCGCTGGTGCCGGTGCCGCAGGGCGAGCGATCGTAGGCCAGGCCCGGGCACAGCACGAAGTTGGCCAGCACGCCGCTGCCGTCGGCGGCCGGCGCGTTGACCTCGATGTGATCGATGTCGGCGCCGTCGGCACCGGTGATTCCGGCGGCGCGCAGCGCGTTGCCGATCGCCTCGGTATAGGCGGTCAGCTCGCGCTGGTGGCGCAGCAGCAGCGGCACCGGCGTCCGTGCGGTGATGAAGAACCAGTTGCCGCCCCAGGCGATGTCGCCGGTCACGCGGCCATGCCCGGGCACATCCACCGCCACCCCCGCTTCGAGCCGGTAGCTCTCCACATTGTCCACCGACACACGGCCATCGCCATGCAGTTCGACGCCGACCGTGCCCACCGGGGTCTGCAACCGATGCTGGCCCGGCCCCAGCCGTCCCATCGCGTGCAGGGTTCGCACCAGACCGATGGTGCCGTGCCCGCACATGCCCAGGTAGCCGACGTTGTTGAAGAAGATCACGCCCGCCGCCGCATCCGGTTCGGTCGGCGGCAACAGCAGCGCGCCCACCACGGTGTCCGATCCGCGCGGCTCGCAGACAATGGCGCTGCGCCAATGATCGAAATCGCGGCGGAACCGTTGCAGCTGCGCGGCGGGATTGCCGCCACCCAGATCCGGGAAACCGGCGATGACCACGCGGGTGGGTTCGCCGGCGGTATGGGAGTCGATGACGTCGAGTGTGTGCATCCCGCCATGCTTTCATCCGGCCGCCGGGGCGGATAGCCGGCAATGTCCCGGGGCGGTGCGGAATTCGGCATGATGCGCGCGCCTGTCCACGGTGCGGCGCAGCATTCCCCGCATGCCGTAAGTCATTGGCGCATGCGCGCGAATCACTGCTATGGTGCTTCGCGAAGAGGGGGCACGGCGGGCCGCGCGATTCGGGCCCGCGGCACGCGGCGCGGGCGGGCCATCGCGGCGGATGACGAATGCCGCAGCATGGCGACGAACGCGCGGCCATCGGCACGCGATGCAAGGTGCACGCTTTCCCTGGAACCCCGCGCATCGCGATTGCGCGTGGTGGTTCCGCATCACCCCGTCCCACGGAGTCCACGTCCCATGCCAGTCGACATCGATATTCCGTCACAGGAGTTGCAGGTGCTCTACGACGCCCTGCCGGATGTGGTGTTCTTCATCAAGGACACCCAGGGGCGGTATACCCACTGCAACCTCACCCTGATGCGCCGGCTCGGCCGCAAGCAGCGCGGCGACGTGCTTGGCAAGACCACGGTGGAAGTGTTCCCGCAGCGGTTCGGCGACAGCTACCAGCAGCAGGATCTGCGGGTACTGCGCGGCGAAACCATCGAGAACCAGTTGGAAGTCCACCTGTTTCCCAACCGCATGCCGGGCTGGGCGCTGACCTTCAAACGGCCGGTGGTGCAGCGGGGCGAAATCATCGGCGTCATCGGCATCTCGCGCGATCTCGGCCAACCGGACAACCGCCACTCGACCTTCCCGCGACTGATGAAGGTGGTGGAATACATGCAGGCACACCACGGCGAGAACGTCCGCGTCACCGCGCTGGCGGAACTGGCCGGCCTGTCGGTCGCCCAGCTGGAGCGGCATTTCCGCCGGGTCTTCCAGCTCACCCCGCAGCAGTTGCTGACCAAGCTGCGGATCGAGACCGCGATGCGCCTGCTGCAGGACGACGACAGCATCGCCAGCATCGGCCAGGCCTGCGGCTTCGCCGACCAGAGTGCCTTCACCCGCCAGTTCAAGGCCACGGTGGGCATGACCCCCCGCGACTATCGCGCGCTGGGCCGATCCCCGCGCAACGAACGCACGCGCACCGTCGCTCTCGCCTGAATGCGCGGGCGCCGCGTCGTTGTGCGAATTTCCGCACGGCGCGCGGGCATGGATGCCTAGAACCACCCGCGATCGCGCTCCCAATATGAAAAAGCACGAGGCCCGTTTCCTGGCAGGGGCAGGAAGGACGGTCGCCGCGTTTTCATGTCCACTGGGGAGATCGCATGAAACACCGTTCCACGCGTCCACGTTCCAGCCTGCTGTACAACGCCCTGTTGCTGGCCCTGGTGGCCGCCACGCCGCAGCTTTCGTTCGCCCAGCAGGCGGACGTCGAAGAAGACAAGGCTTCGTCCGATGGAACAACGGACAAGCCCGCCAAGACCCTGGAGCAGGTGACGGTCACCGGATCGCGCATCAAGCGCGCCGAGGTCGAGGGGCCCGCGCCGGTTACCGTCATCACCGCCGACGACATCGAGAGGCAGGGCTTCAAGACCGTCTTCGACGCCCTCAACACGCTCACCCAGGCCAATGGCACGGTGGTCAACGAATCGACCCTGGCCAGCCAGTCAATCTTCGCGCCCAACGCCAACATCATCAATCTGCGCGGGCTGGGCCCGGGCCGCTCGCTGGTGCTGATCAACGGTCGCCGGGTCGCCGAATACCCGCTGCCCTATGGCGGCCAGAGCAACTTCATCAACCTGGGCGCGATTCCCAGCAGCGCGGTCGAGCGCATCGAAGTGCTGTCCGGCGGCGCCTCGGCGATCTACGGTTCCGACGCGGTCGCCGGCGTGATGAACATCGTCACCAAGAAGAACTACGAAGGGCTGGAGGCCAAGCTGTATGGCAGCACCACCACCCGCGGCGGCGGCGATACCGGCAACCTGCAGATCGTCGGCGGCAAGTCCGGCGACCGCTGGACCCTGACCTACGCGCTGGAGTACATGAACCGCGAGGCCATCTTCACCCGCCAGCGCGACTTCATGGATTCGATGCGGGACAGTCCGATCGCCAGCGGCCGCACGCCGTGGGCGAACCTGTACCTGTACGACTTCGACGCGCCCGGCTACGTCAACGACATCGCCAGCGCCTGCGATCGCTTCTTCGGCCACAGCGTGGTCTACACCACCGCTTCCGGCAGCCGCTGCGCGCAGTACGACCGCCTGGCCGACTCGACCATCCGCAGTTCCGACGACAATCTCTCGCTGTACGGGTCCGGCGCGTTCGACATCGGCGAGAGCACCCAGCTGTTCATGGACGCGATGTGGTGGAAGTCCAAGGCGCGCTACTCCACCGGTACCCAGTGGTGGTCGCCCTACAACGAGGACACCGGCTACTACTACTACGACGTCGGCCGCGGCGCGCTGATGGATGCGCTGCGGGTGTTCCAGTCCGAGGAAACCGGACGCGGCGGCCTGATGACCGACAACGACGAGGAGTCGTGGAGCGTCACCACCGGCATCCGCGGCAGCGTGTTCGACAACCGCTTCGACTATGAACTGTCCTACAGCCACGCCGAGTACGAAACCGACACCCGCACCCCGCGCCTGATCGCCAGCAAGGTCGCCGACTACTTCCTCGGCCCGCGCCTTGGCAACGATCCGGTCTACGACTATTACCCGGCCTACCGGCTGGACTACGAACGCTTCACCACCCCGCTGACGCCCGCGCAGTTCGCCGCGATGTCGGCGACCATCCGCCCGCGCGGCTATTCCGAGGCCAGCCAGTTCCAGGCCACCCTGAGCGGCGATCTGTTCGAACTGCCCGCCGGCCCGGTGGGGATGGCCTCGGTGCTGGAATGGGGCTCGCAGAAGTACAGGCTGGTGGCGGATCCGCGCACCCTGCCCAATGCCGATCCCGCCGAGGAAGCCTACAACTGGAACGACACCGGCGGCCGCGGCGCGCGCGATCGCTACGCGTTGGGCGTGGAGTTCAGCGTGCCGATCTTCAGCACCCTGAAGGCGCAACTGGCCGCGCGCTACGACAAGTACGACGACATCACCGAGGTGGATGGCGCGGTGACCTGGAACGCCGGCCTGGAATGGCGGCCCACCGACGGCCTGCTGCTGCGCGGCAGCTACGCCACCAGCTTCCGCGCGCCGGACATGCACTACGTGTTCGCCGAGCCTTCGGGCTACTACATCCAGATCTTCGACGAGTACCGCTGCCGCGCCGAGAACAACAACGACGTGCTGGCGACGGCCTGCCGCGACAACAGCAACACCGACTACTACTACTACACCGAGGGCGGGCGGCGCGGCAATCGCCTGCTGGAGGAAGAGACCTCCAAGTCGTGGACCGCCGGTTTCGTGTGGGACATCCTGGACGGCCTGTCGGTGCAGGCCGACTACTACAGCATCCAGCTCGACCAGGGCGTCAACGATCTATCCAACGGCTATGTGCTCAAGCGCGAAGCCGACTGCCGGCTGGGCGTGGATCGCAGCGGCAATCCGGTCGACACCAACTCGCTGCTGTGCCAGACCGCGCTGGATTTCGTCCAGCGCCGGCCCTCGCCAACCGATCCTGACGGCACCGCGGTCACCCTGCTGACGGTCGGCCCGATCAACACCGCCACCGAGAAGACCACCGGCATCGACGCCACCGTCCGCTACCGCTGGGACACCGATCGCCTGGGCCGCTTCAACTTCCTGCTTGGCTGGTCGCACACGCTCAGCTACGAGTTCACCCAGTACGCCGAGGACGGCGTGCTGTACGACCGCGACAACCGTTCGTACAACTGGAACGCGCGCAGCCGCGCCAACCTGTCGGTGAACTGGGATCGCGGCGACTGGGGCGCGAATGTCTATGGCTCGCGCATGGGCTCCATCCCCAGCTACGACCTCGAGCGCCGCATCGCCCCCTACCTGCTGTGGAATGCGAACGTGTCGAAGAAGATCACCGACAAGATGTCGCTGACCCTGTTCGTCAACAACGTGTTCGACAAGATCCATCCGCGTGACGACAGCTACGCCGACTACCCGTATTTCTACTGGACCTACAGTCCGATCGGGCGGGAGATTGGCGCGCAGCTGGCCTACCGGTTCCGGTAACCGGTGTTCCCCGGGGGCCGGCAGGTGGCCGGCCCCTTCTTTTTGGCTTCAGAGAAAACCACATGAAAGATACCGTTCGCCCGCGTCCCGCCACCCGCCGACTCCACGCGGCCGTGATCGCGCTGGCGCTGCTCCCGCCCTTCGCCGCGGGAGCGGCGGACACCGCTCCCACCGACGCGGACTACCAGCGCTCGCTGCACCTGGGGCAGGAATGGATGTACCTGACCCGCGACCTGCCGTTCGCGGCCAAGGCCACCCACGACGGCCGCTTCTACTACCGCAAGACGGTGCCGGGCGGTTTCAGCTACGTGATCGTGGATCCGAAGGATCAGCGCAAGCGGCCGGCGTTCGATCAGGCCCGCCTGGCCGCGGCGCTGGGCAAGGCGACCGGCGAGCGTTACGAGCCGCTGCGGTTGCCGTTCCGCGATTTCGAGTTCGCCGACGAAGGCCGCGCGATCAAGATGAAGATCGGCCTGGCCGAGCCGCGCCCGTGGCGCTGCGAACTGAAGAACTACACCTGCGCGCGCGACGACGGCACGCCCACCCGCCCGCGCGGTTGGGGCGTGGTCCGGGACATGACCCAGCCCGCCGACAATTCGCCGCGCCGCTCGCCCGACGGCAAATGGGAAGTCTTCGCCGAGGGGCACGATCTGGTCATCCGCGCGGTCGGCGCGACGCAGGCCGAGCCCCTGACCCGCGACGGCCGCGCCGATGGTTTCTACGATCCCGAATCCATCGCGTGGTCGCCCGACTCGCGGCACCTGGCGGTCTATCGGGTCAAGCCGGGCACCGACCGCCGGGTCACCCGCGTCGAGTCCACCCCGCGCAACCAGATCCAGCCGCTCGTCCACACCCAGCTGTATCCCAAGCCGGGCGACGAGGTCGACATCGAACGGCCGGTGCTGATCGACATCGGGTCGCGCACGGTCAAGGTCATCGACGACGCGTTGTTCCCCAACCCGCTGCAGTTGTGGGAGATCCAGTGGCGCAAGGACGGCGCGAGTTTCGCGTTCGAGTACATCCAGCGCGGCTTCAAGCAGGTCCGGGTGATCAGCGTCGACGCCGCCAGCGGCCAGGCGCGGGCGGCGGTCAGCGAGGACAGCCCGACCTTCGTCAACGCCTGGAACCTCTATCGCCACGACGTCGGCAAGGACGGACGCGAGGTGCTGTGGATCTCCGAACGCGATGGCTGGCGCCATCTGTACCTGTTCGACGACGCCAGCGGCCAGGTCAAACGGCAGATCACGCGCGGTGAATGGGTGGTGCGCGACGTGGTGAAGGTCGACGACGAGAAGCGCCAGATCTGGTTCACCGCCGGCGGCATGGATGCGGGCAAGGATCCCTACCTGCAGCACTACTTCCGGGTCGATTTCGACGGCGGCAACCTCACCCGCCTGACCCGGGCCGACGCCTGGCACGACGTCGCCTTCTCCAGCGACATGGCCTACTACCTCGACACCTTTTCGCGGGTGGACCTGCCGCCGGTCTCGGAACTGCGGCGCGCCGACGGCAGCCTGGTCTCGGTGCTGGAACGTGCCGATGTCCGCGCGCTCGAGGCCACGGGCTGGAAGCCGCCGCGGATCTTCTCGGCCAAGGGACGCGACGGTGCCACCGACATCTGGGGCATCGCGGTGCGCCCGCGCAATCACGATCCGGCCGGGCATTATCCGGTCATCGAGTCCATCTACGCCGGACCGCATGGCGCGTTCGTGCCCAAGCGCTTCTGGCCGTTCGACATGGACTCCGGCAGCGACAGCCTGGTGCGGATGCAGGCGCTGGCGGATCTGGGCTTCATCGTGGTCCGCATCGACGGCATGGGCACCACCGGCCGTTCCAAGGCCTTCCACGACGTGGCCTGGCAGAACCTGCAAGACGCGGGCTTCCCGGATCGCATCGCCTGGCACCGCGCGATGGCCGCGCAGGATCCGTCCTACGACATTTCCCGGGTCGGCATCCATGGCATGTCGGCGGGCGGGCAGAACACCCTGCATGCGCTGCTGTTCCATCCGGAGTTCTACAAGGCCGGCGTGGCCAGCAACGGTTGCTACGACAACCGCATGGACAAGCTGTGGTGGAACGAGCAGTGGCTGGGCTGGCCGGTCAACGCCAGTTACTCGGCCGCGTCCGGCGTGGAGCACGCGGGCAAGCTGCGCGGCGACCTGCTGCTGATCGTGGGCGAACAGGACGCCAACGTGGATCCCGCCTCCACCCTCCAGGTGGCCGATGCGCTGATCCGCGCCGACAAGGACTTCGAACTGCTGATGATGCCCGGCGCCGGCCACGCCGTCGGCCGCTGGGCCGAACCGTTCGACTACGTGCAGCGCCGGCACTACGACTTCTTCATCCGGCATCTGCAGGATCGCGCCACGCCGCGCTGGAACGCGGCGCCGACGTCGCCCTGATCGGGGTTCGCCGTCCGTCCACCCGGAGCGGGACGGACGGCGTCAGGCCAGGGGATTGAGCCGCGCGGCGATCGCCTCGAATTCACGCGCGACGAACCCGATCAGCGCGCGCAGGCGCGGGGTGTCGCGCATGTCGGCGTGATACCCCACGCGCACCGCGCGCACCGACGTCGTCTCCGCCAGCGGCAGCCGGCGCAGCCCCGCTTCCCTGTCACCCAGCAGGCACGGCAGCATCGCCATGGCGATGCCTTCGCGGACCACCGCCAGGTGCGTGCGCAGGCCGTTGCCATGCAGGACGGTGCGGGCGCGATGGGCCAGGCCGTGCAGGCCGCTTTCATGCGGCACCTCGCCCGCCGCCCGCTCCAGCAACACCATCCGGTGTCCGTCGAAGCCGTCGGCGGGATCCGGCATTCCATGGCGTTGCAGATAGCCGGTGGACGCGTACAGCGCATAGGCCACGTCGCCGACGTGGCGATCCACCAGGTTTTCCTGGGTGAATGCGCCGAACCGGAAGGCCAGATCCGCTTCGCGCCGCGCCAGGTTGTACACGCGGGTGTCGTTGATCAACTCGATCAGCACGCCCGGATGGCGGCTGGCGAAATCCGCCAGCATCGGTGCGATGACCTCGTCGCCCAGCCAGTCCAGGCTGGTCACCCGGATTTCCCCACCCAGGCCGGTATCGCGCGCGGCCACCTGGCGCTGGATCGCCTGCGCGCCGGCCTCCATCTGCTCCAGCCCCGCGATCAGCGAATGCGCGAGCGGGGTCGGCCGCAGGCCGCCGGTCTCGCGCTCGAACAGCTTCGCCTCCAGCCGCCGCTCCAGTGCCTCCAGCCGGCGTCCGACGGTCGGCTGGGTCGTGCCCATCGCGCGCGCGGCCGCGCTCAGGCTGCCACCGCGCACGATCGCCAGCACGGTTTTCAGATCATCCCAATCCATCGACATGCGTTCGCCTATGCATTTCCGCAGGGGGGCCATGCGCGCGCGGGGCTGGGTCCGTGGCGATCCCGCGCCTAGAGTCCAGTTCCCCACACCCACTCAGGAGGCGCGCCGCCGGCGCGCTCGTCCGATTCATGGTACGGCTCGATCATCTCATCCTGCGCGTCCGCAGCATTCCGGTTTCGGTGTCCTTCTACCGCGAGGTGCTCGGCTTTCCGCATGAGGGACGACAGGGACCGTTCGATGTGCTTCGCATCGGCGCGGACAGCGTGATCGATCTGCTGCAGGCCGAACCACGCGATCCGGCCCACCTTGCCTTCCACATGGACCCGCTGCGTTTCGAACAGACCCTGGAACGCCTGCGCGCCGCCGGCATCGCCTTTGGTGGCGATCCGTTCTCGCGCGATGGCCGCATCCGGCCGCAGTTCGGCGCCGGCGGCTGGGCCGACGCGCTGTACTTCCACGACCCGGACCACCACAACCTGGAAATCAGGACCCATGACCCACGCTGACGCCATTCCCTCGCCCGATACCCGCGCGATGCCGCGCTTCGACGATCTGGCCGGCCGCACCGCGGTGGTGACCGGCGGCTCGCGCGGCATCGGCGCGGCGACCTGCCTGGCCCTGGCGCGCAGCGGCGTGCGGGTGGCGATCAACGGACGCGATCCCGATGCGCTGGCGGCCAGCGTGGCGGCGGTGCGCGCGATCGGCGGCGAGGCCATGGCGGCACCGGCCGACTGCGCCGATCTGGCCCAGGTCGAACGCATGCGCGAGCACATCGGCGAACACTGGGGCGCGGTGGATCTGGTGCTGGCCTTCGCCGGTGGCGGCAGCGGCCGGCCGGTGCCGTTGCAGGAGATCAGCGAGCAGGACTGGCGTTCCAGCCTGGACAACAACCTCACCTCGACCTTCTTCACCCTCAGGACCTTCCTGCCGGATCTGCTGGCGCGCGGCCGCGGCACGATCCTGACCATGGCCTCGGCCGGCGGCCGGGTCGCCGCGGGTGCGCCGGCCGGCTACGGCGCGGCCAAGGCCGGGGTGATCATGCTGACCCGGCACCTGGCCCAGGAAGCCGGGCCGCGCGGCGTGCGGGTCAACTGCATCTCGCCCTCGGCGGTCCTGACCGAACGCACCCGCGCGCACCTGCCGCCCGAACGACAGGCGCGGATGCTGGCGGGGTTTCCACTGGGCCGGCTGGGCACGCCGGAGGACATCGCGGCGGCATCGCTGTTCCTGCTCAGCGACGCGTCCTCCTGGATCACGGGAGTCGTGCTGGATGTCGCCGGCGGCCGGATCATGCTCTGATCCGTTCTCCCCCATCCCCTTCCGGATCGCCATGAACCAGACCGACGCCTATCTGCGGCGCCACTACTGGACCGCCGAGCGGCTGGCCGACGCCTGTGGCATCGAAACCGCCCAACTGGACGCACTGCTCGACCACGGACTGGTGCCCGCGCCGTCGTATGTGGTCCGTGCCGACGGCAGCCTGCAATCCGCCGCGTTCGGTGATTTCCCGGAAGCCGGGGCGACACCGGGCCGCTACTTCCATCCCGGTACGGTGGCCTGGGTCGAACGCGCGCGGGAAGTCCTCGCGGACCACGACGCCGATGCCGCGCGGGCCGAGCTGGAGCAGCGGTTCCGGCACAATTTCGCCGCCGCCCTGGCGGATCTCGACCGCGCCCTCGCGCGCCTGCCCGACAGTTTCGACGACCAGGGCGCGCCACGCGCCGCCGGCCTGGAGGCGCGCACGGCCGATGCGTGGGATGCCTTCCGCGAGGGCATCTTCGGCCTGTGCGTGGCGGACCCCACCACCGAGTACGCCATCGCGATCAAGGAAATCCTGCAGGAAACCCTGGGCGCGCGCCGGCAGGCCCTGGCCGAGGATCCCGCGGCGCCCGGCGGCCACGCCGACCTCCCCGCATTGATCGCCCGCTACGCCGAGGCGGCCATGCCGTTCTCGCCACTGGAGTACCCGCGCAGCAGCCGCAGGCGCCTGGTCGAGGATTTCGGCGCCGAACTGGCCGGCGCGCCACCCGTCGCCTGAGACCGCCCGTGCGCCCCGGCCGAGGCCACGGCGGAGTGGAATGAGCCACCACGGCCTGGCAACGACGCGCATGCCTGCCGGCAACTGAACCGCCTGATCCTGACCAGGCATCGCGCCATTGCACCCACGCACGGCCTGCCGTTAGCGTCTGCCTCCAGGCCGCTCCGGGGGCCTGTCGATGTTCCCTCCCGTTCCCCGCAACGCCGCTGGCCATCGGCCGGCGCTGGAGAGTGACAGATGGTGAATGCGTTCCTGCTCGCGGCGCTGGCCGCAGCCGCCTCCCCGCAGGCGGACCGGCTTGAATCCCTGTGCGCCCCATTGCGCCAGGGCGTGGCGATGGATCTGGCGGGCATCAGCTACCGGCCCGAACAGGCGTACGCCCCGGGCGACGCCGTCGCCACCGTGGACGCGCGTCAATCCATGCTGCTGTTGCCCGACGGACGCTTCCTGCTGCGCACTTCCAACCTGTATCCGGGCGATATCGAGTTCCGCTATCGCACGCTGGGCGATCGCGGCGGCGAACGCACCATCGATGAACTCGGCTGGCGCGATGGCGACACCCTGCAACAGGACGATGCCGTCACCGTCGCCCGTGATCTCGCGGACCTGCGCATGCTCGCACCCGGTCTGCTGGCCTGCGACGCCATCGAACAGCACCGCGGCAAGCCGGCGGCGGGCGATGCGATCGTCTTCAAGGATGGCGCCGGGCGCGACGTGACCCTGGCTTTCGACGCGTCCGGCGATCCCGCCAGCGCGCAACGGGACGCCGATCTCTACCGCTACGAAGACTGGTCCGCGCAGGACGGCGTCCGCATTCCCGCCCGCGTCGTCCATCTCCGCGAAGGTCGCGAGCGGGAACGCTGGACCGTGGTTCGCGCACGCCCCGCGCGCTCGGGCGACACCGCGTTGCTGTCCCTGCCCGATGGCCATCGACCGGCCGACCCGTCGCCGCCGCTGCACGCGACACCGCTGGGCCAAGGCGCATACCGCATCGACGGCGCACCGTCGGGTTACCACACCGGATTCGTCGTGGGCGAAAAAGGCATCGTGCTGTTCGATGCCCCGATCGATGTCGACGAGGCCAGGCGCGTGCGTGCGGTGATCGAAAAAACCGCCCCGGGCCGCGCCATCACCCATGTCGTGGTCTCGCATGTCCATGGCGATCACGTCGCCGGGCTGCCGGCCTACGCCGAGGCCGAGGTGCGGGTCGGCGCCGGTGGCGTGACCGCGCTGCGCCGGCAACTGGGGGACCGGTTGCCGCCGCGCGTGCGCGAAGTGCGGGAAGCCGAAACCATCAATCTCGGCGATCGCCGGGTCCAGGTCCTGCCGCTCGCCAGCGATCACGCCGCCACCATGCTGGTCGGCTTCGATCCGGCATCCGGCACCCTGTTCCAGGGCGATCTGTTCTACCTCCCGGAACGCGGCCCGGTGCCGGTCGCGTTCACCACCGGCCGCGAACTCGTCGCATTGATCGAAAGCGCCCATCTGGACGTGCGCACGCTCGTCGGCGTGCACGGCCGCTCCGGCACGCCCGCGGATCTGCGCGATGCGGTGGCGCGGATGCCGGCGCGCAATGATCGCGGCTGCGTCGGCGAGCAGATGACCGGAACGGCGGTCTGCTCCGTCCCGGCGGATTGATGGGCCCACCGACGATGGGTTCATCCTCCCCGCGACCGGCCGCGTCGGATTTCCACCGGTCACGAAGCATGCGGACGCCATTCCGGAAAACCGCCCTGACCGCGATCCTGTCATTCGCCGCCCTCGCCGCCGGCGCGCAACCAAAGCAGGCCGCGTCCTTCGATCTCCACGTGCCTGCCGCGCCGATGGCGATGGCCGTGGCGGACGGAACCCAACTGATCTACGAGCTGCATCTGGGCAACTTCGCCCGCCACGATCTGCAGCCCATCCGCGTGGACGTGCTGGATGGCGCGGATGGGCGCACCCTCGCAAGCCATGAAGGTGCCGCGCTGGAACAGCGGCTGGATCGTTCCGGCCTGCAATGGGAAGCCGGGGTATTGCGGGCCATTCCATCCGGCCGCCGGGGCGTGGTGTTCATCGAACTGACGGTGGCCGGCGCGCCGCCGCGCACGCTGCGTCATCGGATCAGCTATCTGGACGACCGCACGGACACCACCGTGCACGTGGTGGAAGGCGGCGAAATCGCCGTCATCACCGGCAGGACGCCCGTGCTGGCGCCACCGCTGCAAGGCGGTCCGTGGGTGGCCATCCATGATCCGCGCTGGCAACGCGGCCACCGCCGCGTCGGCTACGCACTGGCCGGCAAACTGCGTACCCCGGGCCGCCATGCAATCGACTTCGTCAAGCTCGACGCCAGTGGGCGCAAGGCGCCGGCCGGCGAGCACCTCGCCGCCCGCGCCTACAGCCATGGACAGCCCGTCCTTGCGGTGGCCGACGGCGTGGTCGTCCGTGTCGAGGATGGATTTCCCGAACGGACCCGCCTGTCCGATCGGGTGGATGGCGTGGAAGGCAATCGCGTCGTTCTCGCGCTGGCGGGCGGACAGTACGCGCACTACGGCCACCTGCGGCCCGGCAGCGCGCGCGTCCCAGCCGGCGCGCGCGTGAAGGCGGGAGAGAAGATCGCCGAGGTCGGCTTCAGCGGCAGCGCCTCCGATCCGCAGCTCCATTTCGCGCTGACCGACGGTCCTGAAGAGCTGGCCAGCGAGGGGCTTGCCTACACCTTCGGACGCTATCGCCTGCTGGGCGGATACGACGACGTGTCCCTGATCGGCACGACCGGCTGGACGCCTTCGGCCGAGCCGGCACCCGCGCGGGCGACCATGCCGGCGCCGATGCGTGTCATCGAGTGGCGGGAATGAGTCTCGTGTCCCGCCCGCAGCTCCGGATTAACTGATCGCCCTGCTCACGACGCCTCCGTGCGGGCATGCGTTGCCCGCCAGGGCTTCATCCCAGTTTCGCCAACAGGCGTTCGACCAGTTGTCCGGGCGGATCGGAAACGTCGAAGGGTTCGCCCAGTCCATTCCCCACGGCACGATTCAGGAGATCGTGCTCGCGCTCGAAGATCCCCGCTTCGCCGGCCCGCTCGTCGAGTGCGCGTGCGTCGGCCCGGCGCGCGATCCGGGCCAGGTTCTCCGCCCGATCCAGGGTCAGCCGATAGCAGGCCCAGCGCTCGTCCGGACCGGCGAGGCGACGACGGAGATCCTCGAGGTCCGCTTCGGCCTCCCACAGGTGGTTGATGACGAAGTGGCGATACCCGAATCGCCGGTGATGCGCCACCAGCTGCGCCATTCCCGCGTGGAGATGTTCCCGCACGTCCAGCGGTGGCGGGTTGACCGCGACGAGCGCGTCCCCGTCCAGCATGGCGCAACGATCGATGCTTTCCGACAGCGCTTCGGCCAGGGTCGACTTGCCGATGCCGAGGGGGCCGTTGAGCACGATGATCATGGGGTCTCCGAGCGCGCCTCAGCGCGCGGGCTCGCCGATCGTCAGATCCCCGGCCAGGACGCGCCGGGCGACATGGAGCGGATCATCGCCCCCCTTTACGTCCGGGGTCACGCCTTCGCGGTTCCAGTTGCCGCCGGTCCTGGCGTTGATCGGTTGCGCATCGGGAATGAAGATCTGGAACGAATGCGGCAATGGCTTGGGATCACTCATCAACGTCGCCGCGCCCGCGCTGGGCGATCCGATCACCACCGCCCGGTTGGCGGCCTGCAGGGAATAGCCCACGTATTCCGATGCGGACGCGGATCGGCGGTCCAGCAGCACCACCACCCCGCCGCGGTATTCGGGGATATCGCGCTTGGGCAGCGGTTCCGGCCGGCGGCCGGCGCGAGACTGCACGTCCTGCACCGAGGTTACCGCGTCGCCCACGAAGGCCCTGACCAGATGGCCCGCGGTTTCCGCGTCGCCGCCGCCGTTCTGGCGCAGGTCCAGCACCAGTCCCTGCGTGTCCTTGAGCAGTTCCAGCGCGGCCAGCAGCTTGGGCCGGGCCATGTCCCACGGATAGAAGGACGCGAGCCGCAGGTAACCGATATTGCCTTCAAGCACCTTCACTTCCCGCACGCCCATGTTGGTCGGCACGCCCGCGGCGCGCCACGCCATCAGCCAGTCCTCGTCACCGCCGGCCTTTTCCTCGACCACCCGCTCCACGTGGAAATGCCCGTCATAGGCGTCCAGATCCCGGTTGAGCCGGGTGGAGAACGCCCGCCAGTCGCCACAGGCGTCGGCATAGCGTCCCCGGCGCGCCCATTCGCGCGCGCTTTCGGCAATCTGCCGCGCTTCCGGCGCGACCACGTAGTCCTTCTCGATGGCTTTCGCCATCTGTTCCAGCACGGCCTCCTGCTGGGGACAACCGCCCGCCAGCAGGGCCGCCAACCACAACGCCTGGCTCATGACGCACCTCCCGCACCGTTCTTGACAATGTATAAGTGCTAACATATATTTTCTGGCATGACAACACCGCATGCGACCCTGGGCACGCTGCTGCGTACCCTCATCGATCAGCTCGACTCGGCCGTCGCCGAGGCGTACAGCGCTTCCGGGCTCGACTACAAACCGCGCTTCACTCCGATCATCCGCGCGCTCTCGCAACACGGTCCTTCCCGGATCAAGGACATCGCCGACGGCATGGGGGTCAGCCATTCGGCGGTCAGCCAGACCATCAGTGCGCTGGTGCGCGCCAAGTGGGTCAAGCTCCAGCCCGGCGCGGACAGCCGCGAACGCATCGTGCACCTCACGCCCTACGCGAAGGCGCGCCTGCCGCGGCTTGAGCAGCACTGGGCGAACACCGCGAAGGCGGCCGCCAGCCTCAACCAGGACATCGGGCTGTCGCTGGAAGAGGTGCTGCGCAGCGCGTTGAAGGCATTGCAGGAACAATCGTTCGAGGAACGCATCCGGAAGGCCGCCCAAGCCGGCGGCGCCTGATCCGGCCACATCGACCGTACGACCGCACCACCACCGGAGAATCCCGATGCATCGCCTTCGCCATCTCCTTCCTTTCGCCCTGCTGCTGTCGTTCCTGCCGCTGCCTGGCGGCGCCGGAAACCCGACGTCCCCCGGCACGCCTCCGATCGCAGCCGACCTATCGGGCGCAGGTCCGCGCGAGTTGGTGCTGGTTCCCGGCCTGTCCGGCGGCGCCGTCTCCTGGGAAGACACCGCCACGCGCCTGTCCGGCAGGTACCGCGTGCACCGGATCCGCATCGCCGGGCTCGAACTTCCGGCGACCGGCCGCGCCACGCCGCGTTCCATCGATGACGTGGCCGATGCGCTGTCGGCGTACCTGCGGCAGCACGCCAGCGGACCCGTGGCCCTGGTCGGGCACTCGGCCGGCGGCGTCGCGGCGCTGATGGTTGCGCTGCGGCAACCCGATCTGGTCGATCGCGTGGTGATCGTGGACGCCCTGCCCTTCATGTCGGCCAACCGCGGCAGCACCGGCGTGGATGCGGAACTGCGCGCCGCCATCGCCGCCGAAGCACGCGACATGCGCGCCGAGGACGCCAGCGCGTTCGCGCAGCGGATGCAAGGCCAGGCGTCGTCGGCCATCGGCGATCCGGACGCCGCCAGCCGGATCGCGCAGGCGGGGGCGCGCAGCGATCGCGACACCTATGCAGCCCTGTACGAAAGCCTGTCGACCACGGACCTGCGGGCAGGGATGGCGGGCCTGCGCCCACCGTTGACCGTCATCTTCGCGGATCAGTCGCCGCTCGGCGCGCCGGCGGGCCACATGGCCGCGCGCTACCAGGCGCAATACGCGGGCAGCCAGGCGCGCTCGGTGGAGATCAAGGATGCACGCCACTACCTGATGCTCGACCAGCCAGTGGAGTTCGCCCGCGCCCTGGACACTGCGCTGGATGACTGAAGCCCGGCTTCGCGAGGAACATGCATGGCGCTGCTGATAGGCGAATCCTTCTCGCCCTGGACGCGCAAGGCCCGATGGGCACTGGACTACTGCGGGGTGGCGTATCGCTACCGGGAGTACATCCCGTTCCTCGGTGAACCGGCGCTCAGGATGAAGTTGGGGCAGTGGCGTGGCACCGTATCGGTGCCGGTGCTGTTTGCCGGTGCGGGCGTGGTGCGTGGCTCGTTCGACATCGCCCGGCATGCGGCACAGGCGGCGGGCGACGATCGGCTGGGTGATTTCGATCGGATCCGGTTCTGGGACGACATCAGCGAGACGGGCCTGGCCGCGGCCAGGACCCGGGTGATCCGGGCAATCGCCGCGAACGACGCCGCGCTCGACGAATCGCTTCCCCAACTGCCGTCGCCGCTCAGGCCCATGCTCCGCCCGATCATCCGCCATACGGTGAAGGCGCTGGACCGCAAGTACGCGCACCTGTGCGGCGCCGGCAATCACCGCAACGCCTTGCTTGCCCTGCGCCGTGGCCTGCGGGCCTCCGCAACGGGATTCGTGCTGGAACGCTTCAGCTACGCCGACATCAGCCTGTGCGTCCTGCTGGACGCGGTGGCGCCCGAACCGGAGACCGTGTTCCCCGGTGAAACCCACCGCCACTGCTGGCGGGACGTTGCCCTGGCGCAAGAGTTCCGGGATCTCCTCGACTGGCGGGATGGATTGCACCCGTATCGTTCCGGTCGCGCCGATCGCTAGCATCACTGGCACGCGCCGCGTCGTGCGTCCCGGTTTCACCAGGCCACGGAGAGGGTTCCCGCCCTCCCCATGACCCGGCCCGTCGCTAGCGTCCGCGACGCCTTCCCGCCAGTTCGCTGGCGGCCGCACGCAGTTCGTCGCGCGAAATCCGATCGTCGTCATCCGCATCGATGCGATCGAAATGTTCCGCCAGCCTTGGCAGGGAAGCATCCGCCTCGGCGCGGCTGATGTAGCCATCCTGATCCGCATCCGCGGCTTGCAGGCGTTCCTGGAGGGCCTGCTTGCGCGCGCCGCGCCCCTGCTGGGCGTCCGCGGCACCGGGGACCAGCAAGAAGGAGGCCAGCAGGGTGAAGGCAATGATTTTCATGCTTGTAGTCCTGTTGAGAGGTTGGAGTGTTCGGCGTTCAAGGTCGTCAGCGGTTCCGGCAGGGCACCGGATGTCCATCCGCGTCAGCGCAGCTTCCGGAGTAGTTGATCCGGCCGCCGGAGAGCGCAAGCGAACCGGAGTAGTGGCCGCCATCCCGCGCGGTGACGGTGGTGGCGCGGCTGGCGGAGACACTGCCGTCCGCGTTCCGGCTGGCCGTACCCGAACGATCGATGCCGGCGCCGCCGGGTCCATGCAGCGAGACGCTGCGTTGGCGACTCGCGTTTCCGGCCTCGTCGCGTTGTCGGGACGCCTGGTAGCTGCCGGATCCGCCCCGATATCCCTGCATCGATCCCTGCCGATGCATCGACGCGTTTCCGTGGGCGTCGGCCTGCCAGTGACGGGCGCGCTGCGACTGGAAGCGGGCATTGATACGGGCGGACTCGACGGCGCCGGCGTGGGGACTTCGCTCCACGTGGCGCGAGCGCTCCCGTCCCATCGCCCATTGGCAACCCGCGAGTGCAATCGTGAAAACGAAGATCCTGGCCCAAACAGGGACTGTGCTCATGGCGGCTCCTTTCAGGTGGGGGCAAGCCGGGAATTCCGGCCCGTCCACGCTAGCCCTGCCCCGGCGCGCCCGTGGCGCGGGGATGTAAACCGCCGTTTCCCGCGCGCGTTTCCGAAACATCCGCTTACAAATCGGCGCCGCCGCACCGCCACCGATGGCCGGCGCTGGCGACATAGTGAACGCCATGAACGAAACCACGCCGCCGCGCATCCTGATCGTCGATGACGACATTCGCCTTCGCGATCTGCTGTGCCGCTATCTGCGCGAATCGGATCTGCACGCGAAGGGTGTCGCCGATGGCCGGGAGATGGACGTCGCGCTCAGCAGGGATCACTACGATCTGGTCGTCCTCGATCTCATGTTGCCGGGCGACGACGGGCTGGCCCTGTGTCGTCGGCTGCGCTCGCAGGGCGACACCACGCCGGTGATCATGCTCACCGCCAGGGGCGACGACGTGGATCGCATCGTCGGACTGGAGATGGGCGCGGACGACTACATTCCCAAACCGGTCAATCCGCGCGAACTGGTCGCCAGGATTCGCAGCGTGCTGCGCCGGTCCGCCCGTGTCCCGGGCGCGCCCGCGGAGGGTTGCGTGCGCTTCGGCGACTTCAGCCTGGACCTGGCGGCGCGGACCCTGCATCGGCGCGGACGCCCGCTGCGGATGACCGGCGGCGAATACGCGGTGCTCTCGGTGCTGGTGCGCCACCCGCACATGACCCTGAGCCGGGATCGCCTGATGAGCCTGGCCCGCGGCCGCGGCCTGGATGCGATGGGACGCGGCATCGACATCACCATCGTCCGGTTGAGGAAACTGGTCGAGGACGATCCGCGCCGGCCACGCGTGATCCAGACGGTCTGGGGCGCCGGTTATGTCTTCGTCCCGCCGGCGGAGGAAGCATGAGGGCGCGCGCAAGGGGCCCGTCGACGGTCTTCGGCCAGCTGGTGGCGGTCATCTCGCTGTGCCTGCTGGGTGCGTTCGTGCTCACCTTCCTGCTGGTGCGCGAGTTGTGGATCCGGCCGGCGGCGGAACAGTCGTATCGGGTGATGGACGGCTTCGCGCGGACGATTGAAACACTGGCCCGCAAGGAACCGCTCGAGGCCACGATGAGCCGGCTGGAGGACGCCGGCCTGCGCCTGCGGATCGAGCCGCCCGTGGATTCCCGTCCGCGCCTGGCCCCTTACCTCCGCGAACTGGCGTCACTGCCCGGTGCGGACGGTGCGCCGTCGCGCGAGATGCGCGTGGCCGACGGCCCCGGCGGGCGACCCGTCCTCTGGCTGAGGCTGGGAACCACTTCACCGCTATGGATTTCATTCGCGCGGGAGCGGGCGGACGGCGAGGTCCGCTGGCTGCCGATCCTGATCCTGTGCGCATGCGCGCTGGCGGTCCTGGTGGCGGCCGGATACTTCGCCCGCCGGCTGGTGGTGCCCTTGCGCGATCTGGCCCTGCACGCCCCCGCCATCGTTCGTGGCGAAGGTCCCCGCGTGCCGCTGCCCGCGGCGTCGCGCGAGGTGGTCGAACTGGCGCAGGCGCTCGCCGGAGCCGGTGACGGGCTTCGCACGATGATGGACGAGCGCCACCTGATGCTGGCCGGCATCTCGCACGATCTGCGCACGCCGATGATGCGCCTGCAGTACGCGGTCGAACTGCTCCCGGATACCGATCCCGAACTCCGCGCGGGCGTGCATCGCGATATCGAGGAAATGGACGGCATCCTCAGGCAGTTCATCGCCTATGCCCGCGATGGCCGGGACGAGACGCCGTGCGTCCTCGACCTGGTGGCGATCTGCCGACAGGCGGTGGTTGCCGTCGGTGGGGACTGGCAACTGGCGCTTCCCGACCAGGCCTGGCTGCGCGGCCGGCCGATGGCGCTGCTGCGTGCCGTGGAGAACCTGATCACCAACGCGCTTCGCCACGGCGCCGCGCCTTATCACCTGCGGGTGCGTCGCGAGGGGGACGCCTGGTGCGTCGAGGTGATCGATCACGGAGCGGGCCTGCCGGATGGGCGCCCGCATGACGCCCGCAAGCCCTTCGTCCATGACGCCTCCCGCGGTGGCAGTGGCCTTGGCCTGGTCATCGTCGAGCGGATCGCCGCCCAGCATGCGGGTGATCTGCAGCTCATCCCGCACCTGCCGCACGGGCTGCAGGCCACCCTGCGACTGAAATCGAACCAGGAATGATCATGCCGCTTCCGATGCTGCGCGCGCGCCTCTTCGCTGTCGCCCTTGCCCTCCTGCCGATCCTGGGCCATGCGGCCGAGACGCATCTTCCCGCCGGCACGCGGGTGCTTGCCGACATCGCCTATGGAGACGACGGCAGGCAGCGGTTCGACGTCTATCTACCGCCGGGGGCGGAGAACGCACCGGTGCTGTTCATCGTCCACGGTGGCGCATGGCGGAATGGCTGGAAGGATCATCCCGGCCTGATCGCCAACAAGGCGTTCCACTGGATTCCGAAAGGCTATGTGATCGTGTCGACCGGCTATCGCCTGCTCCCGGAGGCGGACCCGCGGATCCAGGCCGACGACGTGGCACGGGCGATCGCGAAGGCGCAGCGGCTGGCACCGGCCTGGGGCGCCGATCCGGATCGCTTCATCCTGATGGGCCATTCGGCGGGCGCGCACCTGGTGGTGCTGCTGGGATCCAATCCGGCCCTGCTGGCGGCCCACGGGGCGCGCCCGCCGCGCGGTGTCGTGTCCCTGGACAGCGGTGCGCTCGACGTCGTCGGGATCATGCAGGCCAGGCCGCATCTTTCGCTGTTCGACGATGCGTTCGGCGACTCCCCGGCGTACTGGAGGGCGGCGTCGCCGCACCACGCGCTGGTCCGGGGTGCGGCGCCGATGCTCATCGTGTGCTCGTCGCGTCGTCGGGACGCCTGTCCGCCGTCGTGGCGGTTCGCGCGCAAGGCCGCCGGGCTGGGTACCCGCGTCGAGGTGATGGAACAGGATCTCTCCCACATGGCCATCAACCGCGAACTCGGCCTTCCGGGCGCCTACACGCCACAGGTGGATGCCTTCATCGTGGACATCGACGGCTAGATGTTCGCTTGCATGCGCGCGCTGCCTCGATCCTTTTTCCGGAGCCCGAATCGATGTCCCTGTTCGCATGGGCCCTGGCCCACGCCCTCGCCATCGTGGCCGTGACGCCCGTCGGCACGCCTTCCGCAAAGCCGGTATATGCGCGCGGCTGGTCGGCCACCCACGCCGATGCGTCCAACAGCGACTACAGCCCGGTGGCCGGCGCTTCGCGCATCACCCACGCGTGGTCGCGCAGCTTCGGCGGCCTGATCAACCTGGGGCCGACCAGCGACGGCGAAGGGCGGCTTTACCTCACCACCAGCGGTCCGGGCTGCCGGCTCCATGCGCTGGATCGAACGACGGGCCGGACGATCTGGTGCACCGACGCAGTGGACCGGCTCGCGGTCGCCTCCTCTCCCCTGCTCGACGCCGAACGCAACCTGTATCTCGCCGATGGCGCGGCCATGCATTCATTCCGGGCCGACGGCGGCGTCCGCTGGCGGTCGCCCATCACCGGGTTCCCGCTCTCGGCGCAGTTCACGCCCGACGGCGATCTCATCTTCGTCACCCATGTGGGTGTCGTCTATCGACTGGATCGCGGGACCGGAAAATCCGTCGCCGACCCCATTGCGTTGATCCCGAATCCCGCCTTCGATTCCTCCTCGGGCGCACTCGCCTGCATGCGGGGAACACACGCATGCCCCGGCGCGAACACGCCGGCGGTGGATGCACGCGGCGGCAGGTTGATCTTCACCTTCTGGACGCCGGGCGCGGCGGCGGCCGGCATCCGTTCGATGAAGATCCTCGCCGATGCCGGGGCCAAGGCGGTCGTCGCCGACTGGCGCAACGACACGCTGCCGGGCGGGAGCGCCGCCAGTCCAAGCCTGTCGGCCGACGGCACGCGGATCTATCTGACCGACAACGCGCACCGGCTGCGGGCGCTGGACATCCGCACCGGTGAACAACTGTGGAGCATCGACATCGGCTATCCCGCGGGGGGCAGCCCCTCGGTCTCGCCCGAGGGCATCATCATGCCGGCCGGTGGCGGCGAAGCGCCGCTGATGGCCGTCCGCGATCTGGGCGATCGGCCACAGCTACTCTGGCGCCGGCAAGGCCTCCGGAACCGGGGAATCGCGACACAGGCGGCGCAGCACCGCGCCTATGCGACCGTCGCCGGGAATGGGGGTGCGCTGGATCTCGTCGTCGTCGATACCCGCACCGGCGAGATACTCGACAGGGATGCGCTGCCAGGCAAACCGATGTTCACCGTGGGGACCACCGTGGATACGGACGGAACGGTCTACGTGCCTTCGATACGGGGCACGCTCCATGCCTTCCGGCCCGAACGTTGACGTCCTTCGGCACGCGCAAGCCAGGCAGGTTCGTTTCCCGGACATTCCGCGCCCAATGTCCGCCACCCTTCATGGGAAGATGCCCGGCATGGGCCCGGACGACTCCACCGAAGACCCGCGCTGGCGGCGCGCGCACCAGGATCTGCTGGCGGCGTTCTTCTCGCTGGTGCTCAGCCGCCGCTACCACGAAATCCGCGTGGCCGACGTCCTGGAGCGCTCCGGCGTCAGCCGCTCGACCTTCTACGAACATTTTCGCAACAAGGACGAACTGCTGGCCGCCAGCCTGGCCGATCCCTTGCGGATCCTCGCCGGCCTGGTGCGCGCCGATGCGGATGCCGGCAGGGTCCAGGCCATCCTCGAACACTTCTGGCAGAACCGCGCGCTCGCCCGCAGCCTGTTCCAGGGCACCGCGCTGCGCATCGTCCGCCGCACCCTGGTCGGCCACGTCGAAACCGCGCTGGATCGCGGACAACGCAACCATCTGCGGATTCCCCCACGGCTGGCGGCGCATGCGCTCGCCGACGGCATGCTCTCGCCGCTCATCGCCTGGTTGTCCGGCGAGGCGAAGTGCGCGGCTGCCGATCTGGCGCTCGCGCTGCGACTGACCACGGCCGCTTCGGCGCATGCACTGCTGACGGGCCACCCACCCCATCCCGACCACGGAGGATCCGCGTGAAGATGCAAGGCCTGATTCCCATGCTGCCGGTCCGCAGCATGCTCGCCAGCGTGGCGTTCTACGCAAAGCTGGGTTTCCACGTGGAGAACCGCAACGACGCGTGGCGTTGGGCGATGCTGGCCTTCGACGGATGCCGGCTGATGCTGGACGAATCGATCAACCAGCCCCCGGACGCCCCGCGCACCTCGGTGATCTACCTCTATCCGGACGACATTTTCGGCTACCACCGCGAGGTGCGCCGGCGCGGGCTGGAGGTGCCGTCGATCACCCATCCGTTCTACGGCATGAGCGAGTTCCGGATCGAGGATCCGGATGGCAACCGCCTGTGGATCGGGCAAAAGAACGAAGCCGTGGACTAGGGCGCCCGCGGCATCGCCCGCGATCCCCCGCAACCGGAAAGACAGCCCGAGGATGACGCTGCCGACGGGGGTCGGTACCATCGCGCGGGGTCTTCCCGCCTCCGAGGCGGTCAACACGCGGCCGACAGACAGGACACCATGGCAGAACGAAAATATGGCGAACCTGCGCCGAAGACCGTCGACACGATCGCGGGCGCGGACTGGTACGGCCGCGAGCTCAAGCGCCAGCGGTTCGAGCGCACGCTGTTCGCCGACCTCGATCTGACCGAGGCGATGAATACCGGCTCGGTCTTCAACGAATGCACGTTCCGGCGGGCGCGCTTCAACGGTTCCGTGCATGACCACGGCGCCTTCACCAATTGCACGTTCGTGTCGTGCAATTTCTTCGATGCCCGATTCAACGACTGCAAGTTCGTCGGCAGCATGTTCAACGGCTGCCAGTTCGATTGCATGCAGGTGGCGGGTGGCGACTGGTCGTTCGCCGGCCTGCCCGGCGCGGACTTGCGCCGCGCCGGTTTCAAGGACACCCGCCTGCGCGAGGCGGACCTGACCGGTGCACGCTGCCAGGGCGGCAGTCTCCGCGACGTGGACCTTTCCGGCGCATGGCTCCACAGCGCCGACTTTTCCCGCTGCGATCTGCGCGGCTCCGATCTAAGCGCCCTGGAACCCGGCAACAGCCAGATCAAGGGCGCCATCATCACCATCGACCAGACCTTGGCGATCGCCGAGGCACTGGGACTGGATGTGCGCGTGGAATAGACGCCAGCGCGCGACACAGGTTCGGCCACTCCCGCTGCAAACGCGTTCGTCAGCTCGATGACCGTTGGGCGTGCCGGGTGATGAACCTCGCGATGATGGCGGCGACCGGCGCCGCATGCGTCTCCAGCAGGAAGTGCCCACCGTCGAGCACATGCGCTTCCATGCGCGGCAGATCCTTCATCCAGGACACCGTCTCGTCGATTTCGAAGAACGCATCGTGGCGTCCCCACACCATGACCGCGGGAGGTTGCCGGTCGGCCAGGTATTTCGCAATCACGTCGAACCGTTCGACGTACTTGCCGTAGTCGGCCAGGAGCGCGCGTTGGGTCGCCATCCGGCCGGGCAACTGCATGACCCGCCAATCCTCCTCCCAGACCTGCGGCGGGATGCGCGCGGCCACGTCGTCGGGGACGCCGGCCACATACTGGTCGCGAACGCCTTCTTGGTTCAGGAAGGTAATGGCCGCCGCCTCGGTCTCCTTGCCGGGGTGTTTCCAGAAGGCAAAGGTGTTGTCCCACTGCGGCGCGAAACCGCTGTGGTGCGCGTTGGCGTTCTGCACGATCAGGCCCAGCACCGCGTCCGGTTCGCGCATGGCGATGTGCAGGCCGACCGGCGCCCCCCAATCGTGCAGGTAGACGAACCTCGGCCCGGCATCCAGGTGGGCCAGGAGTTCGAATACCGCTTCTCCGAAAGCCTCGAACGAAACGGTTTTCAGCGGTTCGGACTCCCCGTACCCGGGCAGGTCGGGCGCGATGACGAACGCGCTATCCGCCCATGCGGGAATCACCTCGCGGAAAGTGTCGGCGGAACTGGGGAAGCCATGTAGCAGCAACAGCGCGGGCGCACGCGGATCGCCCGCGGTCACGAACGCAAGCTGCGTCCCATCGGCCAGGCGCAGGTATTGGCGGCGCAGGCGTTGCATGGGCCCTCCGGCGGTCGCGGCAATAATCGGTTTCCGGCTATAGCGCAGCGAACGTCACCACGTCGTGATGCGTCGCGCCTGGAAAAGAGGTGCAGGTCCGCCAACCTATGCAGTCACCGGTCGCGTCCCGCCGTCGCCTGCGCGAAGCAGGCACGACTTCGCAAGCGGCTCCGTCCACTGCCATGCCCGGTTTTCTGGATGGGATACGAGCAGCAGGCAGATCCCGCGACGCAACTTCGATCATCGCCGGGACATGGTTCCAAAGCCCATGCGCTGGCGGATGATTCCACGCCTCTGCCGCCATGTCGCCGCCGCGACGTGCAGCCCCGCCAGTGCCAGCAGGGTCCAGGCGCCGTACACGTGCACGTACCAGGCGATAGCCCGTCCGGTTTCGTCCGCTTCCGGTGGAACGAACAGGGCCGGCACTTCGAGTCCACCGAACAGGCCGCGATCCGCCCCCATCCAGACCCAGATGACGTGGCCGCTGATCGGCAGCACCAGCACCAGCAGGTAAAGCAGGCCGTGGACCACGGCCCGGATCCGGCGGCGCCACCGGGATTCACCGTCATCCTCGCCGGGCAACGGCAACACCAGGCGCAGGCCGAGGCGCAGCAGCATCAGGCCCAGGATCATCACGCCCAGCTTGAAGTGGCAGGAAAACAGGACATCGGACAGCGCGCGCGGAGTGCCATGCTCCGCAGCGAATCCCAGCGCGATCTGCGCCGCCAGCAGCATCGCCAGCAGCCAGTGCAGCACCCGCAGGGCGAGCGGATAGCGCTGCGGGGACGCGGCTTTCATGGGGCGCATCCGGGATAGTCCGGAATATGCCTGCCCAGCACGATGTCGCGGCGCGCCCGCCAGCCATCGGCGACCCGCTCGGGCATCACGATGCCGGAGCCGCCGCGCCCCTGGTCCGCCTTGCGCGCGGCCGCGGGGGTCAGGCGTGGATCGTCGCGGAACAGCACGTCATCGATGTAGTACAGCGCGCAATCGCTTTCGATCACGTAGAGGTGGATGTGCTGGGGCATCCGGGTGCCCGGATAGCTGCCGGGACGGATGCTGAGGAAGGTGTAGTTTCCGTCGGCGTCGGTCGTGGCCCACGCGCGCAGCCGGCCATGCCGGCGGGTGCCCGGATCGGCGTCCGATTTCTCGCCCGGATAGACGCCCCGCTGGTTGGTCTGGTGCGCGTAGACGATCACGCCCGGCCGCGGGCGCCCCTGCGCATCGGTCACGCGCCCGGTCAGGCGCAGGCGTTCGCCCGGTTCTTCCTCGGGCGCCAGGCGGGCGACCGCGGGCGGCTGGGCCGGCATGCCGATCAGCGGCACTTCGCAGTCCTCGCAGGGCAGGCCGACCACGGGCGTGGTGCCGGCATCGGCGCGGGAGCACGTGGCCAGCAGCAGGAACAGAGCCGGAATCCGCGCAATATCCGCGGCGAGGCCCAGGGCGCGGGGTGGGGTGGGGGGCATGGCGGCTCTCCTCGGGAATGTGCCGATGAAGAGCGGGCATCGCGGTGCGGCGTTAACCACGCCCGCCGTGTTAACACTGTGCCCCCGGATTCCCTCTACTCCCGGGTCACTCCGACTTGTCAGGACATGAAGGCCGCGATCCCGCC
>NZ_JANJUE010000216.1 GCF_024710765.1 Pseudoxanthomonas sp.
ACCCACACCATCAACTTTTGAAACGGACGACTCCCCCACGCCGGATGTTTCAGGGAACGCACGGGCAGCGGGTGTGGCTGCTGCTGATGGCCGTGCTGATGGCCGTGCCCGCGGCGCGGGCGCAGGCGCCGGTGGTGGATCTTCCGTCCGCGGCTTCGGCCGCGGCGGAAGATTTCTCGCCGGCCCGCCTGCAGCGGCTGGATGATTTTCTCGATCAAGCAACCGGACCGAAAGGCTATCCGGGCGCGGTGGCCCTGATCGCGCGCGACGGCAAAGTCGTCACGGTGCAGGCGCACGGCCACCGCGACCTCGCACGCAGCCGGCCGATGACGGAGGACACGATCTTCCGCATCTACTCGATGACCAAACCGATCACGTCGGTGGCGGTGCTCCAGTTGATGGAGCAGGGCAAGCTGGGCCTGGACGACCCGGTCAGCCGCCATCTGCCGGCATTCGCGCATATGCAGCGGTTCGCGGGCGGGACGGCGGACGCGCCGGTGCTGGAACCGGTGGAACGCGCCATCACCCTGCGCCAGTTGCTCACCCATACGGCCGGTTTCGCCACCGGCGGCGAGGGCTTCGAGGAAGCCACGCGACTGCTGGAGCGCGCGGACCTGCATGGGTCGCCGGACCTGGCGGGCTTTGCCGCGCGCCTGGCGAAGGTGCCGCTGGCCACCGAACCGGGCACCCGCTTCAAATACGACGGCACCGGCATCGAAGTGCTGGCGCGCGTGGTGGAAGTGGTGAGCGGGGAATCGTTCGATGCCTATCTGCGCCGGCACATCCTGGCGCCGCTGCGCATGCGCGATACCGGCTTCAGCGTGCCGGAAGCCGCGCGCGGACGGGTGGTCGACCTGACCCGCATGGGCGCCGACGGGAAACTCGCGCTGGACGACAGCCGCAGCGCCCGTCATCCCGGCGAGGCGCTCAATGCCTATCCCAGCGGCGCCGGCGGACTGTATTCCACGGCGTCGGACTACGCGCGGTTCTGCCAGATGCTGCTCGACGGCGGGATCCTGGACGGGCAGCGCATCCTCGGCCGCAAGACGGTCGAGCTGATGATGATGAATCACCTGCAGGGCCAACTGGATCCGCCGGTCACCGAGTTCAGCCCCGCCGAGGGCTTCGGCCTGGGCGGTTCGGTGACGCTCGATGTCGCCGGCCGCGGCCGGCTGGGATCGGTCGGCGCCTTCGGCTGGTCCGGCGCGGCCTCCACCTATTTCACCGTGGACCGGCAGGAGCGCATGTTCGCCATCCTGCTGCTGCAGCATCTGCCGGACGGACAGCCGCACGATCTGCCGCGTCTCGCCACGCCCTTCTACAACCTGGTCTACCAGGCACTGGAACCATGACCGCAACACCCAGGCACATCCTCGTCGCCGGTTCGGCGAACCTCGATTTCGTCGTCCGCGCCGCGCACGTGCCGGCGCCGGGCGAGACCGTGCTGGGACGCGACTTCGCGACCTTCCCGGGTGGCAAGGGCGCCAACCAGGCGGTGGCGGCGGCGCGCGCCGGCGGCGCGCCCACCCGCATGCTGCTGGGACTGGGCGAGGATGCGTTCGCCGCGACCCTGGAAGCGTCGCTACGCGATGCGGGCGTGGATCCGGTGATCGTCCGCTCGCGCAAGCTGCCCACCGGCACCGCCTTCATCTGCCTGTCCGACGACGCGGAGAACGCGATCACCGTGGCACCCGGCGCCAACAACGCATTGCGTGCCAGTGATCTGCCGCCGCTTGCCGCCGCTTCGCACCTGCTGCTGCAACTGGAAACGCCGATTGAGACCGTCACCGCCTATGCCGCCACCGCGCGCCATGCGGGGGTCAAGGTGGTGCTCAACGCCGCGCCGGCGCGCCCCTTGCCCGACGCGCTGCTGCGCGCGGTCGACGTGTTGATCGTCAACGAGGGCGAACTGGAAACCCTGGCCGGCGCCGAAGGCGGCATCGCCGACCGCCTCGATCGCCTGGCCATGCCTTGCGTGGTGGTCACCCTGGGCGCACGTGGCTGCATCGCCCGATGCGACGGCGAAGTCATCGTGCAGCCCGCGTTCCCCGTCGTGGCCGTGGACACCACCGCCGCCGGCGACACCTTCTGCGGCGCGCTGGCCGCGTGCCTGGCCCGGGGCGAGGCCCTGGCCGATGGATTACGCTACGCCTGCGCGGCCTCGGCGCTGGCCTGCATGCGCCTGGGCGCGCAGGCGTCCATTCCCGCGCGCGAGGCGGTCGAAGCCTTCCTGCGCGACGCGCCGGCCGGTTCGCCGCAGGCACGCCAGGCACTGGCCGCGCACTGCGGACTGATCTGAATCCCCCTCCCGAAAGAAGTACGCCATGACTGCCGCTCCGGATCCGTTCCTCTCCGCCCACGACGACGATGCGCCCAGGCACCTGCCGAAGACCGAATACAAGTTCTCGCACGTCACCACCCAGCGCTACCTGCCGACCCCGGGCAAGGCACCGGGTTGGCCGTTCGCCGAGATCGGCCACTGGAAGATCGATGTCAACGCGACTTCGGCCGACTGGATCGCCGAGCTGCGCGACTGGCGCCGCGAGCACCTGACCCGGATCGGCTACGACGACGCCAACTACCGCCGCCCCGAACTGCAATGGGCGCAGCGCAATTTCGTGCATGCGCAGATGATGGTGGAGGACCGCTATTTCTACGATCCCGTGGCCGGCCGCTACACCGTGGACCGCTACCTGGACGATCTGGAACAGCGCTTCGGTGGCCTGGACAGCGTGCTGCTCTGGTATGTCTATCCGAACATCGGCATCGACGACCGCAACCAGTTCGACATGGCCGCGGACCTGCCCGGCGGCCTGGCCGGCCTGAAGGGCGCGGTGGAGGATTTCCACCGCCGCGGCGTCAAGGTATTCCTGCCGACCATGCCCTGGGACAACGGCACCCGCGCGCAGGGCGAGGCCGACTGGCAGGCGATCGCGCGGCTGGTGAAGGAAGTCGGCGCCGACGGCATCAACGGCGACACCTACAACGGCGTGCCGCGCGCGTTCTTCGATGCCTGCGACGCGCTGGGCCGGCCGGTGGTGGTGCAGCCGGAATCCACCATCAGCGCCGAGGAACACCTGATCTGGAACGTGCAGAGCTGGGGCAAGAAGGCGCCCAACGAGGTCATCCCGCCGGTCGCCAAGTTCAAGTGGCTGGAACCGCGCCACATGATCAACTACGAGAACCGCTGGGGCCGCGACCGCAACCACGATCTGCAGTACATCTTCTTCAACGGCATCGGCTACAACGCCTGGGAGAACATCTGGGGCCTGTGGAACCAGTTCACGCCGCGTGACGCCGAATCACTGCGCCGCATCGCCACCATCGAGCGCCGCTTCGCGCCGCTGATGGTCAGCCGCGACTGGACACCGTATTTCCCGACCCTGCAGGCTGGCGTGTTCGCCAGCCGCTTCCCCGGCGAGGGCCAGGTGCTGTGGACGCTGGTCAACCGCAACGAGTACGACGTCGAGGGCGAACAGCTGGCGCTGCCGCACGCGCCTGGCCGCCAGTATTTCGACGTCTGGCATGGCGTGCAGCTGCAGCCGCTGGTCGTCGGCGACCGGGCCGTGCTGGAAATGAACCTGGAAGGACGCGGCTTCGGCGCGGTGCTGGCGTTGGATGAGGGCATCTCGGTCGACGGCCTGCCCGCATTCCTGTCGCTGATGGCGGGCCTGGCGCGGGTGCCGCTGCGCAGCCTGTCCAACCGCTGGCATGCGATTCCGCAGCGGATCACCCCGATTGCGCCGACCGCCGTGCGCGTGCAGGCGCCGGAGGGAATGGTGACGGTGCCGGCCGGCGAGTTCGTGTTCGTGGTCGGCGGCGTGGAGATTGAAGGCCAGACCTGGGAAGGACTCGACGTGCAGTACCCGTGGGAAGGCAGCGCGCGACGCCACCATCGGCGACGGATGGCGATGAAGGCCTTCCACATCGATCGCCATCCGGTCACCAACGCGCAGTTCAAGGAATTCCTGGACGCCAGCGGCTACGCGCCGCGCGATGCGCACCATTTCCTGCGCGACTGGCAGGACGGCGCGCCGCGCCCGGGCTGGGAGAACCGGCCGGTCACCTGGGTGTCGCTGGAGGACGCGCGCGCCTACGCCGCCTGGGCCGGCAAGCGCCTGCCGCACGAATGGGAATGGCAGTACGCCGCGCAGGGCGGCGATGGCCGGCTCTATCCGTGGGGCAACGACTGGCGCGCCGACGCGGTGCCGCCGGTGAACCGCGAACGCCGCCTGCGTCCGCCCGCCGAGGTGGGCGCGCATCCGCAGGGCGCCAGTCCGTTCGGCGTGGAGGATCTGATCGGCAACGTCTGGCAGTGGACCGACGAGTATTCCGACGAACATACGCGTGCGGCGATCCTGCGCGGCGGCAGCGCCTACCAGCCGCAGACCTCGCACTGGTACTTCCCGCAGGCCTACCGGCTGGATCAACACGGCAAATACCTGCTGATGGCGCCGAGCAAGGATCGTTCCGGCATGCTCGGGTTCCGTTGCGTGGTGGACGCGGAGTAGGGTATGGCGGTGGACGGACATCATCCGCAGGGCGATCGCTTCGCGCCCGCCGCCGCCGGCGCGGTGGTGCTGGAGGGCGTGCTCGGCGAGGCCATCGAGGCCAGCCGGCGCGGCCGGCTCAGCCACTTCATCACCGGCGCCGACAGCCCGGCGATCGCGATCTTCAAGCCCGAGCACACCCGCGACAACCAGGAAGGCGACTGGTACGGCGAGCACGCCGGCAAATGGCTGTACGCCGCCGCGCGCGCGGTGGCGCGCAGCGGCGATGCCCACCTGCGCGACAACCTGCGCGAAGTGGCCGACTACCTGCTGGCGCGCCAGGCCGAAGACGGCTATCTGGGCAACTACGCGCCCGAGCGCCGTTTCATGCGTCCGCAACCGCCCAAGCCGGTCAGCTGGGACGGCGCGCCGGCGTGGCGCACCTGGGACATCTGGACCCACAGCTATCTCATCCTCGGCCTGATCGAAACCTGGCGCGCGCTCGGCGACGATCGTTATCTCGCCGCCGCCCAGCGCATCGGCGATCTGTGCTGGCGCACGCTGGGCGAGGGCGGCATCGACATCACCACGCTCGGCAACCATTTCGGCATGTCGGCGACGGTGCTGATGGATCCGGCGGTGGAACTGCACCTGGCGACCGGTGATCTGCGTTACCTGGAACTGGCCGAACGCATCGCCGAACAGGCCGATGCCGAACCGCGGCTGGGCCTGATCCGCCGCGCGCTGGAAGGCGCGGACGCGTCGGAAATCGCCACTGGCAAGGCCTATCAGCTGGCCTGGAACCTGGTCGGGCTGGCCAAGCTCCATCGCGCCACCGGCAAGCCCCGCTATCGCGACGCGGTCGATCACCTGTGGCGCAACATCCGCGACCACCACCTGACCCTGGGCGGCGGTCCATGGGGCGGGGTGGCGCACCGCTCGCGCGAAGTGTTCAACCCGGCCGGCGTGTTCAGCCCGCAGGCCTATGTCGAAACCTGCTCGGTGCTGGCTTGGCTGCAGCTCAACCGCGAACTGCTGCGCATCACCGGACAGGCCCGCCATGCCGAGGAAATCGAGCGCATCGCCTACAACGATCTGCTCGGCGCCGCCGCGCCCAACGGCGAGGACTGGTGCTACTACTCGTTCCCGAACGGTCCGCGCGTGCACACCACCTACTGGCGCTGCTGCAAGTCCAGCGGCGCGATGGCGTGGGAGGAACTGCCGCCGCTGGCCTGCGGCGTGGCCGACGATGGCGCGTTGCAGGTCAATCTCTACGGCCCGGGGCGGGCGCGGGTGGCGCTGCCGGAGGGCGAGGTCGGGATCGTCCAGTCGGGAGGCTATCCGTTCGCGGACGATGTGGCGCTGGAGCTGCAGCCCGCGCGGGCGATGCGCTTCACCCTGCGCCTGCGCATTCCCGGTTGGGCCGATGGCGCGCGGCTGGCGATCAACGGCGAAGCGGTGGATGTGGTCGCCGGGCCCGGTGAATGGCTGGATGTTTCCCGCGACTGGCAACCGGGCGACGTGGTTTCCCTGCGCCTGCCGATGGCGCCGGTGCTGCATCGCCGCCGCAACCGCAACGTGCAGGAGTCCCGCGCGCCCGATGGTTCGCCGGTGCGCCAGCAGGTGCTGCGCTACGACTACGTGGGCCTGACCCGCGGCCCGCTGGCGTATGCGACCGGGCTCATCGACGGCTTCAAGCACGAGGAGGCGGTGCGCCTGCCGGATGCGGCGCCCACGGACTGGCTGCGGGAATTGCCGGCCGCCGACGGCGGTCCGGGCGTGGACGTGGAAATGCAGCTGTCCTGCCGCGCGCCACTACGGTTCAGTCCCTATTACCGGGCCGGCGGCCGCGAAGACGGCGCGTGGCGGCTGGGCTGGTTGTCGCTGGCGCCGGACCACTGGCGGGCGGACCCGGAACCAGACGCCTGAGCGGGAGGAGCAAGACCATGCGCGCATCGGGCAAGCAAGAATTTGTCGCCGCTGAAAATATGCGGCCCCGCTGTTTCGCTCCCGGGGCATGCGGGAGACTGGCCCCGGCACGGTTCGCGGCACCCGATGGAAAATTCACGCATGGATAACCCGTCTCCCTTCGGCCTGGTGCGGCGCGAGGGCCCCACCGGACCGCTCAGCGGCGTCAAGGTGCTGGATCTGAGCGCCTATATCGCCGGGCCCTACGGCTGCACGCTGCTGGCCGACCAGGGCGCGCAGGTGATCAAGATCGAGCCGCCGGACGGCGACAACCTGCGCAAGTACCCTTCCACGCTCGCGGTCGAAAGCCGCGCGTTCATGGGCGTGAACCGCAGCAAGATCGGCATCGTCCTGGATCTCAAGACCGCCGACGGCCTGGCCGCGCTGTTGCGGCTGGTGCGCGAGGCCGACGTGCTGGTGCACAACTTCCGCCCGTCGGTGCCGAAGCGGCTGGGCATCGATTTCGATCGACTGACGCTGATCAACCCGCGCCTGATCTACTGCGCGGTGACCGGTTACGGCGAACGTGGCCCGATGAAGGACAAGGCCGGCTATGACCAGGTCCTGCAGACGATGACCGGCATGTGCACCTTGCAAGGCAAGCGCGGTGGCGCGCCGGAAATCACCTACGGTTCGGTGGTGGATTACTACGCCGCCGCGCTGCTGGCGGCGGGCGTGTCTTCGGCGCTGTACGAGCGCGAACGCAGCGGACGCGGCCAGTTCGTCGGCGTGTCGCTGCTGCGCAGCGCGCTGACCATGCAGTCGGCGCGGATGATCTGGGCCGAAGGCGAATCGCTGGACATCGGCCGCGACATGCGCTCCGGCGGCGTCACCGGCATCCATCCGGCGCGCGAGGGATACATCTACATTTCGGCCAATACGCCACGTTTCTGGAAAGCGCTGTGCGAGAAGACCGGCCTGGACGCGCTGGCCGGGAACGAGCGCTACGACAGCGTGCGCAAGCGCGCCGAGCACGCGAACGAGATCGTGCCGCTGCTGCACGAAGCACTGGCCGCCCACACCGCGATGGAATGGGAAGCGCTGTTCGGCGACGAGGTGCCGTGCGCGGCCGCGCGCCGGATCGAGGACATGTTCGATCACCCGCAGGTGCTGGCCGAGGACATCGTCGCCAGCATCGAACACCCGGCCGTGGGCCGCTATCGCGGCGTGACCCGGCCGATCGCGTTCGGCCGCACGCCGGGACCGGCGCCATTCGCCGCGCCGGTGTTCGATCAGCACACCGACGAGGTGCTGGCGGCCACCGAAACCGCCGAGTAATCATCGCGATAGCGGGCGGCGGACGGGCCTTTCGGCGCTGCGCCCGCGCCGCTGCCGGGTCCCTCCGCTAGAACCAGCCGTTCCGGCGATACCAGTCCACCGTGTCGGCCACGGTCTGTTCGGCCGGCCGGAAACGCAGGCCGAGTTCGCGCTCGCTCTTGGCCGGATTGAAGCGGGTGCGATCCGCTTCCCGCACCATCAGGCGCACCGTCGCCAATCCCAGCAGCACCGGCTTGCCGGTCAGGCGCGCGTAGATTTCCTGCGCGGCCGCCAGCGTATACAGCAACGGCAGCGGAAGCTGCCTTGTCGGCACCTTGAAACCGCCCACCCTGCCCAGCATCGGGATAATGTCCTTCATGACCATGTGGCGTCCCGCCGCGAGATAGCGTTCGCCGGAGCGGCCCCGTTCGGCCGCCGCGATCTGCGCCAAGGCGACGTCGCGGGCATCCACCACCGAGAAACTGCCCGGCACCAGGCCCGGGAGCTTGCCCTTAGCCACATCGTTGACCAGTTGCCCGGACGAAGTCGGGCCGATATCGCCGGGGCCCCACATCCAGCCGGGCAGGACGAAGCACGCATGCATGTCCGGGTGCGAGCGGACGAAAGACCGGACTTCGCGATCGGCGAGGATCTTGCTGCGGTAGTAATCGTCGGCATCCGCGGGATCGCGGTCACAGGTCTCGTCAATCACCGTGCCCGGCGGGCCGGTGAGCACCGCGATGGAAGAGGTCTGCACGAAGCGGCGCACCCCGGCGGCGTAGGCGGCGGCGATCAGCGCGGCGGTTCCATCCACGTTGATGCGCTTCAGGGCGTCCCAATGACTGCCGCCGGTGTAGTTCTCACGGAAGTAGGCCGCCACGTGGAAAACCGTGTCGCAGCCCGCGAGCGCGGGAGCGAACGCGGCGACGTCGCTCATGTCGCCGGCGACGACTTCCACCTGCGGCACGTCCGAGAACTGCCGGCGGGCCTTGTCGGCGGATCGCGCCAGGGCGCGCACGGCCACGCCGCGCGCGACCAGTTCACGGACCAGGTTGTTGCCCAGCAGCCCGGTGGCGCCGGTGACGAAGACGGTCCGGAGCGTCATGGCTGCCGGCTCCGGGGCGGCGAGGGGAGGATTTCACCGGTCGGCAGGGTCGGTTGATAGGGCAGGTGGAGAAACATGACAGGCTCTCGAAGCGGCGAGGGAATTCCAGATATCGACTGATATCTGGATGGCGCATGGTATTTTTGCCGCCTTGCCCTGTCAATTCCAGATAGCAATCGATATCTGAAATGTCACATGACTGACCATTCTCCCCAACGCCTGACCCGCGAAGAAAGCCAGGAACAAACCCGCCGGCGTCTGATCGAGGCCGCCTGCAAACAGGTGGCCGAGCGGGGTTTCGCGGCGGCCTCGGTGCGCGACATCGCGCGCGCTGCCGGCTACACCCAGGGCGCGTTCTATTCCAATTTCAGCAGCAAGGAGGACTTGCTGCTGGACCTGTTGCGCCAGCACAAGGAGCAGGAGGCCAGCCACATCCTCGGCGCGATCGACGCCGCGGGTGACGATTTCAGCGCCGCGCTACAGGCACTGGAACGCTGGGCGAGAAGTTTCGGCATGGACGCCGAACAGGCGATGCTCGCCACCGAACTGCACCTGCACGCCGCCCGCAACGCGGCGTTCGGCAAGGCCTATGCGGCCCTGATGGCGGAACAGCGCAAAGCCTACGCGGCCCTGTTGACGCGCTTGTTTTCGCTCGCGGGCCAGACGCCGCCCGCACCCACCCTGGAACTGGCCGGCAACCTGATGACGCTGGCGCGCAGTCTCGCCATCGATCACGCCCTGTATGGCGGAACGGCGGCGGGCAAAGCCCTGGTCAGGACCATCCGCTCGCTTTTCAGCGCGGCGCCCGTACGCTGAGGACCTACGCGGGGAACAACGGATAACGGGCGGAATTTACGCCGAATTTACGCGGCCACCCGGACCGCGAATGGAGGCTTTACGCCGGTCGGCGGGAAGATTTCCGCAGCCGCGGAGCCGTTTCCGCGTGGACCTTCCGCAATGCGCATCCCTTCCTTCCGCACGTCGTTCCCGGCGTGCGCGTTCCTGCTGGCGCTGGCCGCACCCGCCGCCGCCGGCACCCTCGGTGGCAACGCCACCCTCACCACCGACTACGTGTGGCGCGGCACCACCCAGACCCAGGGCGACCCCGCGATCCAGGCCGGCGTGAAAGCCGCCGCCGGCAACGGCCTGTATGGATCGGTGTGGGGTTCCAGCGTCGAATTCGCGCCCGACACCCACGCCTCCAGCGAATTCGACTTCGTCGTTGGCTGGGCCGGCGCTCTGGCCGACGACTGGGCGCTGGACGTCAACCTCACCCATTACCGCTATCCCGGCACCACCGTTGATCTCGACTGGACCGAACTCAACGGCACGGTGACGTGGAAGCAGAACTACTGGGCGCAGGTCGGCTGGTCCAACGATGCCTTGGCGACCGATCACCATGGCACCTACGCGCAACTGGGCGCGCGCCTGCCGCTGAACGCGCAATGGCGCCTGGAAGGCGCGGTCGGCCACTACTGGCTGGACGACGCCTACGGCGACGGTTATGCGCACGGCCAACTCGGCGCGGTATGGGCGTTCAAGGCCCCGTTCGAACTGCGGGTGACCGCGCACGCCACCGACGATTCCGCCAAGCGCCTGTTTCCGGATCTGGCCGGCTCGCGCGTCGAGGCGGCCCTGCAAGCGTCCTTCTGAGGAGAACTCCCATGCCTGGTTGGCTGGCCCTGTTGTGTGGCATCGCGGTGATCGTGGCGGCGGGTTACCTGCTGTACGTGATCCTGCGTCCCGAAGAATTCTGATGCGGTGAACGACAATGACTGAAGCTTTCCTCGTCTTCGCGCTCGCCATCGCCCTGGGCTGGCCGCTGGGCCGCTATCTGGCGGCAGTGATGCGCGGCGCGCCGATGCGCGGTGACCGCCTGTTCGGCTGGATCGAAAAGCCGATCTACACGCTGCTGGGCACGCGCCCGGAGCGCGGCATGAACTGGCGCGGCTATGCCGGCGCGTTCCTGCTCAGCAACCTGATCGTCGGCCTGATCACGTGGGTCATCTTCATGACCCAGGCCTGGCTGCCGTTCAATCCCGACGACATCCCGAACATGCGCTGGGACACCGCGCTGCACACGATGGTGTCGTTCCTGACCAATACCAACCAGCAGCACTACTCCGGTCAGGCGCAGCTGTCCTACCTGTCGCAGATGACCGGCATCGTCGGCTTGCAGGTCGTTACGCCGATGATGGGACTGGCGGTGGTGGTGGCGACCCTGCGCGCGCTGTTCGGCGGCCGCAATCCCGCCGACACCGTGCGGGACGGCGGCGCGGACCCGACCGCCGAGCGCGTCGACGTCGGCAACTACTGGGCCGACGTGGTGCGCCCGACCGTGCGCTTCATGTTGCCGCTGTGCCTGCTGTGGACGCTGCTGCTGACCACCCAGGGCGTGCCTTCCACGCTCGCGGCCGGCCCGGTGGCCACGCCGGTGGACCGCTCCGCCGGCATGACGGAGCAGAAGATC
>NZ_JANJUE010000222.1 GCF_024710765.1 Pseudoxanthomonas sp.
GGCCCGAAAGGCCAAAGCAAAAGCAGGGCAACAACAGCAGAGCAGAAGTTCGCGGCCGAAGGCCGCTCCTTCCGAAGCTGGCTTTGGGCTTTGGCTTTTGGCTTTTGCTCTATGGGGGCCCCATCCACAGCGGTGGCGACGGTGGGTAAACCCGAAGGGCGCCGCGCACGACGCGCGGCGTTTTGGGTGGGCACACCGATGTTCCGTCCCAAAAATACCACAGGCGACACGAAAACCAGCCGCAAAGCGGCTGGGGCGCGAGGACCGGGGTGTGTTTCTTTGATTCTTTCTTTGCACAAGCAAAGAAAGAATGCCCCCGCGGCGAGCGCGCCATCGGCGAGAACCGATAGCAACCCACGCGCCAGCGCCCGGAAAGACAAGGCGATCGCCTTTTGCTCTTGGGGCCCCATCCGCAGCGGTGGCGCCGGTGGACAAACCCGAAGAGCCTGCCCCGTACTTGATACGGGGGCGCCGCGCACGACGCGCGACGTTTTGGACCGGCACACAGATGTGCCGTCCCAAAATTCCCATCGGCGACACGCCCCCCAACGGCAAAGCCGTGGGACGCCCCGCGGCGAGCGCACCATCGGCGATCACCGACAACAAATCCGCGCACCAGCGCTCAATAGAAAAACAAAAAAAAAAGAAACCCGCCTTGTGGCGGGCTTCCAGAGATCCAATCAACAGCGCAACAATCAGGCAAACGTCCCCTGCCCCGCCCGCAACGCCGCAATCCGCTGCTCCAGCGGCGGATGGCTCAGGAACAACCGCTTCATGCCCTGACCGATGCCACCGGCGATACCGAACGCCTCCACCTGCGCCGGCAGCGTGCTCTGCGCATGCTGCGCATTCAGCCGCTCCAGCGCCGCGATCATCTTCTGCCGGCCGGCCAGGTTCGCGCCACCGGCATCGGCACGGAACTCGCGGCGGCGCGAGAACCACATCGCAATCATCGTGGCGAACAGGCCGAACACCACTTCCAGCACCATCACGATGATGTAGTAGCCAAAGCCGCGGCCTTCGCCCTCGCGGTTGCCCGACAGGAAACTGTCGACGATGCCGCCGACCACGCGGGCCAGCACGATCACGAAGGTGTTCAGCACACCCTGCAGCAGCGCCATGGTCACCATGTCGCCATTGGCGACGTGGCTGACCTCGTGGCCCAGCACGGCTTCGGCCTCGTCGCGGTTCATCGCCCGCAACAGGCCGGTGGATACCGCCACCAGCGCGTTGTTGCGATTGGCGCCGGTCGCGAAGGCGTTGATTTCCGGGGCATCGTAGATCGCCACCTGCGGCATCCCGATGCCGGCGCCCTGCGCCTGGCGCTGGACGGTCGCCAGCAGCCACTGCTCGGCCTCGTTGCGGGGTTGCTCGATCACCTGCGCGCCGGTCGCGCGCAGGGCCATGGTCTTGGACAACAGCAGCGAGATCAACGAGCCGCCGAAACCGAAGATGGCCGCCATGACCAGCAGGCCGGACATCTGGTTCGGATTGACCCCGAGTATCGACATGACGACGCTCGCCAGGACGAGCACGGCCAGGTTGGTGGCGAGAAACAGGGCGATACGGCTGAACACGGGAGACTCCGCAGGGATTCAATGTGAAATGTTGAGCGAATCTGCGGTCGTGCGCGGTTGAATTCAAGCACGTAACTGACCGACGATTCAGCTTTGCAGCCCCCTCCCTCCGCATGTCCGCACGTCCCGACTCCCCGCCCGCCTACCGTGGCCGCTTCGCTCCCTCGCCCACCGGCCCGCTGCATTTCGGATCGCTGCTGGCGGCCTTCGGCAGCTGGCTGCTGGCGCGACACGCCGGCGGCGAGTGGTGGGTGCGGGTGGAGGATCTGGATCCCCCGCGCGAGATCGCCGGTGCGGCCGACCAGCAGCTGGCCACGCTGGCCGCGTTCGGCCTGGTTTCCGACGGACCGGTGGTGCGCCAGAGCGAACGCGGTGAACGCTACCAGGCGGCACTGGGCGATCTGCTGGCGAGCGGGCAGGCCTTCTTCTGCCATTGCAGCCGCACCGAACTGGCGGCGACCGGCGGCGTCCACCACCAATGCGTCGGTGGCGGGAAACGCCCGCACCCGGCCGTCCGGCTGCGGGTGGCACCCGGAACGGTCATCGGCTTCGAGGATGGCCTGCAGGGCTGGTTCGAACAGGACGTGCACGCCGAGGCCGGCGACGTGGTGCTGCGTCGCGCCGATGGCTACTGGGCCTATCAGCTGGCGGTGGTGGTCGACGATGCCGCGCAGGATTTCACCGACATCGTCCGCGGCGCGGACCTGCTCGATTCCACGCCTCGCCAGATCCACCTGCAACACGCGCTCGGCCTGCCGACGCCGCGCTATCTGCACCTGCCGCTGATCGTGGATGCCGATGGCCACAAGCTGTCCAAGTCGATGGCCGCGCTGCCGATCGACGCCGCCGACCCGCTGCCGCCTTTGCGCGCCGCCTGGACCGCGCTCGGGCAACCCGGGAGCCGCCTTCCGGCGGCGGGCGGCGTGCCGGCCCTGCTCCGCGCCGCGGCCGCGGCCTTTGCCCCGGAACGATTGCCGCGCCAGGCCCGCCTGGCCTTCGCTGCGCCGCACAACACGCCTGCCGCGGACGCTGTCTAGAATCCGGTTGAACCGCCCTTTTTGCGGGCGGTCCCCACAGGAGAAGCCCCACATGAGTTCTCGCGTCGCGCTGGTCACCGGCGGCACCGGCGGCATCGGAACCGCCATCTGCAAGAAGTTGGCCGACATGGGCCATCGCGTAGCCACCAATTACCGCAACGAGGAAAAAGCCAGGGCCTGGCAGGAACAAATGAAGGCCGCCGGCTACGACGTCGCCATTTTCCCCGGCGACGTCACTTCCGCCGAGGAAGCCGAAACCCTCGTGCGCAAGGTCGAGGCCGAACTCGGCCCGATCGAGGTCCTGATCAACAACGCCGGCATCACCCGCGACACCACCTTCCACCGCATGAGCGCCCTGCAGTGGAACGAGGTCATCAACACCAACCTCAATTCAGTGTTCAACATGACCCGCCCGGTGATCGAGGGCATGCGCGATCGCAAGTGGGGCCGGATCATCCAGATCAGCTCGATCAACGGCCTCAAGGGCCAGTACGGACAGGCCAACTACGCCGCCGCCAAGGCGGGCATGCACGGCTTCACCATTTCACTGGCGCGCGAGAACGCCAAGCTGGGCATCACCGTCAACACGGTGTCGCCGGGCTATGTCGCCACCGACATGGTGATGGCGGTGCCGGAGGAAGTGCGCGCCAAGATCGCCGCCGACATCCCCACCGGCCGCCTGGGCAACCCGGACGAAATCGCCTATGCGGTGGCGTTCCTGGTGGCCGACGAAGCGGGCTGGATCACCGGCTCCAACCTGGATATCAACGGCGGCCACCACATGGGCTGGTAGCCGCCCCGGTACCGGAATGACCTGAAAAATGCTGCGGCTGGCACCCGCAGCATTTTTTTGTCCCGGCTTTCTTCCTGAACAGGGCACCCCTGACCTGCGGCCTGTTGCAAGGGCTGCTGCGCTGCGTCATGCTGCTCCGCACTGCGTTTTAGAGTGATTGCTTCATGGCTGCGATCCGCATCATCAAGAAGTACCCGAACCGCCGTCTCTACGACACCGAGATTTCCAGTTACATCACCATCGAGGACGTCCGCCAGCTGATTGTCGACGGCGAGGACTTCGAGGTCCGCGACGCCAAGACCGGCGACGACCTGACCCGCACGGTCCTGCTGCAGATCATCAGCGAGCAGGAGCAGGACGGCGAGCCGGTGCTGTCCACCCAGCTGCTGAGCCAGATCATCCGTTTCTACGGCGATTCGCTGCAGGGCTTCATGGGCAACTACCTGGAGCGCAGCATGCAGATCTTCATGGAGCAGCAGCAGCAGTTCCGCAGCCAGATGGGCAACCTGCTGGGGCAGACCCCCTGGACCATGATGAACCAGTTGACCGAGCGCAACATGGAGCTGTGGCAGGAATTCCAGCGCAACCTCAGCGGTGGCGGCCTGGGTCGCCCGGCCACGGCCAAGCCGAAGGAAACGCCGCGCGAGACGCCGAAGACGCGCGCCCGCTGATTCCCGCCTTGCCTGCCTGGCCCGCGCCCTCCGGCGCGGGCTTTTTCATGTCATCCGTTTTTCCAGAATTTCCGGGGAAGTCCTCATGAGCAAACGCGTCGCGGTCGTCACCGGCGGCATCGGCGGGCTGGGTACCGCCATCTGCAAGCGCCTGGCCGGAGCCGGCCATACCGTCATCGCCGCCGATCTGCCGGCCGACGATGCGCGCCGGGCGTCCTTCGCCGAAGCCATCGCCAGCCTGGACGTGCATTTCATGCCGCTGGACGTCAGCGACTTCACCGCCTGCGGCGCGTTCGTGCAGGACGTGCAGCAGGCGCATGGCGGGCTGGACATCCTGGTCAACAACGCCGGGATCACCCGCGATTCCACCCTGCGCAAGATGGACGAGTCGCAGTGGGACGCGGTGATCGAGGTCAACCTGGGCAGCGTGTTCAACCTCTCCCGCCACGCCATCGACGGCATGCAGGCGCGCGGCTTCGGCCGGGTCATCAACATCAGCTCGGTGAGCGGCCAGACCGGCAATTTCGGCCAGACCAACTACGCCGCCGCCAAGGCCGGCCTGCACGGCTTCACCATGTCGCTGGCGCGCGAGGTCGCGGCCAAGGGCATCACCGTCAACAGCGTGTCGCCCGGCTACATCGAAACGCCGATGACCCGGGCGATGCCCGAGGACGTCCGCGCGCGCACCATCGCGTCGGTGCCGGTCGGCCGGATCGGCGCGCCCGACGACATCGCGCGCGCGGTGGCGTTCCTGGCCGACGAGGCATCCGGTTACATCACCGGCGCCAATCTGCCGGTCAACGGCGGCCTCTTCATGAGCTTCTGATCCGCGGCTATCCTGAGCATTCCGCCGCACACCCGCACAATCAAGGAAACCGGATGAAACTCACCCCTCCCACCTTCGGCGTCTGGCTCATCGCGCTGCTGCTTGGCGGCGGCGGCATTGCCGCGCGGTTCGGGTATATCCCGGTGCTGGCGCCGCATGCGTTCTGGTTGGTGGTGGGGGGATTCGGGTTGCTGGTGGCGGCGACGGTTTTCAGCAAGCTCTGACGTGGAGCGGAGCTTGCTCCGCTGCCTTTGCGCCCTGCCCCTTTTCGTTTGCGCTGTTGGGCGCTGACGCGCGGGGTTGTTATTGGTTGTCAACCATCGCGCGCTCGCCGCGGGGGCATTCTTTCTTTGCTTGTGCAAAGAAAGAATCAAAGAAACACACCCCTGGCGGCGTGCCCTGCGCGCTGCGCGCACAGGGTCCGCAATCGGCCCGGGAATTTCCGGAAGGGGCATCCTGCCCCTGCCGGAAACGGCGCACATCCTTGTGCGCCGCCCTACGGGTTTTACCCGGCCCGCTTGCCACGCCTTGACGGGGGCCCGAAAGGCGAAAGCAACAGCAACAGCAAAGCAG
>NZ_JANJUE010000430.1 GCF_024710765.1 Pseudoxanthomonas sp.
GGCGGCGGGGTGGTGCAGCGGGCGCCGGTCATCAGTCCGCAGGGCCTGCTCTACCTGGTCACCGAGGACGCCGTGCGCGCCTGGGATCTCGAGGCCGGCGGCGCCTTGCGTCACACCTTCCTGCTGCCGGAGCTCGCCGCGCAGATGCCGGTGCGGCTGTCGGCCTTCACCAAGCCGACCGTCGGCGAGGACGGCAGCCTCTACCTCGTGCTGGGCGATGGCTTCGATGGTGTGCTCGGTCTCGACGCGCAGCTGCGGCCCTTTCTGTTCTTCGCGCTCAACGAGGCGGCAGGCACCCGCGCGCCGGGCAGCGCGGCGCTGAGCGTCGACGGCCGGCGCCTGGCGGTTCCGTCCGGCGAGGGCGCGGTGGTCCTCGACCTGCACGACCCCGCCGAGGTCGAACGCCTCGCCTTCGGCGACGCCGCGGCCGGGGCCGGATGGAGGCATCACCTGCCGGTGGCCGGCGCGCGCATCGGCGAGTGGATCTTCTCCGGCTACGACGAGGAGGACGGCACGGGACGGGTGTGGGCCTTCGCGGGGCGGGCGCCGCGCTGGCAGGCGAGCGGCGGGACGATCACGCAGCCGGTGCTGGCACCCGATGGGCGGGTGTGGTTCGTCCAGGATGGCGCGCTCAACGTGCGTGGATTCGAGTCGGGCGACGCGGGCAGGCGCTTCGGCGACGGACTGTGCGCCAGCTCGAATCCGGTCATGGATGGCGCAGGCAACCTCTTCTTCTGGTGCAGCGGCACCCTCTATGGCTTCGCCTCCGACGGGCGGGCCCTGTTCGCGGGACAGGGCTTCGCGAACGCCCCGGAAGAAAACCTCGCGCTCGCGCTCGGCACCGACGGCAGCCTGTGGACCGCGAACGCGAATGGCGGCGAGCTGTTCGTCTTCCGCCCGCGCTTTGCACCGCCGCCGGCACCGCGGCCCGCACCCCGCCGCCCCGGACGCTGACCCGGCGCAGGAGTCGATGCGGTGGCGCAGGAGTCGATGCGGCGGAGCGGCACGGGGAAGCGACGCGCGCCGCTCCGTCCGGACCGCGCCGGATGCTTCGCGGCGCCTTGCGTACGGGCTGGCGCCGGGAGCCGTAGGGTGGCCGTCCTCAGGTCACCACCGTCGGCCTCTCCATGCCGCTGTGGCGACGGATGCCGGCAAGCTCGTC
>NZ_JANJUE010000436.1 GCF_024710765.1 Pseudoxanthomonas sp.
GAAAAAGGCGGCGATAATCCCTACCGTGTTCTATCCATGATGCAGAAACAGGCAGAGGATATTGAAAGCGCAATAGCGTGGAAACGCCTACTGCGCCAGTTTGACTTTACCGAAATGCCAACCAAGCCCGATGGAACATCCATTCTATTGCAGGATGTGGTTGGGGATTTCAAGAAAGTCTTTGACAAGTGGGAAGGCGGAAAGACTCACATCGTCAACGCTGTTCGTAAGGACACAGGCAAGGCGTTGAAGTACGAAGATATTACGCTCGAACAAGCGTGGAAAGCCATTCAACGCCGAAAGAGAATCCCGCCCGATGATGGCACTATCAGCATGGAACGTATCTTGGTGGAAACCAAAGAATCGTTCTTGGCGGATGTGAACAAATGGGCAGATAAGGTTGTCAATGAATGGGGCGTGAAAGTCCCATCATCCAGCATTGACTTCTCCGAGCAGTTGAAGAATTTCCGTCCCGCCTACGAAGGCAGGATGCAATCTGTGAGAACAATGGCGGGGCGCGTGGCGGTAGAGGCGCGTGACTTTGTTTTGCACGACTACGACAAAACGTACATGGATCATGCGCTTACCTATCTGTTCGGGAACTCGTTTCATTACTGGACAACCCGAACCTACACAAAGATGGCGCAGAACCTTGTTGACAGCCCAAAGACCGCAAACGCCTACCTCGCGTACAAAGAATACATCACCAAAGAACACGCGGGGATGCCTGACTTCTACAGACAGAATGTAGTGGTCAATTCCCTATTGGGGATGGACTTGGGCAACCCGTATTATCTCAACCTTGAGTCTATGGTCAACCCTGTCTACGGTCTTACGGGTGTGGATTTCAACGACCCGCGCAAGCGTGTGGATTGGCTCTCGCGCACAGTGGACGACATGAACAAACTCGGCCCCAGTTTCTCCCCGCTGGTATCATGGTCGGTTGCCCTGCATCTGTACAACACGGGCTATGACGGCGCAGCGGAACGATGGTTGGGGCGCATGTTCCCGCAGTCCCAGTTGATAAAATCCACCACCGCCTTGACGGGAACGCCGATTGAGATTGACCCGTTTGTGCAACTGACAAACGGTGAATTTCTCGGTGGAGTGGACGCCTACGAAAGAAACCGCGTGGTAGCTGCAATGGCAAGCATGGTACAAAGTGGGCAGATTACCCAAGAGCAAATGATAGAAGCATCCCGCGCCGAGTCTGGTGAAATTTGGGACGCCGCTATTCAGATGTCCGCCATGAAA
>NZ_JANJUE010000087.1 GCF_024710765.1 Pseudoxanthomonas sp.
AAGGTGCGGCGGCGCGCGGCTTCGGTGGCGACTTCGGACATGGCGACGGCGCCCGCGCGGGCGCTGGGGGACAGGGGAAAGGCGGCGATTATACCGGGTCGGGTGGTTACGGGCCGGGCCGCCCCGCCGGCGCGGTCCCGACGGGTGGGGACTCGGCGTGCTGGCTCGGGAACCGCAGCAGGCCGAGCGGGCCGAACATCCGGAACGGGATGGACTCCAGCACCATGCCGTGATTCACCTGGACCACGAAATGCAGGTGCGGGGCGGTGCTGAAGCCGGTGTTGCCGGACAGGCCGATGCGCTGGCCCTTGCGCACGTATTGGCCCTCGCGCACCTGCACGCCCTCCGGTTTGAGGTGGGCGTAGACGGCCATGCTGCCGTCGCCGTGGACGATGCGGATGAAGTTGGCACGGCCGCCGAAGCGTTCGCGGTTCAGCCCGGCCTTGTCGAAGTCCGATTCCACCTGCATCACCAGGCCTTCGCGGGCGGCCAGGATCGGCGTCCCCTCGGGCACGGCGAAGTCGATGGCGTAGAGGTTCTGGGTGTCGTTGTGGCTGAAGCTGCCGCCCGGCCCCTGGTCCACCCGCACCCGCCCGTACTCGAAGGGCAGGCGGTATTCGTAGTCCTGCGCGTCGGCGGCCGGATCACCGGGCAGGCTGTCCAGCGACAGTTCGAAATCGCCGCCGCGCATGGGATCGCGCATGGCGATGCTGGCGACCATCACGCTGCTGCGCGCCGGCACCACCGCGGTGGCCGGCAGCAGCGGCTGGGCGATGACGTTGCTGTTGCGCTTGAACCCCAGGCGGACTTCGACCGGGCCGTGCAGCAGGTTGTCCGCCCATGCCTGGTATCGCATGCCGCTGCGCTCCAGGCGCAGGCGGACCAGCGCGCTGGGGGGGTTGTGGAAGCGCAGGACGTCCACGCTGGCGTCCACCAGTTCGCCCGCTTCCGGGGGGCGGTCGCCGTACTGGGTGTAGCCCTGCTTGTCCTTCCAGCGGTACAGCCGCGCGGCCTCGCCCGGCACGGCGCCACCGAGCAGCACGGTGGCGGCGAGGCAGAGCAGGGCGGTGCGCAGGACGGGCTTCACGGCAGGCAGTCGTTTCCGAGGTCGAGGGCGCGCGCGACGTCGCGCAGATCGAAGGCGGCCAGCGATTGGTCGTTGTGCAGGGCGAACAGCGCGCCGGCGGGGAAGCGCCGGGTCGACGCCGCGTACAGGGTCTCACCATCGGTGTTGGCAACCTGTTCACCGCGGAAGATGCCGCGCGGCTTGAGGTCGGCGCGATCGAAGACGCGGAACAGGGTGGGCGTGAGCTGGTCCACCGCGATCCAGTAGCCGCGATCCGGCGCGCAGGTCCACAGCGCGATGCCCTCGGCGTCCGCGTCGAACGTGGGCAGGCTGTAGCCGCGGTACTGGCCCGACAGGCTGTAGTCGCGCAGGGTGGAACCGACCCGGCGATCCTCGTCGGCGATCAGCAGGCGGTCGTGCGCCGGGTCGCCGGCGATCGATTCCACCATGCGTAGCGCGCCGGCCTCGTCGGTGGCGCCGAAGCTGCCGAGCAGGCGCGCCTGCACCGTGCCGTCCTCGTGTTCCTCGACCCGGAAATGCTTGATCCGCTGATCGAGTTCGGACATCGGCGGCAACTGGCCGGTGCGGAAGTCGGCCATGAAGCTGTCGGTGACGAACAGGTCCAACTGGTTCGGTCCGGTCTCGTCCAGCCACAGGCCATAGGGGACCTTCAGCACGTCCTGGCCGATCTGCGCGACCGGGGTGAATCCGGGCAGGCGCATGACCTGTACCCGGTGGTTGTCGCGCTCGGCGACGAACAGCAGATCGCCGAACACGGCGATGCCGTTGGGGCGGTTGAACTGGCCGGGAGCCGGCCCGGGCCCGCCGACCGTGCGCAGGCGCTCGCCGGTGTCGGCGTCGTAGATCGCCAGGCGATGGCTGGACTTGGCGGTGGCGATCAGCCAGACGTGACCGTCCTCGGTCGGCCAGGCGGCCAGCGAGTCGAGTTCGTCTTCCGGAACCGGAGTGGACACCCAGGCTTCGGGGACGATGGCGTCGGCGGCGGTGGTTGGCGTCGGCGCCGGCGGGCGGGAGGTGTGGTGGGGCCGGGTGGCGCAGCCGGCCAGCAGGGCCAGCGCGCCGATCAACAGGTATTTCCTTGTCATGACAGGATTATGCGGCATGGGTCACGGAGCCGGGAGGGGGCATTCCGGAGATCCATCGCTCCATCCGTATAAAGCGATTGACATCGCTGGAAAGCGCTGGCAAAGTGCCGGTCACCATCGAGACCGGCAGAGGGACAGGCCCGAAGAAGCCGGGGCAACCAGCGATGCGCAAGCGTCGTGGTCGGTGCCAAATCCTGCGGGGACCTCTGCGTCTGCCCGAAAGATGGTTCGTACCGTGCCTCTGCACGGCGAACGCGAGCTCCGCGAAAGCTCGATGGCCGCAAGTCCCCTCTTCATCGGACACCGCCATGAGCTTCGCCACCGCCGCCGTGCCTTCCCTGTCTTCCGTGCCCGCGTCCTGTACGGCCGATGCCGTCCTCCTCGCCCAGGACGGCATCACCGCCCGTCGCGGCGAAATCGCGCTGGAACTGGACATGCGCCACGCCGGCAGGCACCTGATCCGGCTGCGCTACGAACTGTCCGGCGCGGTGGACGCGCCGGTGGTGCTGGTCGCCGGTGGCATTTCCGCGCATCGTCACCTGGCCGCGAGCGCCACGTTCGCCGAGAAGGGCTGGTTGAACGATCTGGTCGGCACCGGCCGCGCGCTGGATCCGGCCCACCGCTGCCTGCTGGCGATCGACTTCATCGGCGCGGACGGCAAGCTCGATGCGCCGATCGACACGGCCGACCAGGCCGACGCCATCGCCCGCCTGCTCGATGCGCTGGGCATCCGCCAGCTGCATGCGTTCGTTGGCTATTCCTATGGCGCCCTGGTCGGGCTGCAACTGGCGGTGCGCCATCCCGCCCGCCTGGCGAAACTGGTCGCGGTCAGCGGCGCGCACCGCGCCCATCCCTATGCCGCCGCCTGGCGCGCGCTGCAGCGCCGCGCGGTCAGCCTGGGCCAACTGCAATGCGCCGATGCCGAGGGACTCTCGCTGGCACGCCAGTTCGCCATGCTCAGCTACCGCACCCCGGAGGAATTCGAGGAGCGCTTCGACGCTGCCGCCGAAATCGTGCACGGCCGCGTGCGCTGCGCGGCGGAGGATTACCTGGACGCCGCCGGCGCGCAGTACGTCGCGCGCACGCCGGTGACCGCCTATCTGCGCCTGTCCGAATCCATCGATCTGCACCGCATCGAGCCGGCCGCCGTGCGCGTGCCGACCACCGTGGTCGCGGTCGAAGGTGATCGGCTGGTGCCGCTGTCCGATTCCGTGGCCCTGGTCGAGGGGCTGGGCACGCTGGGCAACCTGCGTGTGCTGCGCTCGCCGTATGGCCACGACGCCTTCCTGAAAGAAACCGATCGCATCGACGCGATCCTCAGCACTGCCCTGCGCGGCAACGGAGAAAACGCATGAGCCAGTTCGAAGCCGCCGGCGACAGCCACTGTCGTCCCGCCACCGCCGCCGTTCGCGCCGGCATCGATCGCGATACCGCCTATGGCGCGGTGACCCCGCCGATCGTGCTGTCGTCCAATTTCAGCTTCGACGGCTTCGGCAACAAGCGCGAGTACGACTACACCCGCAGCGGCAACCCGACCCGGGATCTGCTGGGCGAAGCGCTGGCCGAACTGGAAGGCGGCGCCGGCGGGGTGATCACCTCCACCGGCATGGGCGCGATCAACCTGGTGCTCAACGCGCTGCTGCAGCCGGGCGATCGCCTGGTGGTGCCGCATGACGCGTACGGCGGCAGTTGGCGCCTGTTCAACGCGCTGGCGAAGAAGGGCCACTTCGAGCTGATCACCGCCGACCTGACCGACCCGCGCTCGCTGGCCGACGCGCTGGCGCAGTCGCCGCGACTGGTCCTGATCGAGACCCCGTCCAACCCGCTGCTGCGCATCACCGACCTGCGCTTCGTGATCGAGGCCGCGCACAAGGTCGGCGCGCTGACCGTGGTCGACAATACCTTCCTCTCGCCCGCGCTGCAGAAGCCGATCGAATTCGGCGCGGACCTGGTGGTGCATTCGACCACCAAGTACATCAATGGCCACAGCGACGTGGTCGGCGGCGCGGTGGTCGCGCGGGATGCGGAAGTCCACCAGCAGCTGGTGTGGTGGGCCAACGCGCTGGGCCTGACCGGCTCGCCGTTCGACAGCTTCCTGACCCTGCGCGGCCTGCGCACACTGGATGCGCGCCTGCGCGTGCACCAGGAGAACGCCGATGCCATCGCCGGCCTGCTGGAGGATCATCCGGCGGTGTCGAAGGTGTATTTCCCCGGCCTGGCCTCGCATCCGGGCCACGCGCTGGCGGCGCGCCAGCAGAAGGGCTTCGGCGCCATGCTGAGCGTGGAACTGCACGGCGGCGAGCCGGCGGTGCGCGCGTTCGTGGAAGGGCTGCGCTATTTCACCCTGGCCGAATCGCTGGGCGGCGTCGAGAGTCTGGTCGCGCATCCGGCGTCGATGACGCACGCCGCGATGACCGCCGAGGCGCGTGCCAAGGCGGGCATTTCCGATGGCCTGTTGCGCCTGTCGGTAGGCATCGAGGCCACCGAGGACCTGCTGGCCGATCTGTCCGCCGGCCTGGCGCGCGCGCAGCGCGCGACCGCGGAGGCCGACCGAAAACTCGCCGACGCATGAGCGCGGTCGTCCAGCTTCCGGCGGCGCGTCGCCGGCCGTCGCCGCGGCTGGCGCTGCTGGGCACCGGCGTGGTCGGCAGCGCGTTCGTGGCGCGTTACGAGCGCTTGCGCGAACGTGTCGAGGGTCTGCCCGAGTTCGCCTGGCTGGCCAACTCGCGCAGCCTGCAGGCCTGCGACGCGGCGGTTTCCAATGCCTTGGACGCGGCGCGCAACGCGCCGGCGCGCGACGCCGGGCTTCCACCTTGGGCCGAGGCCGAATCGTTGCGCGATGGCGACATCATCGTCGACGCCACCGCCAGCGACGCGGTGGCCCACTGGCATGCCGAATGGTTGACGCGCGGCATCCATGTGGTCACCGCCAACAAGCTGGGCAACGGCGGGACGTTGGCGCGGGCCGAGGCGATCCGGCATGCGCGCGCGGCGTCCGGCGCGCATTACGGCGACAGCGCCACGGTCGGTGCGGGCCTGCCGCTGCTGCGCAGTTTGCGCGCGCTGGTGGCCGGCGGCGATCGCATCCACCGGGTGGAAGGCGTGCTGTCGGGTTCGCTGGCCTGGCTGTTCAATCACTACGACGGCATGCGGCCGTTTTCAGGCTTCGTGCGCCAGGCGCGCGAGGCGGGTTACACCGAGCCGGATCCCCGCATCGATCTGTCCGGCGAGGACGTGCGCCGCAAGCTGCTGATCCTGGCGCGCGCGGCAGGCCTGCCGTTGCAGTCGGAGGACGTGCGGGTGGAGTCGCTGGTGCCGACGGCATTGGCGGCGTTGCCGGCCGGTGAGCTGGACGGCGCGCTGGACCGGTTCGACGCACCGCTGGGCGCGCGTTTCCGCGAGGCCTACCGCAACGGCGAGAAGCTGCGCTTCCTCGGCCGCTTCGACGCCGAAGGCGCGAGTGTCGGCCTGCAGGCATTGGCGTCGGATCATCCATTGTGCGGCGGGGGCGGCACCGACAACCGGGTGGCGATCTTCAGTGACCGCTATCCGGATCAGCCGCTGGTGGTGCAGGGGCCGGGCGCGGGTGCGGAAGTGACCGCGGCGGCGCTGCTCGACGATGTATTGGCGATCGCTGCGACCGCGTAGAGCCAGGCGCTTGCTCGGCTGACGGGTGTTGAGGCGCGGCGGAGCGAGCTCCGCGCCATGTGGAGCCGAGCCTGCCCGGCTACGGGGTTCGGAAAGGCGGCGGAGCTGGCTCCGCTCTACGGTTCCGCGTTCGTCAGCATTCGATGACGTTGACCGCCAGGCCGCCGCGGCTGGTTTCCTTGTACTTGTCCTGCATGTCGCGGCCGGTGTCGCGCATGGTCTTGATGACCTTGTCCAGCGACACCTTGTGCTTGCCGTCGCCGCGCATCGCCATGCGGCTGGCGTTGATCGCCTTCACCGCGCCCATCGCGTTGCGCTCGATGCAGGGAATCTGGACCAGGCCGCCGATCGGATCGCAGGTCAGGCCGAGGTTGTGTTCCATGCCGATTTCGGCGGCGTTCTCGATCTGGCTGGGCGAACCGCCCAGCGCGGCGACCAGGCCGCCGGCGGCCATCGAGCAGGCCACGCCGACCTCCCCCTGGCAGCCCACCTCGGCGCCGGAAATGCTGGCGTTTTCCTTGTACAGGATGCCGATGGCGGCGGCGGTTAGCAGGAAGTCGAAGATCCGCTGTTCGCTGCTGCCGGGGCAGAAGCGGTCGAAGTAGTGCATGACCGCCGGGATGATGCCGGCCGCGCCGTTGGTGGGCGCGGTGACCACGCGCCCGCCGGCGGCGTTTTCCTCGTTCACCGCCAGCGCGTACAGGTTGACCCAGTCCAGCGTGGTCAGCGGATCGCGCAGGTTGGCTTCCGGCTTGCTGGCCAGCTCGCGATGCAGGGTGGGCGCGCGCCGCGAGACGTGCAGGCCGCCGGGCAGGGTGCCTTCCTCGCGGATGCCGCGGGTCACGCAGGCCTGCATGGCGCTCCAGATCGCGCGCAATCCCTCGCGGATCTCGTCCTCGCCGCGCCAGCACTTCTCGTTCTCGAACATCAGCTGGGCGATGCTCAGCCCGCTGCGCTGGCATTGCGCCAGCAGTTCATCGCCGCTCTTGAACGGATACGGCAGCGGGGTCTCGTCGGCGACGATGCGATCCACCGCCGCATCGTCCTGGTTGACCACGAAGCCGCCGCCGACGGAGTAATAGTCGCGAGTGGCGATGACCTCGTCGTTGGCGTCGTAGGCGGTGAAGCGCATGCCGTTGGTGTGGTACGGCAGCTTCTGCCGCTTGTTCATCAGCAGGTCGCGCTTCTCGTCGAAGGCGATCGCGTGGCGGCCGCCCAGTTGCAGGGTCTTGCTGCCGCGGATGCGTTCCAGCGCCGGCGGAATGATGTCCGGGTCGATCTCGTTCGGATAGTGGCCTTCCAGGCCCATCAGCACGGCCTTGTCGGTGCCGTGACCGCGCCCGGTCAGCGCCAGCGAGCCGAACACCTCGGCGCGGATTCGCGCCACGTCCTGCAGGCGGCCGGGATCTTCCAGCCAGCGGGCGACGAATCGCGCCGCCGCCCGCATGGGGCCGACGGTGTGGGAGGAACTCGGCCCGATGCCGATCTTGAAAAGGTCGAAGGTGCTGACTGCCATGGCGCGTATTCTATGCCGTCGCCGGTGAAAGCCGCTTCCGCGACGCAACAGATCGGACCCGGAGGTTGTTCCCTTGCCACTGACCCTCTACCAGCGCGACGACTGCCATCTGTGCGACCTGGCCCTGGCCGTGCTGGCCGAGGCGCGGGCGCCGGAGTTCGAAAGTGCCTTCATCGACGGCGACGACGATCTGGAGGCGCGTTATGGCGTGCGGGTGCCGGTGTTGCGTCGCGGGGATGGCGCCGAACTGGATTGGCCGTTCGACGCGTCCAGGCTGGCGCGCTTCCTGGCCGGCTAGCCGCGTCCGCCGGACGGCGGCGGCACGACCGGAATCGGCGGCAGCCCACCGGTTTCGCCGCACCCTCCCGGGCCCGCGCCCGGACGCAGGCGCAGGCCTCCGCCGACGGTGTCGTCGCGCGGGCGCAGCCGATCGCGCAGGGCCGGCGTGATCAGCACATCGCCCTCGTGGGTGACCAGCAGCGCGCAGTTCAGGTGCATGCGCCGGACCAGCGTATCGAATCCGGACGGACCGGCCACCATCAGCGCGGTCGCGGCCATGTCCGCCAGCACCGGGTCGGTGGCGATCACGCTGGCCGCGGCGCTGGCCCGTTCGGGCCGGCCGCTGCGCGTGTCGACGATGTGGCCGCCGCCCTGGCGCGTGCCGACGCGCCGACGCTGGTAGTCGCCTGACGAGGACAGCGCCTCGCCATCGCGCAGGTCGATCACCCCGAGTACGCCGTCCGGACCGCGCACGCCCGCCGTCCAGGGCCGATGGCCGTCGCGGCCCATCGCCAGGACGAAGCCGCCGACGTAGAGCAGCGCGTCGTCGATGCCTTCCGCACGCAGCAGCTGCCGCATCTGGGCGGCGGCGTAGCCTTCGGCCAGGCCGTTGAAGTCGAACTGCACTTCGCGGCGGCGGGAGCTCGCCACGCCGTGCGCATCCACCCGCACGTCCCGCATGCGCGGCATCGCGGCGCGCAGCGCGGCCACCTGTTGCGCCGTCGGCGCGGCGGTGCGCACCGGATACTGGCTGGTGTGGAATCCCCATGCGGCGATGAGTCGCCCGGCGGCGGGGTTGAACAGCCCGTCGCTGCGGGTGTCGCCGACCGTGGCGGCGTGGATCAGGCCGGCGATGTCGGGTTCGACCCGATGCGCGCGGCCTTCCGCCAGCGCGGTGTTGAGGCGGGTGACATCGCTGGGTTCCCAGGGATGCCAGGCGCGGTGGTCGTGGATCAGCAGCGGGCCGATCGCGGCCAGTGCGCGCGAGGCCGCCTCGCGGTCCGGCGCGCGCAGTTGCACGGAAACCCGGGTGCCGAAGGCGAGGTATTCCCCTCGCGCCTCGACCACGGGCCGCCACCACAGCACCGCCGCGGTGACCAGCCCCGCGACCACGGCGCAGGCGAGCACGCCCTGCCAGGCGCGCGGGCGCGGCGCGCTGTTCACGCGCGCCGGCCGTTGAACCGCGGCGCGCTCATTCGCCGGAGGAGGGCAGGCGTCCATCGGCGATGGCCTGCAGGACCAGGCCGATCAGCGCATCGCGATCGAGGGCGTCGAGCGCCACGTCGGGCGCGACGATCGCGCCATCGGGCAGATGCAGGTGCGGACTGCCGGCGGCGGCAAGACCGGGATGCGCCACCGGCGCGGTATCCAGTCGCCACAGCCGCTCGCCGCGTCGCCATTCGAATGACCAGTCGCCCGGCGTCAGCACCCGCACCAGCAGCTCCAGGCCGTCCGCGCCGCGCAGGCCCAGGCCGTCCAGGTGCCGTTCCGGCGGATGGACCAGGAACACCGTGGGCAGGCTGGCGGGGATGCTGTCGGCGATCGCCGGCCATTCCGCGTCGTCTCGGATATGCCGGCAGTGCCAGTCCAGCAGTTCGCGCGCGGCCTGCCGGCGTTCGCGCATCAGTCCCAGCGCCAGCCAGGCTTCGTAGCCGGGGTGCTCGGGCAGGCGGCCATCGCGGATCGCGGCGAGCACCGTCTCCTCGTCAACGCAATCCAGTTGTTCCAGCAGTTCCTTGTGCCGTTCTCGCAATTCGAACATCTGCCGGGACAGGCCGGCCATGCGGGTGGCGACGGCGGGTTCGATGCCGGTGAAGAAGGGATCCATGTCGGTGCTCCGTCAGTGCATGTCGTGGCTGGCCGCACCATCCAGCTGGACCATGTCCGCGCTGATGTCGGCGAAGGCCAGTACCTTGCCGCCGTGCGCGGCGGCGAAGCTGTCCGCGTCGTCGCGGCTGGCGAAACTGGCGAAGGTGGGGCCCATGCTGCCGGTGCGGGAGGAACCCTGCACATAGAAAGCGCGGGTGGCGTCGATCCAGTGGCCCTTGGGCACGTCCCAGTCGGTCTTGCCCATGTCCTGGGTGTAGACGCCAGCCACCTTGCGCACCTGCTCCGGCTGCAGGGTGATCGACAGCAGTTCGAGGGTGTCGCAGTAGTACTCCACCTTGCCGTCGGCGTAGCGGATCTGGCCCTTCGGACCGGGATAGTCGCGCAGCACCATGCCATCGAGCTCGCACTGCTGGCCGGCGTCCGGGTCGGCGGGTTCGACGCCCGCCATGGGGGGGGCGCAGCCGGCGACCAGCAGGGCCAGCAGCGAAACACGTAACGCTTTCATCGGAATCTCCAGAGGGCCACCCCGAGCGGGGCGAGGATCCAGGCCACCATCACCGAGCCGAGCACGCGCGGATCGCCCCAGGCATCGGGCAGCAGCGTGCCGAGCCCGAACGCATTGCGCAGGGTTTCGGTGGACATGGCGTTGAACACGCGGAACACGTCCGCGGGGTTGAGCAGCAGGGCGTAGGGCGCCCATGCCGAGGAATGCCGGCCGGCGGTGGCGACCAACGCGCCGAGCAGGGCCAGGTCGAACACCAGCACGAAGCCGAACCACAGCAGGATGGCCGCACCGGTGGCGCGCGCGCGATCGCGCACCAGTACCGAGACCAGCATCGCCAGGCTCAGGAACGACAGGCCCAGCGCGATCACGCTGGCGACGAACAGCGCGTACAGCCGGATGCCGGCGGCATCGAGTTGCGCGGCCAGCGGCACCAGCGCCGCGCCGAAACCGATCAGGGTGGCCAGCACCAGCGCCGCGCCCAGGCCCAGGTACTTGCCGAGCAGCAGTTCGGCGCGGGTGAGCGGCATCGACAGCATCAGGTCCAGGGTGCCGCGTTCGCGTTCGCCGACGATGGCGTCGAACCCGAGCAGCAGCGCGATCAGCGGCACCAGGTAGATCGCCAGGCTGGTGAGGCTGGCCACGGTCACGCCGATGCTGCGGAAGCCGACCGTGCCGGACTGCGCGCCGCCGAAGTAGGCGATCAGCAGCGCGAACGCCGCCAGCACGACCGCGACCGCGAGAATCCAGCGATTGCGCAGGCGGTCGCGCAGTTCCTTGCCCGCCACCACGCGCAGGGCGCGCCATTGCAGTCCGCCGTTCATGCGTGCCCTCCGGCGTGGCGCTGGCGCAGGTACAGGTCTTCCAGGGTCGGCGGATGGATCTCCACGTCGACCAGGCCCGGGCCGGATTCGGCCAGCAGCGGCAGCAGGCCGGTGCGATGCGTGCGCGAAACGCTGACCGTCAGTACGTTGCCCGTGGTGGCGATCACCGGGAAGCCGGCGTCGCCCAGCCGTTGCCCGATGCGCTGCGCGGCGCTCGCGTCGCGGGCGTGCAGGCGGGCGCGGCCGGGCAGGTCCGACGTCGCGGTCAGGCTGTCCACGCTGCCCTGCGCGACGACGCGGCCGTTGGCGAGGATGGCCAGGCTGTCCAGGTGCGGCTGGATTTCCGCGAGCAGGTGCGAGCTGAGCACGATGGTCGCGCCCGCGCGCTTGAGCGTGGCCAGGGTGTCGTAGAACTCGTGGATGGCTTGGGGATCCAGGCCGTTGGTCGGCTCGTCGAGGAACAGCAGTTCCGGCTGGCCCAGCAGGGCCTGGGCGAAACCCAGCCGCTGGCGCATGCCCTTGGAGTACTCGCGCACCGGCCGTTTCATCGCCGCGGACAACCCCACCTGTTCCAGCAGGCGGGTGCATTGTTTCGCGTCGGCGGCCTTGAGCCGGGCGAAGAAACGCAGCGTGTCCAGGCCGCTCAGGTTGTCGTACAGCGCCACGTTCTCCGGCAGGTAGCCGATGCGCTGGCGCAGCCAGCGGAACGCGGCGCCGCGCACCGGCATGCCGTGGATGCGGATCTGCCCGGCGCTGACCGGTTCGATGCCCAGCATCATCTTGAACAGCGTGCTCTTGCCGGCGCCGTTGTGGCCGACCAGTCCGAACGTCGTCCCCGCCGGGATCGACAGGCTCACTCCGTCGACGGCCTGCACGGGACCGAACCGCTTGTCGACCCGTTCCACTTCAATCGCGTGCTGCATCGTTCCGCGTGGCTTCGAGCCACGCCCTCCAGTCCTTGTGTCCCGGCGCCATCGCCGGACGCATGTCGGTCACCGTGGCGACCCGCAATACCGGGAATTGCCGGGAAATCAGCCGCAGGGTGCTGATCGCGGGGCTGCTGTCGAGCAGCTTGGTGAACGGATAGCGGGTCACCAGCCAGTCGACCGCGTCGCTGGCCTCCATGGGCGTGTCGCCGAAGCCGTCGCCATCGCCGTCCCAGCCCAGGTAGTTGCTCCAGTAGTTGCCACGCTGCTTGCCCCATTCGACATCGCGCGAGGCGACGTAGCGGATCTGTTCCTGGTTGTTGACGAAGTCGTTGCCGTCGACCTGGTTGTTGAACGAGCCCGCCCACAGGTGGATGCCCACCCGGTTGCCGATCACCAGGTTGCCGCGAAGGATGTTGTACTCGGCGTCGTAGATGAACAAGCCGCGTCCGTTGCCCGCCGAGATGTTGTCCTCGATGGTCGAATCCTGCAGGGTCCGCAGCATGATGCCGTGGTCGGTGTTGGCCCAGGTGCGATTGCCGCGCACGGTCAGGTTGCGGACCTCCATCAACGCCAGGCCGCCCTGGTTGTGATGGCTTTCATTGCCCTGCCACAGGTTGTGGTAGGAGTTCATGTAGTGGCTGCCATACCGCACGTGGTGGATGACGTTGTCGATGAATTCGGCGTGGTGCGACACGTCCACGTAGATGCCGTCGCGGGCGAAGCTGATGTGGTTGCGGGCGATGCGCGCGCCGCGGGTGTTGTAGAGCTGGATGGCGTTGCCGCGCTGGGACGACAGTTTCTCGCGCATGCCGGTGATCAGGTTGTCCTCGATGCGGACGTCATCGGCCTTCTCGATCCACAGCCCGAACAGCACATGGGCGAAGTCGCACTGGCGGACCACCGCGCGGTGCGCGCCGGGCTGCAGGTAGATGCCGGCGTTCTGTCCACCCAGGTCGTCGCCGCTGTCGCGCACGATGATGCCTTCGATGCGCACGTCCGGCGCGGTCACCCGGATCACATCGCCTTCACCGCCGCCGCTGACCGTCGGCCGGTCGATACCGCGCAGGATCAGCGGCTTCTCGATGCGCAGGCGTTCGGCGTAGTGGCCGCGCGGGATTTCCACCGTGTCGCCGGGAGCGGCACGCGCGATCACCTCGCCGATGCGTTCGCCGGGGGCGACCCGCCACACCGCCGCGCCGGCGGGCGCGGTGCAGGCCAGCAACAGGAGCAGGGCGCCCAGCCGGTTCATTCCACCAGTTCCAGCGGAATGAAATGGCCATCGCGTCCCACCGGGGTCAGCGGCAGGCCGGCGCGCTCGCGACGCTTGCGCTCCTTGGCCAATGGCGGGCACGAGTGGTCGTCGTGGTAGAGCACCATGCAGTCCAGGCATTGCATGCACTCGCTGGGGTCGATCCGGCCTTGCGGATCGATGGCCTGCGAACCGCAGCCGACCGCGCAGGCCTTGCAGGTCGTGCATTCGGCCTTGCGGCGCAGTCCGAACAGGCGCCAGCGCGAGGGCAGCGCGAGGCCGGCGCCGAGCGGGCACAGGTACTTGCAGAACGGCCGCTCCATGAACATGGAGGCCGCCAGCAGCAGCACCCAGAACGCGATGAACGGCCAGGCGCGCGTCCAGATCGACACGAAGAACGTGCTCTTGAACGGCTCCACCTCGGCCAGCAGCTCGGCCAGCGCCATCGAATGGAAGGAGGCCGCGACCAGCACCACCAGGATCACGTACTTCAGCCAGCGCAGGCGGTGGTGCCATTTGCCGGGCAACTGGAACTGCCAGCGGGCCAGGCCGATTTTTCCGGCGAACTTGTACAGCAGTTCGCTCAGCGAGCCGTACGGACACAGCCAGCCGCAGAACACGCCACGCCCCCACAGCACGATGGTGATGGCGATGAAGATCCAGAAGATGAAGATCAGCGGGTCGCTGAGGAACAGGTCCCAGCGCCAGCCGTCGCGCAGCGCGTGCAGCAGGGTCAGGCCCTGGACGATGGAGGGCTGGGCGAGCTGGCTGAAGCCGAGGAAGCCCACCGCCACCAGCCATACCGCGATGTGCGGCCACAGGATCCAGCGCTTGTCCACGCGGGTGGAACGGGCGGCCCAGCGCCGATGCGTGGCATAGAACCCGAATACGAACACCAGCAGCGCGCACATGGCGGCGATCTGCCACGCCTTGGCTTTCCAGATGCGGACCCAGGCCGGGGTCGGGCTGGCAACGGTGGGCCGTCCACCGTGCAGGTACGCGGCGGGCAGCCAGTACTGCGCATCGAAGTTGGCGTAGTCGCGGTTGCCTTCGTCGGTGTTGCGGTGGGCCAGGAACGACAGCTTCCACGGATAGGCCGCGGAGAACTCGCCGCTGCGCAGGATGAAGATGCCGGATTCGGCGTGCGACGGCGCGCCGTTCGCGTGGACGCGGTACAGGTTGCGGTAGTCGGTGTCGCGGAAATGGTGGACGTCGATGTCCTGCGAGACCTGGATGCGATCGTAGATGCCGCCGCGGACGAATGCCGAACCCTTGAAGGAACTGGTGCCGTTGCCGAGCACGAAGATCGCGTGCTCGCCTGGCTTCAGTTCATCCATCAGTTGGCGGTAACCCGCGTCGCCGAGCACGCTGCGGCCAATGGCGGGCGCGTTGAGGTAGCCGAACCACAGATCGATGAAGGCCTGCTCGCTGGCCGGCGCGCCCACGTCGGCCTGGCTCACGGTCAGGCGCTGCACGCTGCCTTCCTTGACCAGCGCGTTCCAGTCGCGCGAAGGCACGGCATCCTCGATCAGCCGCGCCTGTGGCCGCGCCACCGCCTTGATCAATCCCACCTGCCGGGCGACGGCGTAGCTGCCGCGGCTGACCAGTTGGTTCTCCGCCATCACCGTCACGGTCGCGCCGCTGATGACGTCCATCGAGACTTCGCCGTCCTCGGCCTTGCCCAGCTCGAAGCGCGAGCCGGCCGGCTGGCCGACATACTGCTCGACGTAGCGGTTCAGTTCCTTCTCGGGGATGCCGGCCAGCAGGATCGGTTCGCTGTGCTTGAGGATGCGCACGCCGGTGATCCGGCCGCCCGCATCCATGCCGGCCAGGGTGATCATCGGCTTGCCGGAATAGCCGACGATGTCCGGCGTCACGTCGCTGGACAGGAACACATAGCCGACCGTGCGCAGTTTGCCGCCTTCCTCGCGCAGGCCGCGCACGAACGCGGGGTTGCCCTCGCGCAGGCCGAAACGGCTGGCCTGCGGCAGCACGCTGTCGCAGGCCACGTGGCGGCACATGTCCGGATCGCTGAACAGCGCTTCCGGCAACTGCGCTTCGTAGGAGCCGGCCTGGGCCCAGCCCGCGAACAGGCAGAGCAGCAGGAGGGCCAGGCACGGCCATCGCGTCGCGCTTGCCCGTCGCGTTGGCCGCGCGATGCCCGGATGCGATGCGCGCGGAACGGACTCCCCGTGCGGGGAGGGCTGGATGATCGAAGGCATGGCGGTACCCGTGCTGGCGTTACTTGGACTTGCTCACCATGTAGTCCACGGCGGCCTTGACCGCGTCGTCGTCGAGGCTGGGATTGCCGCCGCGCGCGGGCATCACGCCCTTCTGGCCATTGAAGCCTTCCAGTGCGTGCTTGTGCAGGGTGTCGGCGCCCTGCGCGGCGCGCGCGCTCCAGTCGGCCTTGTCGCCGACCATCGGCGCGCCCAGCGCGGTGGTGCTGTGGCACATCGCGCAGGTCTTCTTGTAGGTCTCCTCGCCCGGATGCCCGGCCGCATCGGCCGCGGGCGCGCCATCGGCGGCGGCCAGCGGCGCGGCCTCGGCGGGCTCAGGTGCCGTGGGCGCGGCTTCGGGCGCGGGCGCCGCCGGTTCCGACGCGGCGGGCGCGGATGGGGCGGCATCCGTCGATTCCGGCGTCTGCCCGGAGCAGGCGGCGAGCGCGAGGGCGATGGCTGCAAGTGCAAGCAGGCCAGGATTTCGATTGTTCATGGAGGGAGCTCGGAGGAATATGGAGAGGGGTCGTTCCGCGGGACCGGTCCGCCTGCGCGCACTCGACGCGGTCGCTGCAAAAGGTAGTGGGGCGTACTTCCGGCCGCCTTGATTTGAGTCAAGGAGCGCGCGGTATCCCCGCGCGTATCGTTGCGCCGCAATCCAGCGTTACATCCAAAGACGAACGTCAATCAGAGGAAAGCAGCGATGAAGAACAACGAGAGCGGGATGGAGATCCGGGATCCGTCACGCCGAAAGATTCTCGGGGGAGCCGCCGCGCTGGCGGGCACCGGCCTGACGCTCAGCCTGACCGGCTGCGGCGCGGCATCGGACGGCAAGGGCGCGGCTGCGGCCAGTGGCGCCGTGACGAAGGCGGCCGGTGCGGCGGGCCATTTCGAAGTGCCGCCCGGCAAGCTCGATGACTATTACATCCTGTCCTCCGGCGGGCACTCCGGCGAAGTGCGCATCCTGGGCTGCCCGTCGGGCCGCACCATCAAGCGCATTCCGGTGTTCAACATCGATCCGATGGTGGGCTGGGGCATCACCAACGAATCCAAGGCGATCATGGGCACCCGTCCGGACGGCCAGCTGAAATACTGGACCGGCGACACCCATCACGTGCATGGCTCGTATACCGACGGCACCTACGACGGCAAGCGCTTCTGGGTCAACGACAAGCTGCATGGCCGGGTTGCGCGCATTCGCGGCGATACCTTCGAGGTCGATCGCATCACCGAGCTGCCGAACGTGCAGGGCCACCACGGCATCTTCACCGACAAGCGCGATCCGGTGGACAGCGCCATCAACCACACCACCCGCGTGTTCGCCGGCGCCGAGTTCCATATCCCGCTGCCCAACGACGGCCGTGACATGGACAAGCCGGAAGCGTATGGCTGCCTGTTCTCCTGCCTGGACGCGGAGACCATGGAAGTACGCTGGCAATGCCGCGTCGACGGCAACATGGACCTGGTGGCGACCAGCTATGACGGCAAGTACGCCGCCTCCAACCAGTACAACGTGGAGGGCGGGATCCACTACGAGGACATGATGTCCGCCGAGCACGACGCCTGCGTGTTCTTCGATGTCGCCCGCATCGAGGCGGCGATCAAGGCCGGAAAATTCGTCACCATCGGCGATTCCAAGGTGCCGGTGGTCGATGGCCGCAAGGCCGCCAACGCCGATGCCGCCACCGCGCTGACCTGCTACGTGCCGGTGCCGAAGAACCCGCATGGCGTCAACGCCAGTCCCGACGGCAAGTATTTCGTCTGCTCCGGCAAGCTGTCGCCGACCTGCTCGGTGATCGACCTGTCGCTGGTGGAGAAGTGGTTCGCCGGCGAAATCAAGAACGCGCGCGACGCGGTGGTGGCCGAGCCCAACCTGGGCCTGGGTCCGCTGCACACCGGTTTCGACGGTCGCGGCAACGCCTATACCACGCTGTTCCTGGACAGCAAGATCGTCAAGTGGAACGTCGATGCCGCCATCAAGCAGTTCAAGGGCGACAAGAACGCCAAGGTCGTCCTCGACAGCATCGACGTGCACTATCAGCCCGGCCACGGCTTCACCTCGATGGGCGAGACCAGGAACGCGGACGGCAAGTTCTTCAACTCCGGCAACAAGTTCTCCAAGGACCGCTTCCTGCCGGTCGGCCCGCTGCACGTGGAGACCGAACAGCTGATCGACATCTCCGGCGACAAGATGGTGCTGGTGCATGACCACACCGCCTATCCGGAACCGCATGACGCGATCATCGTGGCCGCCGACGCCATCAAGACCCGGCAGATCTACAGCCTCGACGAGTTCCCCAATGCGGTCAGCGCGCAGACCGCCGGCATCGAGCGCGATGGCAACAAGGTCCATGTCCGCCTGACGTCGCAGGCACCGGCCTACTCGCTGCGCGAGTTCTCGGTGAAGAAGGGCGACATCGTCACCATCACCCTGACCAACCTGGACAAGGTGGAAGACCTGACCCACGGATTCGGCATCCCGAAGTACAACATCAACTTCATCGTCAATCCGCAGGAAACCAAGTCGGTGACCTTCGTGGCCGACAAGCCGGGCGTGTACTGGTGCTACTGCACCCATTTCTGCCACGCGCTGCACCTGGAAATGCGCACGCGCATGGTGGTCGAAGGCTGACCGGGCGCCGCCCGCCGGCGTTGGCGGTATCGCGCCGGCGGGTTTTTCCCGCCAGAAAGGAAAAGCCCGCGCCATGGCGCGGGCTTTTGTTGTTTCCTGCCGGAAACCCTTTTCCTGCGCCACGGCGATGCGGATCAGGGGGTCCGGGGATCGCGGCGGGAGGCGGAACCGGACGGCGGAGCGGGTGAATCCGGATGCGCGGTCGGGCGCAGCGGCGAAACGGACAATTGGCGGTCGAGGAAGCCGACCACATGCCGTTCGTACGCGTCGGGGGCGTGCGCGAGGAAATCCACGTGCGCGGCATCCGGCAGCAGCCAGAACTCCTTCGGTCCCCGGGCGCGTTCGAACAGGGCGAGCGACTCGGCGGGCAAGGTGTGCCGATCCCGGCCGCCAGCCACCACCAGCACGGGCGCATCCAGATCCCGGATCCGATCCAGGGGCGACAGGTCATCGGCGGACACGCCGATCCGCCATTGCGTTTGCAGGGTCAGGAGCGGCGCAAGCAATCCCGCCATGCCATCGCCCAGCCGCATCGCGATGCGGTTGCGGACCGCCTGGCGCGCGTTCGAATAGACCGCTTCCAGCACCACCGCGTCGAATCTGCCGGACTGCGGTGACAGCACCACCGAAGCCCCGCCCAGCGAGACGCCGATGACGGCGATGCGGGCGCGGGGAACGCGCCGCTTCATCCACTGCCCGGCGGCAACGACGCCGCGGGACTCGCGTGCGCCCAGCGTGATGGCATCGCCGCGGCTCTCGCCGTGCGCCTGCAGATCGACCATCAAAACGGCATAGCCGTGGCGATGCAGCATCCTCGCGCGCCCAAGCATGGCCCGCCGATCCGCGCGGATGCCGTGCAACAGGAGCACTGCCGGTTTCCCGGCGGCGCCCGCGATCCACCATCCCCGCAGGGGAGGCGCGTCCGGAACGGGGAGGGTGACGGTTTCCACCGCCAGATCGGTGGGGACGTCCGTGATGCTCGCCGGACAGGGCGCCAGCAGCGCGCCTCCGACGAACCAGGCGGCCAACGCGGTCACGACGACCAGCAATGCGCCGGCCAGTGCGGCGCGCAGCATGACGCGCCGCACGGCGACGGCTTACTTCGCCGGCTTCAGCACCACCTTGGTGCTGATGGCGACATCGTTGGGGATGGTCTTGGTGTCGGCCCATTCGCCGCCGCCCACGCCGAAATCCAGGCGCTTGACGGTGGCCTTGCCGGCCAGCACCGGCTGCGCGCCGGGCGTCCAGGTGAAGGTCAGGGTGACCGGCTTGCTGACGCCGCGCAGGCTCAGGCTGCCGTCGGCGGCGTACTGGTTGCCGCCGAGCGAACGGAACCGGGTCGCGGTGTAGCGCGCCTGGGCGAACTTGGCGACGTTGAAGAAGTCACCGGTCTGCAGGGTGCCGTCGCGATCGTCGTTGCCGGTCTTGGTGCCGGCCAGCTGGATGGTCACGTCCAGCTTGGAGGTGGCCAGGTTGGCAGGATCGAAACTCAGCGTGGTGGTGAAGCCACCGAACTTGCCGGTGAACGTTTCGCCCTGGTAGTTGCTGGCGAACACCAGGGTGGAGCCCGGCGCCTGCACGTAATCGGCGGCGAAGGCGGGCGATGCGGCGGCCAGCAGCAGGCCGGCGGCGATGAGGCGGGGGAGACGGATCATGGTGCGGAGTCCTCGGGGGTGGGCGCGGAGGGAGAGGCGATGGCCGGGCGGCGGCGCCCCGGCAGCATCCGCCGCAGGGTGTCGTCGTTCTGGAACAGGTGGTGGTAGAAGGCGGCGCCGGCATGCAGTACGACCACGGCCACCAGCACCCAGAACATCGATTCATGCAGGGTCTCGGCCAGTTCGTGCAGCTCGGGATTGCGGGCGGTGATGGCGGGCAGGTTGAATAGCTTGAACCACTGCAGCGGATAGCCGGCGGAGGAGTTCAGCACCCAGCCCGACAGCGGCATGGCGAACATCAGCAGGTAAAGCGCGACGTGGGTCAGCGAGGCGATGCGTTGCTGCCAGCCGGGCGTGCCGGGAATCGCCAGCGGCGCACCGGCGTACATCCGCCAGATCAGCCGCAGCGCGACCAGTGCCAGGATGGTCAGGCCGATCGACTTGTGCAGCGCGTAGATGTTGATCTTGCGCGGGCCGTTCGGCAGATCGCCCATGGTCAGGCCGATGTAGGCGATGACCAGCAGCAGGATGACGATGAGCCAGTGCAGGGTCTGGCTGACGGCGCCCCAGCGTTCAGGGGTGTTCTTCAGGGTCATTGAGGGTGGGCTCCCGAGGGGTGGCTGGGGCGTCGGCCGCGTCGGCGGCCGCTTCTTCGCTATCGTCGGCCTTGCCCGTCCGTGTGGCTTCGGCTTCGATGCGGAGTTCGACGGAATCGCCGATCACCGACTTCCAGGCGGTGATGCCGAAATCCGAGCGTTGCAGCGAGGTGGTGGCGGAGAAACCGGCCGTGCGCCGGAACGGCGGCAACGGATGGCGCTTGAGGGCGTTGAGCTTGACGTCCATGCACAGATCGCGGCTGACGCCGTGCAGGGTCAGGGTGCCGCAGACCGAGGCGTGGTCCGGGGCGATGGGCTCGACCCGGCGGGAAATGAAATGCGCTTCGGGAAACCGTTCGGTGTCCAGCAGGTTGCCCGCCAGCACCGCCTGGTTCCATTTCGCGTCGCCCAGATCCGCGCGGGCCAGCGGCACGGTGACGTCCAGGCGCGCGGTCGTCCAGTCCTCGGGATCGAACACCAGTGTGCCGGTACTGCCGGAGATCGTGCCGATGGCCTGCGAAAAACCGGCGTGCTCGACCGCGAACATCACCCGGGTATGGACCGGATCCAGCGCATAGGCCACCGGCCCCCGCGCCAGCGCGGGGCCGGCGATCACGAGCAACGCAAGCAGCGCGCCGGTGCGGACGTGGCGATGGCGTCGGGACGATGAAGTCATGGGCGGGGATTCTAGGCGGGCCCGGCTGAAGATACTCCGCTTGCACCTGCAACGGTCCGTTGCGACGATTCGCGCAGGGGACCGACCGGGAACAAGGGATACGACGGCATGGGATGGCGGATCTGGATGTTGGCGGCGTGGCTGGCCTGCGCGACGGTGCAGGCGGGCGTGCCGGAGATTCCGCGGTTCCGGATGATGACGGTGGCCGATGGCCTGCCGTCCACCACCATTCCGGCGATGGCCCGGGATCGGGCCGGCTATCTGTGGCTGGCGACCTGGGACGGCGTGGCCCGCTACGACGGCGTCAATTTCAGGATCTGGCGCCACGATCCCGATGATCCGGGCTCGTTGCCGGGCAACGTGGTCCAGGCGCTGCACGTGGATGACCAGGACAGGGTCTGGGTCGCCACCGAGAATGGCGGCCTGAGCATGATGGGACCCGAGCGGCGCGGATTCCGCCACTTCCGCAGGGCCGATCATCCGCAGATGGGCAGCGACGATGCCTTCGCCATCACCAGCCATGCCGGCGAGGTGTGGTTCGGCACCTTCGGCGGCGGCCTGCACCGGATTGGCACCGACGGCCAGGTCCGGCGGTTCAGCGCGATCGAGGGCGATCCGGCCAGCCTGCCCTCGGACAACGTGCTTTCGCTGGCGTTCGATCCCCGTGGGGAGCTGTGGGTCGGCACGATGAGCGGCCTGGTCCGCTTCGACGGCAAGCGGATGCAGCGCGAGCCCCTGCCCGGGGGCGAGGCGCTGATCATCTATTCGGTGACCGTCGATGGCGATTCGATCTGGGCGGGCACCTCGGCGGGCGTGTACCGCTGGCGGCGCAACGGCGGCTGGAGCACACCGGCGTGGTCGCCGATGTTCGAACGGCCGAACGCGGTGATGGCGATGGCCGCCGATGGCCACGGCGAGTACTGGTTGGCCAGCCAGGGCGGCCTGTGGCATACCGATGGCGATCGCGCACCCGCGCCCATCGCGCAGGACAGCCAGGGCGTGGGCGTGGGGCGGGTGTTGCAGACCCTGCTCATGCAGCCGGATGGCGGCCTGTGGGTGCCGGTGCCCACGCGTGGCGTGGCCTACCTGCGTTCGGATTGGCGGCGGATTGCCTCGTTCACCCCCGCGCAGGGCCTGGGTGGCGGCCTGTATCGCGGCTTGGCGACATCGACGAGCGGAACCGGTCTGTGGCTGGTCAGCAGCATCGGCGGAGTGGAGCGGCTGGATACCGCTCGCGGCGAGGTCGAGCCGCTGGGCCTGCATGCGCAGCGCCTGAAGGAACTGCGCTTCACCTCCGTGCTGGAGGATCGCCAGGGCCGGCTGTGGCTCGGGCATCGCAACGGCCTGATCCGCATCGATCCGCGCAGCGGCGAGAAGCGCGAGTGGTCGAACGCCGAAGGCGCGGACCAGGTACCCGACGGCACCTCGGTGGACTGGCTGGTGCAGGTCGGCGACGGCACCCTCTGGATCGCGACCCAGATGGGATCGCTGCAGCACCGCGACAGCGAGACCGGGCAGGTGCTCGACAACCTGGCGCGTTCCGAACAGGACAGTGAGCCGAGCGAGATCGACACCATGCTGGCCGGGCCGGACGGCCGCCTGTGGACCGCCAGCAATCGCGGCATCGAACGCTGGGATCCCGAGCAGCACCGGTTCGTCACCGTGATCGGCGCGGGCGTGGAGCGGGTGCTTTCCTTCGCGTTCGCCTCACCGGACGAACTCTGGCTGCACCGGCTGTCCGGGATGGAGCATTGGCGTCAACGCGATGGCCGCTGGACCCAGGTGCGCCAGATCGCGCCCCGCCAGGGCCTGCCGGCGCTGGAATCGACCGGCATGATCATCGATCCGGAAAAGCGCGTCTGGCTGGCGACCCGGCGCGGCCTGTTCCGTGTCGAGGCGCCCGATGACCAGGCGCCGGTGCGGGTGCGCAATTTCGGCGTGCGCGATGGCCTGATGAGCCAGGAGTTCAACGATCGCGGCCTGCTGCTGGCCGACGGAGGCCTGCTGGCCGGCAGCACCGCCGATGGTTCGGTCATGCTGCTGGACACGGCATTGCCGGATCCGCCGCCACTGGTCCCGCACCTGCTGCTGGACGGCCTGCAGGTGAACCAGCGCGATCACACCGTGCAGTTGCCGATAAAGGGCGGTTTCGAACTGCTGCCGGACGATCACGACCTGCAGCTCAGCCTGCGCCTGCTCAGCTACGAGGACCCGCTCGCGCACCGCTATCGTTCCTGGCTTGAAGGGTTCGACCAGGGCTGGGTCGATCAGGGCGCCAGCGGCGAGCGGGCGTTTTCCAACCTGCGCCCCGGCCACTATCGGCTGCGCATGCAGGCGTTCGACGCGGCCGGCAATCCGTCGGAGGAACGCCAGCTTTCCTTCGAGGTCCTGCCGCCGTGGTACCGCAGCGTGTGGGGCATCAGCCTGCTGTCCGCGGCCGGCGCGCTGCTGCTGGCGCTGCTGGCGGCGGCCTACCGGCGCCGGGTCCGCCGGCGCACGGCCTGGCAGCTGGCCGAACACAAGCGCGAGGTCGCCGAACAGGCGTCGCTGGCCAAGACCCGCTTCCTGGCCACCCTGGGCCACGAGGTGCGCACGCCGATGACCGGCGTGCTGGGCATGAGCGAACTGCTGCTGGCCACGCCATTGACCGAGACCCAGCGCCACTACACCACCGCCATCCAGGGCGCGGGTTCGCACCTGCTGCGGTTGGTCAACGATGCGCTGGATCTGGCGCGCATCGAGGCCGGCAAGCTCGACATGGACATGCAGGACGTCGATCTGCGCGGCTTGATCCGCGAGGTCGTCGACATGACCGCGCCGATGGCCGAGAAGCGCGGCCTGTCGTTCTCCGACGAATGCGCCGACGACGTGCCCGCGCAGGTGGTGGCCGATCCGCTGCGCTTGCGCCAGATCCTGCTCAACCTGCTCGGCAACGCGATCAAGTTCACCGAGCGTGGCGGGGTCGGCCTGCGCGTGCTCCGGCTGCAGCCTAACGGCGTGCGCCTGGAAGTGACCGATACCGGGCCGGGCATCAATGCCGAACAGCAGGCGCGCCTGTTCCAGCGCTTCGAGCAGGCCGACGGCGCGCGCACCGCCTCGCGCTACGGCGGCAGCGGACTGGGCCTGGCGATCTGCCAGGAACTGGCGGTCGCGATGGGCGGCAGCATCCAGGTGGAAAGCCGGCCCGGCCTGGGCACTCGCTTCATCGTCGACCTGCCGCTGCAGCACGCGGCGCCGGCCACCAGTGCACCGCGCGTGCATCCGGCCTCGGCCCAGGAGCGCCGCATCCTGCTGGTGGAAGACGATGCCACCGTGGCGGAAGTGATTGCCGGATTGCTGCGTGCGCGCGGCCACCGGGTCGTGCATGCGGCGCATGGGCTGGCCGCGCTGGGTGAAACCGCCAGCCAGGCGTTCGACGTCGCCCTGCTGGATCTGGACCTGCCCGGACTGGACGGCCTGGCGCTGGCGCGGCAACTGCGGCTGGGCGGTTTCCGCGCACCGCTGATCGCCATCACCGCGCGCGCCGACGCCGAGGCCGAGCCGCAGGCGCGCGCGGCCGGTTTCGACGATTTCCTGCGCAAGCCGGTGACCGGCGACATGCTGGCCGACACCATCCAGCGCGCCTGCGACGGCATGGCGGACAACATCTGACGACCCGCCTGCACGGCGGGTGGTGACGGGGGGACGAGTGATGCGCAGCGGAAATGGAAGGCGAAGGATCGCAACGCCCGGCGACGGATATCGAGGCTGCCTGCGCGCATGGCTGTTGCTGTTCGCCGTTCCGATGGCGATGGCAGGCGAACCGGAACCGGCGCCAAGGGAAGAACCCGCGCCGTTCCTCGGCGCATTCCTCACCGAAACGCGGATCCTGTACCCGTTGAAAGTCGATGCCTGGGAGGCATTGGGAGAGCATCGTTTCGAGCTTGCCGAGCTCGGCGCTTCGGTCCGTTACCAGGATCCCGCCAGCGAGGATCGCTGGATGGATGCGTATTTCTATCCGGCCGGGATGCTGCCACCGGAGCGACTGCGCAAGGACGTCCAGCAGACGGTTGACGAGATCAGCGGCCTGGCCGGGCGTGCGGACGGCTACGAGCGGATCGCGATGGGCGCGTTGAAGCCCGTCTCCGTCACCCTCGGCAAGGGCCGGGACAAGCGGAGCCTGGAAGCCTATTCGGTGTCGATGCAGCTCCAGCGCAAGGGCAAGTCCTACCACTCGGCGATGGTGATGCTGGTCAGCGACATGTACTACATCAAGACCCGCATGACCGTGGCCGAGGACCAGCTCAGGCAGGAACGGGTGCGATCCCTGCTCGAAAAAAGCACCGTCGAACTCGTTCGCGCGCTGCGCGTGTCCAACACCGGCCGCTGCTGGAATCCGGCGCCCATCGTGGCCGCGACCGCGCCATTGGCGACCGGCAAGCCGGATCTGGTGGGGAGCGCCAACGTGGGCGGCGTGGTGTCGGTGCTGGCCTACGCGGACCGGATCGAGGCACTGGATCCGAAGTCTCCCCAGGCCAGGGTATTGCAGCTGATGGCCGGAACCGCCACCGGCCGCATCGGTCCGGGATGCGTGCCGGCGGAAGACATGAATCCGGCGGTGCCGGAGGGCATGCGCGAACTGCGCTTCGAATACAGCGCTCCGAAAGAAGACACCGACGGAAACTCGCCGCGGTTGCGCGGGCGGCGGACGGGCGTGGGGTGAGGGTGGGGTGGATGCGGGAGGGCGGTCAGCCTTCCTGGGTTGCCAGCCAATGGGTGAAGGCCACTGTTGCTGGCGCGAAAAGCAAATCCCCCTCGGTCCCCCTTCTGCGAAGGGGGAGGCAAAAGGCTTAGCCTTTGCCAATCCCCAATCCCGCCTAATCCGCCCAGCCTTCGGCGTAGATCGTGCGCGCGGCGTCATCGGGATCGGCGTGGATCCAGATACCGCTGATCTCGTCCATGCGCAGGTACAGCGCGTCCTCGCTTTCCTCCATCCTGCATTCGGGCGCGCCTTCGCGCACTTCGCGTTCCTCGCGCAGGTGGCGCTTCCGGCAATCGGATTCCAGCTGCGCGCGCAGATCGGTGGCGACCGCGGCGTAGGGTTCGGCCAGCACGTACTGGTGATCGCCCCACAGTTCGGAGTCCATCCGTCGTATTTCGCTGACCGCGTGTCCGGCCAGCCAGACCCGGCCGGGTTTGAGGAAGGCCGTCGCGGTGAGCGCCATCAATGCGGTCTCGCCTTCCGGCGCGTCCATGGGCTGGCAATCCAGATGGATGCGATCCACGGCCTCGCGCCACGGATATGGCAACTCGTCCACCCGGCGTGCGCGCACCGCCTCGCAGCCCGGTGCGCGCGGCAGGCCGTTGTCGTCCAGGGGCGGCGCCAGGCCGGTGTCCTGCACCAGCATCGGAAAATCGTCGCCCCGCACTTCGATCGTGACCGGCGCGCGTTCGCCGGTCCCGACGGGAACGCCATCCCCGGCCCGCGCGATGGACGGCACGGACAGGATCAGCGCGATGACGGCGAAGGAAAGCGCGTGGGGGCGGCCGTCCATTGCGGGCTCCGGAAGCGTCGCGCCTATCGGGCGCTGAATTCGTGCACGGCATCCACCAGCACCGCGACGTGATCGGGATTCATGTCCGGCGACATGCCGTGGCCGAGGTTGAAGATGTGGCCGTCACGGCTGCCGCCGGCGCCTTCGGCGTAGCTGTCCAGGGTCGCCCGGGCGTGCGTGCGGATGGCATCGGGCGAACCGTACAGCACGGCCGGATCCAGGTTGCCCTGCAGCGCCACCTTGCCGCCGGTGCGACGGCGCGCGTCGGCCAGTTCGACCAGCCAGTCCACGCCGACGCCTTCGGCGCCGCTGTCGGCCAGTGCTTCCAGGTGCGCGGCGTTGCCCTTGCCGAACAGGATCAGCGGGGTGCGCTCCGCACCTTCACCGCGTTCGAGCTCGCGCGCGATGCGGGCCAGGTAGGGCAGCGAGAACTCGCGGTACATCGCCGGCGACAGCACGCCGCCCCAGGTGTCGAACACCTGCAACGCCTGCGCGCCGGCCGCGCGCTGCGCGGACAGGTAGGCGATCACCGCATCGGTGTTGACGGACAGGAGCTTGTGCAGGGTGGCCGGATCGTTCAGCGCCATCGCCTTGATCCGCGCGTAGTCCTTGCTTCCGCCGCCTTCGACCATGTAGCAGGCCAGCGTCCACGGGCTGCCGGAGAAACCGATCAGCGGCACCTGGCCGTCCAGCTCGCGCCGGATCACGCGCACCGCGTCCATCACGTAGCGCAGCTCGGTCTCCATGTCCGGCACCGCCAGTTTTTCCGCGTCGGCGGCGGTGCGCACGGTGCGTTCGAACTTCGGGCCTTCGCCCTCGACGAAATACAGGCCCAGGCCCATCGCGTCGGGCACGGTGAGGATGTCGGAGAACAGGATCGCCGCGTCCAGCTTGAAACGGCGCAGCGGCTGCAGGGTCACCTCGCAGGCGATCTCCGGATTCTTGGCCATGCCCAGGAAGCTGCCGGCAGCGGCGCGGGTGGCGCGGTACTCCGGCAGATAGCGTCCGGCCTGGCGCATCAGCCAGACCGGCGTGCAGTCGACGGGTTCGCGCTTGAGGGCGCGCAGCAGGCGGTCGTTCTTCAATGGACTGGACATCATGTTCCTTGTGGGGAGTCCGGCGGTGGAATCGCCGGGTGGGGGAAAAATGCGCGGCGCGGCGCGGGGAGGCGGACAGGCCGGTCAGGCGGCGCGGAGAGCGGCCGCCGCGGAGATGCTCACGGCTGCGGTGCTCCCTGCGTGAACGTGATCTGGTAGCCACGCTTGATGTGCGTGTCGCGGGCCTTCTCGAAGGCCGCATCGGCCTCGGACTGCAGCAGATATTGCTCGCGCTTGAGCTGCGCGCGCCCGCCGATCTGGCCGCTTTCGCGCAGCAGCTCCCAGCCGCCGAACAGGTCCGGTTGCAGGGTCAGCTGGACGTAGCGGGGAGCTTCGCCCGTCTCGGGGCGCTGCTGCAGGAAGACGCGCATGGGACGGATTGTAGCGAAGCGGCGGCCGTTCAGCCGCCGCGGAAGCTGCGCCGGTAGGCCGAGGGCGAGGTGCCCAGGGCGGCGGCGAACCGCTGGCGCAGGGAGACGGCGCTGCCGAAACCGGCCTCGGCGGCGATGTGGTCCAGCGGCCGGTCGGTGGTTTCCAGCAGCCGCTGCGCCCGCGCCAGCCGCTGGTGGGCCAGCCAGTCGCCGACGCTGGCACCGGTGGCCCGGCGGAACCGGCGGGTGAAGGTGCGCCTGCTCATCAGCGCCCGGTCGGCCAGTTCGTCCACGCCCAGCCGCTGGTCCAGGTGCGCCAGCGCCCAGGCCAGCACCGCGCGCAGGCGGTCGTCGCCCGGATCGGCGGGCAGCGGCTGCTCGATGTACTGGGTCTGGCCGCCCTGG
>NZ_JANJUE010000237.1 GCF_024710765.1 Pseudoxanthomonas sp.
CCGTTACTAGTGGTCCATGTAACGCGGCTCCGGCAGTAAGCCAGCATCCCGACAGCCCATTGCATCAAGAGCAGTCAGAAGCACGCCGGCCACGACCTCATCATTACGGACTTCCTTCCTCATCGCCTCGATGTTGTGTGCCAGGTAGGGCCACGTTTGTTCGAAAGCATCCAGAACGATGGCGAGCTGTGCCCGCCGCTTTTCAAGCTGATCCATTGCGCATTTCCTCCTGACCAAAGACAGCGACCGCACCGTCGACAAAATGAAGCACCTGCGACCAGTCGCCGGCCTCGGCAACAATGAGCAGATGCGCACGAATGCCCGCCCGCACGATGCAGCGCCACTGGTGAGCGGAGAAAGCGCCAAGCATCACGGCGGAGTCCTCAACCTGGGCGGCAAGGGTTGAATCGTCGACGTCCTCGATGGGATAGCGATCCTTGAGACCAGCCGACCAGAACAACTGCCGTTTCCCCTTGAACGCCTGGGCGAACTCCTGAAACAAGGCACCCGCCCACTGATCGCCCACAAGGGCACGCCGGAGCAGATCCCAAGGCGTTGCCCGATCGCCGCGCCCCTTCTTGACGTGCCCTTTCGTCACCTCCTGTTCAAGGCCCCACTTCGAGGCGTACCGCGCCGCCCACTCAGCACCGCGAATGTCGGCACCGTGCTCGAGATCCGGCAAAGGCAGAGAAGCAGCGCGGCAGCAGTCCTGCCAGCGTTGCGCCAGGTCGAACCGGATAGCCTTGAGCTGCGAGGCAGACCGGGGGGAATCGAGAAACAGCAGGATGTGGTAGTGCGGATGCCAGCCGTTGGCCTTGCCGTGCGTGACCTCGACGGCACGGACGAGGCCGACAACGCCGAGGCGCTCGAAAAGGCGACGGGATGCCCGATCCTTCCAGAAGCGGCGCAATGCATGCTCCTGAGCATTCAGAAGGTCCGCGAGCTTGTCCGACCGGCTGTGGCTGTTCGTGAGGGTCAGGAGCGCGAGCCCGCCGCCGCTCGCCTTGTGGAGCGCGGTGACCGCTTCCAGCTCGGCCCGCCTGCGCTCGCTGATCTTGGCGGCGCAGACTGGGCAATGCCAGACGCTGCCGCAGGTTTGCAGCTTCTTGTAGTGCGCTCGCCGGTACTCGACCGAGCGCCAGACCTCAACATGCTTTGCGCCCCGCTGGCGGGTGCGCAGGCAGTGGCGGACGCGCTCAGTTGGCAACAACTCGCGCGCCACCGCCTGCAAAGCGAAGCGCTCGATGGTCGCAAAAGCGGAACCAGATTTCGCATTACTACCAAGAGGCGCAGATGCGCCCGGTTCCGGCCGGTGCTTCCCCTGCCGGGGCCCCCCCGCGCGCGGGGGCCCCCCCGTCAGCGTACGCACCGGCCGGCCCTGCTGTGACAAGGCGGTTTTGTTGCCCTGCGGTTCCTGAATCCGCATAATGTGCCAACTCCTGCCCCGCTATGCGGGACGGTGAAGCCCGGAGAGGTTCCCAACCCCCGAGCAGTACCCCGAAGCCCTGCCGATTGCCGTCGGCGGGGCTTCTGTCTTTCAGGCGTCCGGCTTGACCTGCCCGGCTTCCGCCAAATCCATGAACTGGCGGATCATGTCACCCGCCTGTCCGCCAATTTCCTTCGCAACCGCTTCCGCGATCTTCGAACCCTGTTCCTGCTGTGCGAGCCACTGCGCAACCGCATACGCGGCGAGCGTGGAGGACGGCAACCCAAACCGAACCGCCAGAGCCTCAAGGCGGCGGAGGATTTCCGGCGCAACCTTGATCCTGAGCGTTTCGTCTCGCGTGACCTTCACGTTGATCGTCATATCTGTCCCTGCCTCATAATCAAATGCCCGGCTCTTTCGCGCTGTCGGCTACCGTCTGGCTTAAGTCTCACGGGGGACCGTGAGCACCATCTTACGCCCCCCCTTGCACTTCTGGAACCCCAACCCCCGTTTGCCCGATAGACTTCCCGTGGCGGCTTCGCCGCGAGTGGGGAGGACGTGACAACGTGTCACGTGCTGGATGCTCAATAGGTCCCCGGATGTTGCCATGATGGAAACAGCCCCCTCGCCGGGGAGGCAGTCCGGGGGGATGTGTTCCACCTCCCCCCGGCTCTGCCAGAGCGTGTTTTCTGGGAGCCGATCAAGGGCCGGGGCTGCGCCCCTTCGATCCTCACCCGTTCGGTGCTCGGCTTCGCCTGCGCTCCGCGTGCGGCTTCCGGTCGATCCCTTGACGGTATGACGTTGGTAATAGGCTGAACGCGCCCTCGTTGGGGCGCTCGTCAGATGCTGCCCACGGTGAGTGATTGCACCTGAAAGCCGATTTCCTCGACGGCCCGCACGGCAGCATCCAAGCTGCGGAACTCGCGGGTCTGCTTGGATCGGGCATCCACCAGCGAACCCCGAGCAGAACCGCCAGAGAGGCGGACGTACCAGCTCGCAACACCCCCGAGCGTGAAGCGCTCGAAGCCGTAGCCGGTAAGGTAGCCAATGGAAAAATCCCGTTTCGCTTGTGCCATCGTCCAATCTGTCATGATGTTTGCCTCTTTGTGTATTGATCCAATGACTTCATTGTATCAACGTTTGCACTGTTTTGTCAATAAAAAAGGCCCCCATTGTGGAGGCCCTTCGATAGCTTGAGCGATGCGCGCCCGTTACTAGTGGTCCATGTAACGCGGCTCCGGCAGTAAGCCAGCATCCCGACAGCCCATTGCATCAAGAGCAGTCAGAAGCACGCCGGCCACGACCTCATCATTACGGACTTCCTTCCTCATCGCCTCGATGTTGTGTGC
>NZ_JANJUE010000316.1 GCF_024710765.1 Pseudoxanthomonas sp.
TCCATCACATGCAGCTTGAACGCCCCCCCCACGCGGGAGATGAAGGCGAGCCATCGGCCATCGGGGCTGAGGCAGGGCGAAATATTGTAGTTGCCGCTGAATGTGACGCGCTCGGCATTGCCACCCGAGCTGGGCACCTTGTAAATCTGGGGGGCGCCACCTCGGTCGCTGACAAAGTAGATGCTGCGCCCGTCGGGTGAAAAAGCCGGCTCGGTATCGATGCCCGAGCTTTGCATGAGTCGCCTCGGCTCGCCGCCATTGGCATCGATCGTGTAGAGCTGCGAAGATCCGTCGCGGCTCAGCGTCACGGCCAGCGTGCGGCCATCGGGCGCCCAGGCGGGAGCACTGTTGGAGCCTCGGAAGTTGGCCACCAGGCGGCGCCGTCCCGTGGCCACATCGTGCACATAGACGACGGGCTTGCGCGACTCGAACGACACATAGGCCAGTTGGCCACCCGAAGGCGACCAGGCCGGTGAAATGATGGATTCGGGGCTGGACAGCGCCGACTGGGCGTTCTCACCGTCGGCATCGGCCACCCACAGGCTGTGGCGCGTGCCCGCCTTGGTGACATAGGCAATGCGGGTGGAGAACACGCCCCGCTCGCCAGTGAGTTTTTCATACACGAAGTCGGCAATGCGGTGCGCCACCAGGCGCAGGTCACCTTGCACCACCACGTAGCTTTGTCCGCCCAGGTCCTGCCCGCGTACGACGTCCCACAAGCGAAAGCGCACGTCAAAGCGCCCATCGGCCATGCGGGTGATGCTGCCGGAGACAAGAGAATCGGCGCTTTTCTGGCGCCACAGGGCCACATCGGGACGGGATGTTTCGTCCAGCCGGGCACCTGCGGTATCCACGCCACGAAACTGGCCGCTGCGCTCCAGGTCGGCCTGGACGATGGCGGAGACTTTCTGCGGCGCTTGTGTTTCGTCCCGGAACGGGGCGATGGCAATGGGCAACTGCGTCATGCCCACGCCCGTGACTTCAACCCGGAACTGCGCCAGTGCCGGAGAGGCCGCAAGTGCAGCCAGCGAT
>NZ_JANJUE010000084.1 GCF_024710765.1 Pseudoxanthomonas sp.
CGCGAAGCCTACCCGGGTGACGTGTTCTACCTGCACAGCCGCCTGCTGGAACGCGCCGCGCGCGTGTCCGAGGAGTACGTCGAGAAGTTCACCAACGGCGAAGTGAAGGGCAAGACCGGCTCGCTGACCGCGCTGCCGATCATCGAAACCCAGGCCGGTGACGTGTCCGCGTTCGTGCCGACCAACGTGATCTCGATCACCGACGGCCAGATCTTCCTGGAAACCGACCTGTTCAACGCCGGTATCCGTCCCGCCGTCAACGCCGGCATCTCGGTGTCGCGCGTCGGTGGCGCCGCCCAGACCAAGATCATCAAGAAGCTCTCCGGCGGCATCCGCATCTCGCTGGCGCAGTACCGCGAGCTGGCGGCGTTCGCCCAGTTCGCCTCGGACCTGGACGAAGCCACCCGCAAGCAGCTCGAGCGCGGCCAGCGCGTCACCGAGCTGATGAAGCAGAAGCAGTACGCGCCGATGCCGATCGCGCTGCAGGCCCTGTCGATCTACGCGGTCAACGAGGGTTACATCGACGACGTGCCGGTCAGCAAGATCCTGGCGTTCGAAGAGGCGCTGCACGCGCACTTCGCCAACACCCAGGGCGATCTGATCGAGACCATCAACAAGACCGGCAACTGGAACGACGACATCGAAGGCGCCTTCAAGAAGGGCATCTCCGAGTTCAAGCAGACCGGGACCTGGTAAAGAGCCGGGATTAGGGAATCGGGATTGGGGATTCGTTGAGGCGCTTGCGCCTTCCCCCTCCTCCCGAATCACGAATCCCGAATCACGAGCGAGCGAAGCGAGCGAAAGATGGCAGGCGGACGCGAAATCAAAACCAAGATCAAGAGCGTGCAGAACACCCGCAAGGTGACGCGCGCGCTCGAGATGGTCTCGGCTTCCAAGATCAGGAAGGCGCAGGACCGCATGAAGACGTCGCGCCCGTACGCGCGTGCGATGAAGCAGGTCATCGGCCACCTGGCCCAGGCCAACACCGATTACCGCCATCCCTTCATGGTCGAGCGGCCGGAAGTGAAGCGGGTCGGCTACATCGTCATCTCGTCCGATCGCGGCCTGGCCGGCGGCCTCAACAACAACCTGTTCCGCAAGATGCTGGGCGAAGTGCGCGGCTGGCAGGACAAGGGTGCCGAGGTCGACGTGGTCACCATTGGCCAGAAGGCCTCGGTGTTCTTCCGCCGCATCAAGGTCAACCTGGTCGGCAGCGTCTCCCACCTGGGCGACAACCCCAAGCTGGACCAGCTGATCGGCGTCATCAAGGTCATGCTGGACGCCTATACCGAAGGCAAGCTGGATCGCGTGTTCGTGGTGTACAACGGTTTCGTCAACACCATGACCCAGCGCGCCTCGTTCGACCAACTGCTGCCGCTGCCGGCGGCGGAGACGCAGGTGGCCCACCACGACTGGGACTACATCTACGAACCCGACGCGGCCACCGTGCTGGACCACGTGATCACCCGCTACATCGAGGCGCTGGTGTACCAGTCCGTGCTGGAGAACCTGGCGTCGGAACACGCCGCGCGCATGGTGGCGATGAAGGCAGCCAGCGACAACGCGACCAAGCTGATCGGCACGCTGAACCTGGTCTACAACAAGGCCCGCCAGGCGGCGATCACCCAGGAAATGTCCGAAATCGTCGGTGGCGCGGCGGCAGTCTGACGCGCGTAGCCACAAGAATTCATCTAGAGGAATGCAGCAATGAGTCAGGGCAAGATCGTTCAGATCATCGGTGCGGTGGTTGACGTCGAATTCCCGCGCAGTGAAGTGCCGAAGGTGTACGACGCGCTGAAGGTCGAGAACACCGCGATCACGCTGGAAGTCCAGCAGCAGCTCGGCGACGGCGTCGTGCGCACCATCGCCCTCGGTTCCACCGACGGCCTGAAGCGCAACCTGGTCGCCGTCAACACCGGTCGCGCCATCTCGGTGCCGGTGGGCAACGGCACCCTCGGCCGCATCATGGACGTGCTGGGCACGCCCATCGACGAAGCCGGCCCGGTGCAGGCCAGCGACCACTGGGAAATCCATCGTGCGGCCCCGTCGTACGAAGACCAGTCCTCGGCCAACGACCTGCTGGAAACCGGCATCAAGGTCATCGACCTGATGTGCCCGTTCGCCAAGGGCGGCAAGGTCGGCCTGTTCGGCGGCGCCGGCGTCGGCAAGACCGTCAACATGATGGAACTGATCAACAACATCGCCAAGGCGCATAGCGGTCTGTCCGTGTTCGCCGGCGTGGGCGAGCGTACCCGCGAGGGCAACGACTTTTACCACGAGATGAAGGATTCCAACGTCCTCGACAAGGTGGCGATGGTGTACGGCCAGATGAACGAGCCGCCGGGCAACCGCCTGCGCGTCGCGCTGACCGGCCTGACCATGGCCGAGTACTTCCGCGACGAGAAGGACGCTTCGGGCAAGGGCAAGGACGTGCTGCTGTTCGTCGACAACATCTACCGCTACACCCTGGCTGGCACCGAAGTGTCGGCGCTGCTGGGTCGCATGCCGTCGGCGGTGGGCTACCAGCCGACCCTGGCCGAGGAAATGGGCGTCCTGCAGGAACGCATCACCTCGACCAAGACCGGTTCGATCACCTCGATCCAGGCCGTGTATGTGCCCGCGGACGACCTGACCGACCCGTCGCCGGCGACCACCTTCGCGCACTTGGACGCCACCGTCGTGCTGTCGCGCAACATCGCCTCGCTGGGCATCTACCCGGCCGTGGACCCGCTGGACTCCACCAGCCGCCAGCTCGATCCGAACGTGATCGGCCACGAGCACTACGACACCGCCCGCCGCGTCCAGGCCACCTTGCAGAAGTACAAGGAACTGAAGGACATCATCGCGATCCTGGGCATGGACGAGCTGTCCGAAGAGGACAAGCAGGCCGTGTCGCGCGCGCGCAAGATCGAGCGCTTCTTCAGCCAGCCGTTCCACGTGGCCGAAGTGTTCACCGGTTCGCCGGGCAAGTACGTCGCGCTGAAGGACACCATCCGCGGCTTCAAGGCGATCGTCGATGGCGAGTACGACCACCTGCCGGAGCAGGCGTTCTACATGGTCGGCAGCATCGAGGAAGCGGTCGAGAAGGCCAAGAAGATGGGCGCGTAAGCGTCCTCTTCTCGGGATTAGGGATTCGGGATTAGAGATTCGCAAGAGCGGGATAGGTGCTGGATCGGGTGTGGGCGATGGGATGCTTCGGTGCTTCCCGAATCCCCAATCCCGGATCCCCAATCCCGCCTCGCGCAGCGAGGAACACCATGAGCACCATCCGTTGCGACATCGTCAGCGCCGAGCAGGAAATCTTCCACGGTGAAGCCACCCTGGTCGTCGCCACCGGCGAGCTCGGCGAACTGGGCATCGCCCCCAAGCACGCGCCGCTGATCACCCGCCTGAAGCCGGGCAAGGTGGTGGTGACGCTGCCGAGCGGCGAGCACCTGGATTTCGCCATCTCCGGCGGCATCCTGGAAGTGCAGCCGCAGGTCGTCACCGTGCTGGCCGACACCGCGATCCGCGCCCAGGACATCGACGAAGCCTCGGTGCGCAAGGTCAAGGAAGAAGCCGAGCGCGTCCTGGCCAACAAGGACCCGAAGATGAGCGCCGAGGAAGCCCAGGCCCAACTGGCCATGAGCATCGCCCAGCTCAGCGCGCTGGAACGCCTGCGCAAGAACCTGAAGCACTGAAACGTCCGGTTCGCGCTACGAAAAACGCCGGCACCGCCGGCGTTTTTTCTTTTGCGGGGACGACATTCCCGTGGCTTCGCCGAAAATCGGCCCTGCGTCCACGCCTGACTAGCGGTAGACCACGTGCCGCCACAGGAAAAAGGCAACCAGCGCTAGGGTGGCCTCCACGACCGGCTTGGCCAGCCAGGCCTGCTTCAGTCCCGGGCCGGATGCGATGGCGGCCACCAGCCAGGTACTGACCAGGGTCAGTGCCAGCCAGACCAGGATGAATCGCAACAGGCGATGCCAACCCAGTTTCGGTCGGCCTTGCTGCGCGAACGTCCAGCGCCCGTTGAGCCAGAAACCGAGCAGCGCACCGCATACGCGGCCAGCAAGGTTGGCTGGAGCGGCCGGCAACCCGAGGGCGCTCAGGACGACGAACACCAGCCAATCCACCAGCAACTGCGCGATTCCGGCGGCGACGTAGCGGGGTCCTTGCTTCAGCAGGCTCACGGGCAGTGGAGGCGGGCGTGGGTGGCCGGACATGCTAACCGTTGACGTGCCGTAGAATCGACCCTCAAGGAAACACCCCTACAGGAAGCCCTATGTCCCACCCCCTGCACGTCATCATCCTCGCCGCCGGCGAGGGCAAGCGCATGAAATCGGCGTTGCCCAAGGTGCTGCAGCCCATCGCCGGGCGGCCGATGCTGGCCCACGTCATCGAAGCGGCGCGGGCGCTGGCGCCGGCCGGCATCCACGTGGTGTACGGGCATGGGGGAGACCAGGTGCAGGCGGCGTTCGCCGATCAGGCCGATCTGCAGTGGGCGCACCAGGCGCAGCAACTCGGGACCGGCCACGCGGTGGCCCAGGCCATGCCGCAGGTGCCGGACGCGGCCAGCGTGCTGGTGCTGTACGGCGACGTGCCGCTGACCCGGGCGGAAACCCTGCAGAAGCTGCTGGCCGCGCCGGGCCGGGTCGCCGTGCTGGTGGCGGAGCCCGAGGATCCCAGCGGTTACGGGCGCGTGCTGCGCGACGCCGAAGGCCGGGTCGCGGCCATCGTCGAACACAAGGACGCGAGCGACGAACAACGCCGCGTCCGCACCATCAACACCGGCATCATCGCCGCTGAATCCACTGCCCTGCGTCGCTGGCTGTCGGCGCTGTCCAACCACAACGTCCAGGGCGAGTACTACCTGACCGACATCTTCGCGTCGGCGGCGGGCGAGTTCAGTCCGGCGGAAATGGTGCTGGTGGCCGATCCCGTCGAGGCCGAGGGCGCCAATGATCCCTGGCAGCTGTCGCAGCTGGAGCGCGCCTACCAGCTGCGCGCCGCGCGCGCGCTGTGCACCCAGGGTGCCCGTGTGCTGGATCCGTCGCGCTTCGATCAACGCGGCACGGTGAAGGTGGGGCGCGATGTCGAGATCGACGTCGATGTGATCCTGGAAGGCGAGGTCGACCTCGGCGACGGCGTGCGCATCGGTGCGTTCACCCGGCTGAAGGACGTCAAGCTGGGCGCCGGCACCGTGGTGCGCGCGCATTGCGATCTGGAGGGCGTGATCGGTGGTGACGCCGCGCAGATCGGCCCTTATGCGCGCCTGCGCCCGGGCACGGTGCTGGCCGATGGCGTGCACGTCGGCAATTTCGTCGAAACCAAGAAGATCACCCTGGGCAAGGGCAGCAAGGCCAACCATCTGACCTACCTGGGCGACGCCGTCATCGGCGCCGGCGTCAACATCGGCGCGGGCACCATCACCTGCAATTACGATGGCATCAACAAGTTCACCACCATCATCGAGGACGGCGTGTTCGTCGGTTCCAACTCGTCCCTGGTGGCACCGGTGACCCTGGGCCACAACGCGACCATCGGCGCGGGTTCGGTGATCACCAAGAACGCGCCCGCCGACCAGCTCACCATCGCCCGCGGCCGGCAGATGAGCGTGGAGGGCTGGCAGCGGCCCAAGAAGAAATCCTGAGGCGAAGCCGGGCGGACAAGCGCGTCGTAGGAGCGACGTGAGTCGCGACCATGCCGCCATGGGCGAAGGATGACCTGGCGGTATTCCGTGGCGCCGTTCGTCGTCCGGTGACAAGGGACGGGTGTCGGGCATGCTGGAGGGTCGCGACTGACGTCGCTCCTACAGGGCGATGATTTTCGTGCAGCGGCGCGAGCCCGCCTTACTGCCCCGTAATCTGTCTTGTGGGAGCAACGTGAGTCGCGAGCATTTTGCTCCAAGCGCATTCGCACCACGCCCTGTGCCGGTATTCCATGTATCGCGACTTATGTCGCTCCCACAGGGGAATTTGGAGCCGCCGAAAGGCTTCAAGCAACCGGATTGTCCGGCAGTTGGATCGCCACGCACAGGCCGCCGCCTTCGCGGTTGTGCAGGGACAGGCGGCCGCCGTGGGCCTCGACGATTTCGCGGGTCAGCGCCAGGCCCAGGCCGGTGCCGTTGCGTTTGGTGGAGTAGAACGGCACCAGCGCGTTCTGCAGCACCGCGTCGTTCATGCCACTGCCGCGGTCCATCACTTCCAGCCGGATCCATTCCGGCAGGCGGGTGACCTTCATCGCCACGCCGTCCATCGCGGAACCGGATTCGTGTGCGTTCTTCAACAGGTTGAGCAACGCCTGTTCCAGTTGCGCCGGATCGATGCGGCTGCTCAGATCCTCGTCCGGTATTTCCAGTTGGAACGTGATCTGCCGGCGCAAGCCTTCCAGCCAGGTGTTCCAGTGGACGGTCTGCAACTGCGGCTGGGGCAGTTTGGCGAAACGCGCGTAGCCACGGATGAAGCCTTCCAGGTGGCGGGCGCGATCCTCGATGGTGGAGAAAATCTCCTCCAGCCGGTCATGGCGACCGCGCCGGGTCAGTTCGTTGCCCGAATGCGCCAGCGAGGCGATCGGCGCCAGTGAATTGTTGAGCTCGTGGCTGATCACGCGGATGACCTTCTTCCAGGTCATCACTTCCTGCCGGCGCAGTTCACTGGTCAGCAGGCGCAGCAGCAGCAGCTCGTGGCGGCGGCCATTGAGGCGGAAATAGCGGCGCGCCAGGTGGTAGACCTGTTCTTCCTCGTCGCTGTCCGCCTGCGCCACCGCGAATAGGCTGTCGCCACCGCGTGCCAGCGCTTCGCGCATTTCCAGCGGCGCGTTCTCCAGCAGCGAGTCGAAATTCTGTCCTTCCAGCTTCCAGCCACCATGCAGCAATTTGCGCGCGGCGACATTGGCGAACACCACCCGGCGCACGCTGTCGCCGCCGGTGGCCCGCAACAGCAACGCCACCGGCGTGGTGTGGGCCAACGTATAGAGCAGCAAATAGCGCTGGGCCAGGCTCTGGCGCTGCTC
>NZ_JANJUE010000134.1 GCF_024710765.1 Pseudoxanthomonas sp.
GGTGCGCTGAACCCGCGCGCGGCCCGGGGCCGCGGGCTTTCCGAGGCCTCGCCCCAGGGATGGGCCTTCTCGCCCCGGTCCCGGCGAGGCGGACGGCTCGCGGCCACGGGCCGCGCGCATCGCGCAGGGCCGTCCGGCGCCGCGCGGGGTTCCACGCACCATGCATTCGGGACGCTTCAGGCGCGCCAGGCCCGCCATGCGAGCCAGCCGGCCAGCGCCAGCGCGATGACCCACAGCATCACGATGGCCGTTGCCATCGTGCGGTTGGTCGGCATCGCCGCGGCTTCGTCGGCCCGGATCCGCGCTGCGGCCAGGACTTCACCGGGCGTCAGCCGCAGTACCAACAGCACGCCCAGCGGAACGATCAACAGGTCGTCCAGATAGCCCAGCACCGGGATGAAGTCGGGGATCAGATCGATCGGACTGAGCGCGTAGGCGGCGATGCCGAGCGCCAGCAGGCGGACGAACCAGGGAGTGCGCGCGTCGCGGGCGGCGAAGTAGACGACCCGTGTCTGCCGCTTGAGATCCCGCGCCCATTGCCTCAGTCGCGACATGACGGCCATGCGCAGATCCAGGGTGGGATATCGCGTCGATGCGGACGGGCCGGATCACCGGGCTTCACGCCGTTCGCCCCAACGACGCTGCCGCCCACCCAACCGGGCTTCACCAGCCGTAGATCTTCCAGTACACCGGCGACACCGGGCCTTCGCCCTTGCTCTTGTCCAACCGGCCATCGCCGTTTTCGTCGATCAGGTAATAGGCCGGGCCACGCGCGGGAGTGACCTTGACCATGCGCAACTGGCCGGCGACACGGTATTCCTCGATCACGTCGCCATTGGGCTCGGTGCGGACCGCGACCTGGGCATCGGCCAGATCCACGGCCGGATCGTCCTGGGTACCGCCCATCGATGCGCAACCCGCCAGCAGCAACACGGCGAGCGCGGCGGGTGCCAACAACATGCGGGACATCGCGGACTCCTCGGGAATGACCGATGCGGGGATTATGCGCCAATCGCCAGCGGGGTGCCGTGACGCCGCGCCCGCGCCGGAGCGTAGAATCGCGGCATGAAACGACTAGTCCTGATCGACGGATCCAGCTACCTGTTCCGGGCCTTCCATGCACTGCCACCGCTGACCAACGCGGCCGGCGAACCGACCGGCGCGCTGTTCGGCGTGGTCAACATGCTGCGTGCCACCCTCAAGGAAAGGCCCGACTACGTGGCCTTCGTGCTGGACGCCAGCGGCCCGACCTTCCGCGACGTGCTGTACCCCGAGTACAAGGCCAACCGCCCCCCGATGCCGGAGGATCTGCGCGCGCAGGTCGAGCCGATGCGCCGGATCGTGCAGGCGCTGGGATTTCCGCTGCTGTGCGTGGACGGGGTGGAAGCCGACGACGTCATCGGCACGCTGGCCCTGCAGGGCGCGGCGCAGGGAATCGACGTGACCATCTCCACCAGCGACAAGGACTTCGCCCAGCTGGTGCGGCCGGGCGTGGCGCTGGTCAACACGATGAGTGGCAGCCGGATGGATTCGGCCGAGACGGTGATGGAGAAGTTCGGCGTGCGGCCGGAGCAGATCGTCGATTTCCTCGCCCTGATGGGCGATGCGGTCGACAACGTGCCGGGCGTGGAGAAGTGCGGACCCAAGACCGCCGCCAAATGGCTGGGCGAGTACGGCACGCTGGATGCGGTGATGGCCGCCGCCGACGGCATCAAGGGCAAGATTGGCGAGAACCTGCGCGCCGCGCTGCCGCGACTGCCGCTGAACCGCGAACTGGTCACCATCAAGACCGACGTCGCGCTCGAGGGCGGACCGGATACCCTCGCGCTGCGCGAACGGCATGTCGAGGAACTGCGGGAACTGTACTCGCGCTACGGCTTCAACCAGGCGTTGAAGGAACTGGATGGCGGCGCCGGCACGGGCGCGATCGCCGAAAAGGAACCCGGTCGCGCGCGCGGCACCGGATTCGTGTCCGGTCCCGTCCCGGCCGACGCGCCGGTCGACGCGGCGCTGGCCGCGCCGGGGCAGTACGAGGCCGTGCTCACCGACGCGCAGCTGGATGCCTGGATCGCGCGCTTGGCGGCGGCGGCCGAATTCGCCTTCGATACCGAGACCGACAGCCTCGACGCCATGCAGGCCAACCTGGTCGGGCTCAGCTTCGCGGTGGAGCCGGGCCAGGCCGCCTACGTGCCGCTGGGCCACACCTATCCGGGCGCGCCCGCGCAGCTGGATCGCGACGCGACCCTGGCGAAGCTGGCGCCGCTGCTGGCCGATCCCGGCAAGCCCAAGCTCGGCCAGCACGGCAAGTACGACCTGCACGTGCTGCGCCGGCATGGCGTGGAAGTGAAGGGATATGCCGACGACACCATGCTGGAGAGCTTCGTGCTCAATTCCGGCAGCAATCGCCACGACATGGACAGCCTGGCCAAGCGCTTCCTCGGCTACGACACCATCAAGTACGAACAGGTCGCCGGCAAGGGCGCCAAGCAGATTCCGTTCTCGCAGGTCGCGCTGGACGATGCGACCCGCTACGCCGCCGAGGACGCCGACGTGACCCTGCGGCTGCACCGGGTGATGGCGCCGAAGCTGGCGGCCGAACCCGGCCTGCTGGGTGTCTACCGCGACATCGAGATGCCGCTGGTGCCGGTGCTGGCCCGGATCGAGGCCAACGGCGTGCGTATCGATGGCGACGAACTACGCCGGCAGAGCGCGGACCTGTCCAAGCGCATGCTGGCCGCGCAGCAGAAGGCCACCGAACTGGCCGGCCGCAGCTTCAACCTGGATTCGCCCAAGCAGTTGCAGGCGCTGCTGTTCGACGAGCTCAAGCTGCCGGCGGTGCTGAAGACGCCGACCGGCCAGCCCAGCACCAACGAGGAAGCGCTGGAGGCGATCGCCGACCAGCACGAGCTGCCGCGCGTGATCCTCGAATACCGCGGGCTCGCCAAGCTGCGCAGCACCTACACCGACAAGCTGCCGGAAATGGTCAATCCGGAAACCGGCCGGGTTCACACCAGTTACCACCAGGCCGGCGCCGCCACCGGCCGCCTGTCCTCGACCGATCCGAACCTGCAGAACATCCCGATCCGCACCGAGGACGGCCGCCGCATCCGCAAGGCCTTCGTGGCGCCACCGGGCCGCAAGCTGATCGCCTGCGACTACTCGCAGATCGAACTGCGGATCATGGCGCACCTGTCCGAGGACCCCGGCCTGGTGCGGGCGTTCGAATCCGGTGCCGACATCCACAAGGCGACCGCCGCGGAAGTGTTCGGCCGCACGCTGGAAGAGGTGACGGGCAACGAGCGCCGCGCGGCCAAGGCGATCAACTTCGGCCTGATGTACGGCATGAGCGCGTTCGGCCTGGCACGCCAGCTGGGGATTGGCCGGGGCGAAGCGCAGGACTACATCGCGCTGTACTTCAGCCGCTATCCGGGCGTGCGCGATTTCATGGAGCGCACCCGCCAGCAGGCGCGCGAACACGGCTACGTGGAAACCGTGTTCGGCCGCCGCCTGTACCTGGAGTACATCAACAAGGGCACCCAGGGACAGCGTGCCGGCGCCGAGCGCGCCGCGATCAACGCACCGATGCAGGGCACGGCGGCGGACATCATCAAGCGCGCGATGATCGCCGTCGATGCCTGGCTGGCCGATCACCGCGAGCGCGCGCTGATGATCCTGCAGGTGCACGATGAACTGGTGTTCGAGGCCGACGCCGACTTCGTGCCCACGCTGGTGGCCGAGGCCGGTGCCCGGATGTCGGCAGCGGCGCAACTCATCGTTCCGCTGGTGGTCGACAGCGGGGTGGGTGACGACTGGGATCAGGCGCATTGACGCGGTTTTGGACGTCCAAACCCGGAAACCCTTTGGTAACCAGAAACTTGCGCGAAGGATGTCGAAATCGGGTGCGATTCAATTTCTGAACTGGTGAGTTCAATAAAATGAATGCGACCTTAATTCCACGGATTCTTAACGGTAATCTTCACGAACCATCCATGTGGGAAATGGTCAGATAACTCGCGACAGATGCAATGTCTGTCGCGGATCTCTCCCATCCCCTGGAGCGATCTCCCCGGAACGGTGACCCCTCCCCAGGTCCCGTTCCCCTGGCCCCGATGACCCCCCCCTGGTCTTCGGGGCTTTTTATTTGTCCGCCCGGTGTACCCGGCGCGCGCTAACGTGTCCCATCCCGAACGGAGCGCGGACATGGATTCCTTCCTGCATCAGACCTTCAATCCCTCGATGCCGTGGTGGGGCTTCATCGCCCGCGCCGCGATCGTCTACTTCGCCCTGCTGGTGATGATCCGGGTCTCCGGCAAGCGCACGATGGGCCAGTTCACCTCCTTCGACATGCTGCTGGTGGTGCTGCTGGGCAATGCGGTGCAGAACGCCCTGCTGGGCGAGGATGCATCGGTCGGCGGCGGCCTGCTGCTGGCCGCCACCCTGATGGCGATCAACTGGCTGGTCGGCATGGCCTCGGCGCGCAACCGCAGGTTCGAAGCACTGGTCGAAGGGTCGCCGGTGCTGCTGGCGCGCGAAGGCAAGGTCTACAAGGACGTCCTGCGGCGTGAACTGATCAGCCGCGAGGATTTCGACAAGGCGATGCGCGAGGCGGGCATCGAGGACGTTGGCGAGATCCACCTCGCGGTGCTGGAAACCAACGGGCACATCACGCTGGTGACGCGACACGCGTGAGGGATTCCAACCGGCAGGGATGAAGTCCCGGGCTGGCGCGAAGGGCAGGCGCTTACCGCCGAATGGCGGGCCAACCGCCCGTCGCGCGGTTGCACGCTCCTTTTCAAGGGAGGCGATGATGCCAGGCAAGCCGCTTGCTGCAACGCTCCCGCGCATGCAAAGGCCGTGTTGCCGAGTCGGCCATCCGACGGGAAAACCTGCAACCGGGAACCGGCGGCAAGCCGCGCCGGCGCGCGCTCAGGCCAGCTCTTTCAGCCAGTCGCGCGGACGCAGGTAGTCCTGCAGGCGCTGCTCGGCGCTGCCCGCCTCGGGCTGGTAGCCGTACTCCCAGCGCACGTAGGGCGGCAGGCTCATCAGGATCGACTCGGCGCGGCCACCACTTTGCAGGCCGAACAGGGTGCCGCGGTCGTAGACCAGGTTGAACTCGACGTAGCGGCCGCGACGGTACAGCTGGAACTCGCGCTCGCGCTCGCCATGGGGCATGTCCTGTCGGCGTTCGACGATCGGCAGGTAGGCGTCGAGGAAGCCGTCGCCGACCGCGCGCAGGTAAGCGAAGTCGTGATCGAAATCCTGTCCCAGGTCGTCGAAGAACAGGCCGCCGACGCCGCGGGTTTCGCCGCGGTGCTTCAGGTGGAAATACTCGTCGCACCAGTGCTTGTGCGCGGCATACCGCTCGGCGCCGCCGAACGGTTCGCACAGATCGCGCGCGGTGCGGTGCCAGTGCAGCACGTCCTCGTCGAACGGATAGAACGGGGTCAGGTCGAAACCGCCGCCGAACCACCAGGCCACCGCCTGGCCATCGCGCTCGGCGCGGAAGTGGCGCACGTTGGCGTGGGTGGTCGGCAGGTAGGGGTTGCGCGGATGGAAGACCAGCGACACGCCGACCGCGCGCCAGGAAGCGCCGGCCAATTCGGGGCGATGCGCCGACGCCGAGGGCGGCAGCTTGCTGCCGGAGACATCGGAGAAGCCGATGCCGGCCTGCTCGAACACCCTGCCTCCACGCAGCACGCGGGTGCGGCCGCCGCCGCCTTCCGGCCTGCTCCAGCGATCTTCCTGGAATCGGGCCTGGCCATCGGCGGCCTCGATGGCGGCGCAGATGCGATCCTGGAGATCGGTGAGGTAGTCGCGGACGGGCATGATGTCGTTCATGCCCGCCATTCTAACGGCGTGCCGTCGCCACGGTCCTTTTTCGGTGGACGGGCGTGGCATGGGGCGAGCCTCAGGGCGTCGCTTCGCCTTCTTCCGGAACGTCTTCGCCGGCTTCCTGCTCCAGTTCGCGCAATGCGTCCTGGAGCGCGCGGCCGACGCCCATCTGTTCCCAGTTGGAGGTTTCCAGCACGTCGCACGCGACGTGGCGTTCGTCCTTGGCGCACACGGCCCGCATCGATTCGATGACGGTGTCATCGCCGGTTTCCGCATAGGCCCGGATCAGGTTCTCGCAACCCACGCGCACGCCGGCCGCGCAGATCCGCAGGTAGTGGGGTTGGGCACCAGCCCAGTTGCCCGCCAATGCCTGCGCGTGTCCCAGCGCGTTGCAGCCCTGCAGCTTGCCGGCCTTGCAGCAGGCTTCGGCGCCGCCCTCGCGGCCGATGGCGGGACAGTCCTCGACCAGCGGCTGTTCGATGAACCGGCGTGGCGGCGCGCAGCGACCCGCACCGCCTTCGCCGCGCTGGTAGAGCGCGTAGCGGTTCCAGCTGTCCAGGCCCAGCAGGCGATCACCGCCGATCACCTTGAACACGAAATCGCCGCCCTTGTCGTGGCGGATGCGGATCAGGCCATCTTCCAGGCGGGCGCGCATGACGCTGCCGAACCCGCCCTCGACCCGGCCGGCGTCGCCGAAACCCAGTTCGGACATCAACCCGCTTTCCGCCGCATAGGCGCCGCAGGGCAGGGCGACCGGGGCGGGTGCGCGCAGATCCGCGGTGGCCAGTACCGCCAGCGGCGCCGCCTTGCCGCAGGCATCCTTGTCCTTGCCCTGTTCGCAGGCCACGGCGAGCGCGTCACGCGCGTCGAGGTAGCGGCCGCCATTCCACAGCTTTTCGGCCGCCTCGCCGCAGACCTTGGCCGAGCCGCTGCGCCGGCAGAGCGCCAGGCCACGATCCAGGTGCGCGGCCGACAGCGGAACATCGTCGGCATACATGCCCTTGAAGGCGTCGGCGAAGGCCTGGGTCAGCGCCTGCTTGACCTTCTCCTCGCACGCCGCCTCGGAATGGGCGGGGTGGCCCTCGGTGCATTCGGGCGGTGGTTCCTCCGACAAGGCGTCGCCCTGCTGCTGCCGGTCGGCGGCGTCCTGGAAGCCATCGATCAGGGCGACACAGGCAAACGGCAGGCCTTCCTGTTCGCACCAGCGGGTGAGGGTGGCTTCATCCGCATTGTCCTTGGCCTCGAAGCACGCGGCCGGATCCGCGCGACAACTGCCGGCTGGCGCTGGCGGCGGCGCGACGCAGTGCGCGGGCTCGGCCAGCGTGTACAACGTGTCCATCTCGGTGCGCAGGGCGCGTCCGCCGGCTTCCGGCGTCCAGTGCTCGGCGTAGGCGCTTTCCAGATCGTAGGCCGTGATGCGGCCATCGGCCTGGGCCTGGTACGCCAGCGGACGCGGTGCCTGGTAGTCGGTGTATTCGGTCGCGGTGGCAACGCTCTCGACGCGCAGTTCGCGACCGCCCTCGGCGCTGCGATAGACGCCGCAGGCGGGCGCCGCGACGGCGAGTGCCGGCAGGCCGGCAAGAAAGATACAGGCGGCGCGAAGCGCCAGCGTCCGTGCCAGAGACATGGATGAACACTCGTGGGGAGAGCGCGCCAGTATATCGGGGACGTACTTTCCGCAGTTGTCAGCGGAACTCCGCGCGCACCGCCGGCGTGCACAGTTTCCAGGCAATGGCAGCGTGCAGGAGCGCGATCAGCAGTGCGCCGCCATACATCACCAGGCGGGTGGCGGCCTGCATGTTCGCCAGCAGGGGATCGATATCGGCGGGATCCAGGCCGGCCTGCGCGGTCAGTCCGGCCAGGAGCCGATCGAAGGCGAATGCCCCGGCGAAGGCGAACAGCGCGCCGGCCGCGAGCAGGACGATGAAGCCGAAGCGTCCCCATTCGCGCCGTTGCAGCAGTCCCCACGAAGCCGCCGCCCACAGCGCCGAGGAGAGCACGGACAGCAGCAGCAACAAGCCGAGGTGATCGAAGGCCCACAGCAGTGGCGCTGGCATCGCCAGGCCGCCCGCGCCCGCGGTGAGGGCGTCGAGCAGGCCGCGATCCTGCCCTGTCGCCAGCAGCATCACGCCCTGCAGGACGCCGGTCACCACCCCCAGCAGCGCCAGCGCCAGCGACAGCCAGGCGGTGATGGTGACGAACTGCGAGCGGGAAGGCGTCTGCATGGAGGAATCGCGTCGGTCAGGCCCGGATTACTTCAGGTTGTTCTCGAACAGCTTGAGCACGCGCTTGTATTCGTCCAGCCACGAATCGGCGCGGGTGAAGCCATGGCGCTCCAGCGGATACGGGGCGAGTTCCCAGTTGTCCTTGTGCAGTTCGATCAGCTTCTGGGTCAGCACCACCGAATCGCGGAAGAACACGTTGTCGTCGATCATGCCGTGCGCGATCAGCAGATGATCCTGCAGGCCGGCGGCATATTCGATCGGCGAGGATGTGCGATAGGCCTGCGGATCCAGTTCCGGCGTGTTGAGGATGCTGGCGGTGTAGTCGTGGTTGTACTGGGTCCAGTCGACCACCGGCCGCAGCGCGGCGCCGGCCTTGAACACGCCCGGCTTGCGGAACAGCGCCATGAAGGTCATGAAGCCGCCATAGGAACCACCGTAGATGCCGGCGCGGTCGCGATCGCCCTGGCGGGTTTCGACCAGCCAGTCCAGGCCGTCCAGATAGTCTTCCAGTTCCGGGTGGCCCATGTTGCGGTAGATGGCGGTGCGCCAGTCGCGGCCATAGCCCTCGCTGGCGCGATAGTCGAGATCCAGCACGATGTAGCCGCGCTGCACCAGCAGGTTGTGGAACATCTGCTCGCGGAAGTAGGTCGGGTAGCGGTGATGAACGTTCTGCAGGTAACCGGCGCCATGCACGAACATCACGATCGGATAGCGCTTGCCGGGTTCCATCACCTTCGGGCCGTAGTACTTGCCCCACACCTGGCCGGCGCCATGCTTCGACGGCACCTGCACGATTTCCGGCTGGATCCATTCGCGCGCCTTGAACGCGGGCGTGCGCGTATCCGTCAGCGCGACGGGCGTGCCGCCGGTCGCGTCGAGCACCGACAGCTGGGTGGGCACGTAGGCGCTGGAATGGGCGACCAGCAGGCGGCGATCATCCGGCGACAGCGCGAAGCGCTCCACGCCGTCCAGCGCGGTGACTTCGCTGACCGTGTCGCTGGCCAGATCCAGCCGGCAGATCTCGTAGTCGGCCGGGTTCGCGCGGTTGCACAGGAAGTAGAACGCGCTGCCGTCGGCGGTCGGCACCGGCGAGGTCGCTTCCCAGCGGCCGCGGGTGCGCTGGCGCGGCTTGCCGCTTGCCTGCACGGTGTACAGGTGCGAATGGCCGGACTGCTCGGACAGCAGCCACAGACTGCCGTCGGGCAGCCAGCCGAACTCGTTGTTGTTCCAGTTGATCCAGGCCGGATCGGTCAGCCGGTGGCGCGGCTGCAGGCGCGCGTCGGCCAGATCCACCGTGGCGATCCAGCGATCCTTGTTGTCGATGGCATGGACCTGCACGGCGACCTGCCGGCCATCGTCGCTCCAGGCGATCGCCGCGGCCGATTCGCTTTCCACCCGTACCGGGCGATTGCCCTTGAGCGGATCCTTGCCTGCCGCCTTGCGCAGCGCGGCCATCGGGTCCTCGGCGATGCCGGGCAGCGTGTCGTAGGCCAGCGGGCGGACGGTGCCCGCCGCGACATCGACCAGCCACAGCGATTGCGGCACCGGATCGTTGCGGCCCACGCGGGTACGCACGCTCTGGAATTCCTCGTAGCCGGACTCGGTCACGTACATCGGCATCTTGCCTTCCTGGCCCTCGTCGGCGCCCTTGGCCTGGGTCACCACCACTACCCAGCGGCCGTCCGGCGACATCGCGCTGTCGGCGATGGTGACATCGGCGCCCAGGTAAACCGGCGCTGGCGCGCGGCTGCCGTCGGCCTTGCGCCAGGCGGCATCCTGCTGGCGCGCCGCCTCGCGCTGGGCGCGATCCCGCGACAGGGTCTCCAGCGTGCGCAGTTGCTGTTCGCGCAGGACATCGGGCTTGGGCGCCGCGGCGGGATCCTTTTCCGCGCGCAGCACCGCGGCCTGGGCGACGCCGGCCTGCGGCGACCAGCGGTACCAGTCGTTGCCATCGCGCCAGACCACGCCGCCGTCGCTGGCGAAGCGCGCCTGTGCCTCGGTGTCGTTGCTGCGGGTGAGTTGGGTCAGCGCGCCGCTGCGCAGATCGCGCAGGAACACGTCGCCATTGCGAACGAACACCATCCGCTGGCCGCGTGCGTCGATCTGCGGGTTGGGCGCATCCAGGCCACTGCGCTCCGCGTCGCCGACGCGTTCGGCCGCGCCGCCGGCGACGGCCTGCGCGTAGGTATCGCGCACCAGGCTACCGGGGCGCTTGAGTTCGTACTGCACGTGCCGGCCGTCCCAGGACCACCAGGCGCGTTCGACCGCCGGACCAATCCAGTCCGGATCCGCCATCACCTGCTCGATGGTCAGAGGCGTGGCTTCCTGGGCGGCGAGCGGTGCGGCCAGCAGGGACAGCGGCAGGAGCAGGGCGGGCAGAACGTGGCGCATGGGATTTCCGTTAGGCCGGTGTGAAAGGTGCAAGCGTAGCAGCCGGCGATGGCCGCATCGTCCGCCGATGGTCATGCGAACGCCTGAACGTGCAGGGTTTCCCCGCATACCGGTTTCCTCCACAATCTCCGTCATTCCCTACTTTTTCCCGCAGGACGCGTACGCGCGGATGCAAGCCTTCGTTTACAAAAGCCTGCGCAAGGCGGACACCTATGTGTACCTGGCCGCGCGCGACGACTTCACCCGCCTGCCGGAACCGCTGCGCACCCAACTGGGTGATCTGGGCTTCGTGCTGGAAGTGGCGCTCACCCCCGAACGCAGGCTGGCGCGGGAAGACGTGGAGGTCGTGCGCGGCAACCTGGCCGCGCGTGGTTTCCACATCCAGTTCCCGCCGCAGCCGGACAGCGACGAACGCGCCGATGCCTGAGCCCGTAGCCGAGTCCACATCCCGACTGCGCCGCCTGGCCGTGATCGCCGGCCTGCTGGGCGTGGCGCTGGCCGCGCTGGGCTGGGTCGGTGGCCCGCTGGCCGCCGCGGGCGCCTGGCTGGCGCAACCGGCGCTGGCCCTGGCCTGCTCCTGGCAGCGGCGCAGCCGGCCGCTGCCGGTCGCACGCGACTGGCGCGAATCGCTGCCGGCGCTGCTGATCGGCTGGGGCGCGGCGTTCGTCGTCGTGGCACTGCTGATCGCCTGGCCGCTGTCGGCCTTGCGGGACAGTGGCAGCCTGGCGGCGGCGCTGGGCCTGAGCGCGGTGATTGGGGTGTTGCTGATCGGCCTGTGGCGGACCTGGCCACTGTGGCAGGGCATCGAACGCGAGCCCGGCAGCCTGGGCTGGCACTGGCGTGCATTGGCCGAGCGGGATTTCCACGCTTGGCGTGGTTTGGGCGTGGCCGCGCTGGTCGCGCTGGCGGTGGCCGGGGGCCTGATCCTGGCGTGGCCGGATCTGCTGTCCGCGACCGCCCGCCCGATTGTCTCGCCGCTGTATGTGCTGTCCCTGCCGTTGCTGCACTGGGGCATCCAGTCCATTGCCGCGGCGCGCGGGTTGCCCGTGGTCGACATGGCCGGTGGCGTGCCAGCCGCGGTCGAGCAGGAAACCGCGCCGGATTCCCTGTTGCACGAGGCGGACCTGGAACTGGCGCTGTTCGAGGCCGCCCGCACCGGCCGGGTTGATCGCGCGCTGGAACTGCTGGACGCCGGCGCCGATGCACACGCGCTGCCGCCGGCCGGTTCGCGCGACCAGCGCAGCCTCGCCGTGCTGGCGGCGGTACTGCCGGATCTGCGCCTGCTACGCGCGCTGATCGGCCAAGGCGTGGATCTCAACCACGCGCAGGCCGGGATGACGCCGCTGCTGGCGGCCACCCGCGACAGCTGGCACGGCCGCCCCGACGCGGTGACCACCCTGCTGGCCAACGGCGCGGATCCGCGGGTCACCGACGGCGAGGGCAATACCCCGCTGCACCATGCCGCGCGCAGTTCCGATCCCGGCGTGGTCGCGCTGCTGCGCGATGCCGCCGCCGAGATCGACGCGGTCAACCAGGACGGGCTGACGCCGCTGGGCGTGGCCTGCGTGGCCGGCAACTGGCGGCTGGCCAAGTTCCTGCTCGAACGCGGCGCGCGGCCCGAGCCGGCGAACGCGCAGCCGGTGCTGTTGGCGGCGGCGGCCACCGAGGAAGACGATCCGGCTGGCGTGCAATTGCTGCTCAAGCACCGGGCCAAGGTGGACACCCGCGATGGCCAGCGCCGCAGCGCGCTCCACGAAGCCGCGCTGGCCGGGCACATCGACATCGTCAACACGCTGCTGGCCGCGGGCGCGGATGCGCATGCGCACGATGCCCATGGCCGCACGCCCTGGCTGGAAGCCGCGCGCGGCGGTCGCATCGCCGTGCTGGAACGGCTGGCCGAGGCGGGGGTGGATGTGGCCGTGGCCGATGCCGAACAACGCAATGCGGTGCGCGTCGCCTGCGCCTCGGAGAATGCGTCGCCCGCCCTGATCCGGCGCCTGCTGGAACTCGGCGTGGCGGCCGATCAGCCCGACACGCAGGGACGCCGCGCCGTGGATCTGGCCGCCGAGGCCGGTCGCTGGGCGATCGTGTCCGCGCTGGATGCGACCTATCCGCTGCCGGCGGCGGTCAGCATCGGCGACGATGACCAGCCACCGCCGGATCGCGCGCCAATCGCGCTGCTGCGGGAAGGCCTGCACGCGGATCGTCCGCGCGCCGAGCTGGCTTCGCTGGTGCGGCTGGCGTCGCGGCAGGAACTGGGCAGCCTGCTGCACGATCCCGAGATCGCATTGTCGCCGCAGCGGCTGGATTGGCTGCTGGCGCAGGGCGCGGATGCCGACGCGCTGGATCCGGCCGGCGACACGCCGCTGTTCGCGCTGCTTTCGCGCGGCGGCGAAGCCCTCGCCTCGATCCAGGTGATGCTGCGCCGTGGCGTCTCTCCCGCCGGCGCCGGTGGCCTGGCCCGCTTCCTGGATGCCTGCGCGCGTGGCGAGCAGGTCGGGCGCGGACTGGAACAGTTCGCCTGCGATCTGCTGGAACGCGGCGCGGATCCGTTCGCCACGTCCCCGCTGGGCGATCCGCCGCTAGCCCTGGCGGTGCGCCTGGGCTGGTCGCGGCTGCTGGATCGGCTGCTGGACATCGGCGTGGACCGCGAAGCGCGCGACAGCCATGGCATGACCGCGCTGCATCTGGCGGCGGCGCTGGGCCGCGAACTGGCCTTGCGCCAACTGGTCGCCAAGGGCGCGCGCCCGGATTCGCGCGCGGCCGACGGGCAGACGCCGCTGGGCGTCGCCCTCGCCAGTGGCCGCCGCGATCTGGCCGATTGGCTGGACTGGCGGGGCTGGGCATTGCCGCGCCGCGCGCTGCGCGCCGCGGATCTGCCGGCCGCGGCGATGGCGGGCGACGCGGACGCCGTGCGGCGGCTGCTGGATCTGGGATTCACGGTCGACTCGCCGGATGCGCAGGGCTGCACCGCGCTGTTGCGTGCGGCCGGCGGCGGCCACCGCGCGGTGGTGGAATTGCTGCTGGCACGCGGCGCGGATCCGCAGCGCGCCGCCAATACCGGCGCCACCCCGCTGTCGGCGGCGGTGAGCATGCGCCAGGCCGAAATCGTCGCCCTGTTGCTGCAGGCCGGCGCGGCGCTGGAGCACCGCCTGCCGGGCGGCGTCACCGTGCTGATGCTGGCCGCCGCGCTGGGATTGCCGGACATCGTCGCGCGCCTGCTGACCGCGGGCGCGAACGTGCATGCCGGGGACGCGCAGGGCCTGACGCCGCTGCATTGCGCCGCGCTGTACGGCTTCACCTCGCGCGACAAGCCGCGCCTGGTCGCGTTGTTCGACACCCTGCTGCTGTCCGGCGCCGAACCCGATCAGGTCGCCGCCGGATCGGTGACGCCGCTGCTGCTGCTGCTGGGCGCGCGCGCCGAGCCCGGCACCGCGTGCGACGAGGAAGTCGTGTTGGCGGGCGTCGAACGCCTGCTGGACGAGGACGTGTCGCTGGAGACCCAGGATCCGCGTGGATTCGGCCCGCTGCATCTGGCCGCGCTGCATGGCCTGTTGCGGGTAGTCCAGCGGCTGCTGCGCGCGGGCGCGGATCCGGATCTGCGCGATGCGCTCAACCGCACGCCGCGCGAGGTCGCGGTGATGCGCGGCTTCGTCGACGTGGCCGGCGAGTTCGTGCCGGTCGCGCCGGGGGCCTCGATGGCCCGCTTCCTGCGCGAACCGCGCGGCTGAGGGAACCGGCGTAAACGCGGGTTCCAGGCTTTGTCTTGCCCTTGCGCTTCAGGTCGCGCGGGGCGTGGCATCCGTCGCGGCAGGCGACGCGTCGGCTTCGTCTTCGCCGCTGGCATCGGCCTCGAACAGCTTTTCCAGATCGCCGACCGCATCGCGTGCGGTCTGGATCACCGCCGCATCGTCGTCATAGACCAGGTACTGCGCGCGCAACAGCTTCTCGTCGTGCTCGCGGAAGCGTCGCGCCTGCTGGGCCGCCGCCTCGGGTGAACGCCCCAATGCCACCAGGGTCTGTTCGGCCATTTCCAGGCTGGTCCCCAGGGTCTCGCGGAAGGGTTCGGTGCTCAGATCCATCAGCCGCCAGGCATGCTGGCGGTTGCGCGCGCGCGCCAGCACCTTGGCGTTCGGATACATCCGGCGGATCAAGCGCACCGCCTTGATGTTGGTATCCGGATCATCCATCGCGATCACGAACACCTTGACGTGCTGCGCACCGGCCGACCGCAGCAGATCCGGGCGCGTGGGATCGCCGTAGTAGATGCGCGCACCGCCGAACCGGCGCAATGTATCCACCGTTTCCGGGCTGTGTTCGAGGGCGACGAAAGGAATGCGCTGCGAGGTCAGCACGCGCGCCACGATCTGGCCGAACCGGCCCATGCCGGCAATCAGCACCTGCGGCGTCTGGTCCGGGATGTCGTCGAAGGCGCGCCGATCCGGCATCGGCCGGGCGATGCCCGACACCCACCGCGACAGCCCCATCATCAACAGCGGCGTCAGCGCCATGGATACGCCCACGATCGCGACCAGGCGATCGCGCACGTCGGCATCCAGCAGCTTCACCCGCGCGGCCTCGTTGAACACCACGAAGGCGAATTCGCCGCCCAGCCACAGCGCGCCACCGAGCATCAGCGCGCCGCGCACGTCCAGCCGGCCCGGCCACAGGCCGAGCAGGAACAGGATGCCGAACTTAACCAGCAGCAGCACCAGCACGCCGGCGGTGATGATCTGCGGCTCGTTCATCACCCGGTCCAGATCGATGTCCATGCCGACGGCGATGAAGAACAGGCCGAGCAGCAGGCCCTTGAACGGTTCGATCTGCGATTCCAGTTCGTGACGGAACTCCGAATCCGACAACAGCACGCCTGCCAGGAACGCGCCCAGGCCCGCGCTCAGTCCGGCCAGCTGCATGAACCAGGCCGTGCCCAGCACCACCAGCAGCGCGCTGGCGGTGAACACTTCCGGCATCCGCGTGCGCGCCACCACCCGGAACATGTGCCGCAGGATCAGGCGGCCACCGAAGATGACGATCGCCATCGCGCCGATCGCCTGGAACACCATGGTCCAGGTCAGGGTCTCGTTCTTGGCGCCCCCCAGCAGCGGGATCGCCGCCAGCAGCGGAATCGCCACCAGGTCCTGGAACAGCAGGATGGCGAAACCCAGGCGCCCGTGTTCGCTGGTCAGTTCCTTGCGTTCGGACAGCAATTGCAGGCTGACCGCCGTCGAGGACAGCGCCAGGCCCAGGCCGATGACCAGGGAGGTCTTCCAGTGATGCTCGGCGAGCAGGGCGATGCCGCCCAGTGCCAGCGCGGTCAGCAGCACCTGCAGCCCGCCCGCGCCGAATACCGGCTTGCGCATCACCCGCAGGCGCGACGGCGACAGTTCCAGGCCGATGACGAACAGCATCATCACCACGCCGATTTCCGCCGCATCCAGGATCCGGTCCGCGTCCCGGATCAGGGCCATGCCGTCCGGCCCCAGCACCACGCCGGCGACCAGATAGGCCAGCACCGCACCGATGCCCAGCCGCTTGAACACCGGCACGGCGATGACCGCGGCCAGCAGGAACACCAATGTCAGCTCTAGGCCACTACCGTGCATGCATTCACCTCCGGCCCATTATGCCGGTCGCTCCCGGAATCCGGGGCGATGGTCCTGATTGAAGGCGGCCCGCGACCGCGCTAGGCTCGGCGCCGGGGATTCATCCAGGGAGAGGGCGATGAAGGGGATATGGGGAATCGCGCTGTGGCTGCTGGCCGCCGTGGCCAACGCCCAGACCGCGGAACTGCGAATGCCGGTGAACGGCGAGATTGGCATCGATCCGGCGGGAGCGGTGTTCGATTATCGGCTCGATACCGAATTGACGCCGGCAGTCGCCGCGCTGGTCGAACGCTCGGTACGGCAATGGAAGTTCGAGCCCGTGCTGCGTGGCGGCGTCGCCACCCACGCCAAGGCGCGCATGCACCTGACCCTGATCGCGCAGCCGGTGCCCGCGGGCTACCAGTTGCAGGTGGAGCGCGTGCAGTTCTCCACCTATCGGGCCTCGATCAAGATGACGCCACCGCGTTATCCGGTGGAAGCAGCCAGGGGCGGCGTCAGCGGCAATGTCCTGGTGGCGGTGCGGGTGAACGCGGAAGGGCGCGTCGTGGACGCATCCGCCGTGCAGACCTCCTGGCCCAACAGCAAGATCAACGAGGCGGCACGACGCTACTGGGGAAAGGTGCTGGAAAAGGCATCGCTGGAAGCCGCGCGTCGATGGGTCTTCGAACCGGCGGATGCGGCATCGCAAGAAACCGGCGATGCGACCCTGGTGGTTCCCGTGAATTTCTGGGTGGGCGACGCCACTCCGCCCGACACGGGCTGGCGCTACGAGTCGGCGGGCCCGGCCAATCCCATTCCCTGGCTGACTCCGGAACAACAGGTTTTCGACGCCTCCGGACTGAAGCAAGGCGAGGTACTGGCACTGGATCTTGCGGTGAAGTTGAAGACGCCGGTGATCGGGGCAGCGCTCTAGGCGATCCGGGCCGGGGTCGAAGTGCACGGAGGTGCGGCACGGATGGAACGGAGGAGCGGACAATGAATAGAGCGTGGGGATTGGCGTTGTGCCTGCTGGCGATGAACGCCTTGGCGCAGGATGCGGGGTTGCGGTTGCCGGTGAACGGAGAAATCGGGGTTGATCCGACCGGAGCGGTGTTCGACTACCGGATCGACACCGAACTGACGCCAGCGGTCAAGGCGCTGGTCGAGCGTTCGGTCCGGCAATGGAAGTTCGAACCGGTGATGCGCGACGGACGGGCGACGCACGCGAAGGCGCGGCTTCACCTGACGCTGATCGCCAGGCAGGTCGACGAGGGCTTCCGGTTGCAGGTGGAGCATGTCCGCTTCTCGGGCTATCGCGATGCGATCTCGATGAAGCCGCCGCGCTATCCGAAGCAGGCGGCGATCAACGGCGTGGGTGGCGACGTGCTGGTGGCGATCCGGGTTGATGCGTCGGGCAAGGTGACCGACGCGGTGGCGGTACAGACCTCCTGGCCCTACAAGAAGGTCGCGGCCAAGGCCGCGGAGAAGTGGGGACCGATGCTCGAAACCGCATCGGTGGAAGCGGCGCGCAACTGGACGTTCGAGCCCGCGGACGCTGCCCCGCACGCGGAAGGCGACACCACCCTGATCGTGCCGATCAGCTATCGCATGAACGTGGATCGCCCGCCGCGCGAAGGTTGGCACTACGAGTCCGCCGGCCCGGCCAGGACGATCCCGTGGCTCGACCCATCCCGGCAGGCGTTCGACGCGTCCGGCCTGAAAGAGGGTGAAGTCCTGGCGCTGGACTATTCGATGAAACTGAAAACGCCAGTGATCGGCAGTTCGCTATGAATGTCGCACGGCGTCCGGATGGCCTCGGCCGGCGCTGCCGAACCAGAATGGAGACGCAATGAACGCAAGGAATTCTTCGTTGCAGGGTCGCCGGATGTTGGGCGCGCTGCTGTTGATGGCGGGCACCAGCACCGCTTCGGCAACGGGCCCGGAAGAAAAGGAATTGTTCGTGTTCCAGACCCGGGCTGCGGTCAGCATCGACGCGACGGGGCGCCCGACGGAAATCCAGCTTCCGGAGCAGATGCCGGAGGCAGTGGCAACCTTTGTCCGGGACCAGATCATGCAATGGCGATTCGTTCCCCCGGACGTCGACGGGCAGGCGCGTGCCGGCAAGACCTATCTCACCGTGGGCGCCTGTGCCGCGCCAACGGCGGACGGTTACCAGCTGGCGATCGACTACAAGGGCGCCGGGCCGGGTACGCCACGACCGGACGGGAAGATCGTTCCCCCCTATCCGCGCGAAGCGGCGGGGAAGAACGCCAACCACAGGGGCGTGGTGCAGTTCGTGGTCGAGCCGGATGGCGGTACCACGCTGGAGTCGCTCGAATTCACGCCCTCGGGCAGCAAGCGCCTGTTCCGGCCGGCGATCGAGGACTGGATGAAACAGGTCCGCTTCATGCCGGAAGAGGTGGATGGAAAGCCGGTGCGGACCCGGATGCGGGTTCCCCTCCACTTCGAATCCCGTCCGCACGGCACCGCTTCCACGCAATCGAAGGCCGACAAACCCGAATGCACGGCCCTGCTGAAGCGAGGCGACGAACAGCGCCCGATGGCGCTGGATTCGCCTTTCACGCGGCTGGAAGGCGGAGGGTGAGCCATCGTGGGAATGGATCTATCGGGTGCTCCGGCACCGACCGGATATTGAAGGAGCGGGCGACATGAAAAAGGGAACGCATGGCATGGGTCGATGGCTGGCGTTCGCGTGCCTGCTTGGCATCGCCTGCACGGCGGGCGCCGGCATCAAGGAGGTCCGCCAGCAGGTCGAAGCCAGCATGCTGGTGACCGGCGCGATCATCATCGAGCCGGAGGGCGCGGTGGAGAAACTGGACATCGACCAGCGCGACAAGCTGCCCGAGGCCGTGATCGGCCTGGTCGAAAAGGCGGCCGCCGGCTGGAAGTTCGAGCCGATCCTGGTGGATGGCGTCGCGCGTCGCGGCAAGGCGCGGATGAGCCTGCGGGTGGTCGCCAACAAGCTGCCGAATGGCGACTTCCAGGTGGCGCTCCGCGGCAGCCATTTCGGCGACGAGGCGATCAGTCCGGAGGAGCGCCAGCAGCGCAACGACTCCGTGCGGAGCATCAAGCTCCAGCCCCCCGCCTATCCGGGAGGCGCGGCGCGCCTGGGCGCCCAGGGCACCGTGTACCTGGTGGTCAAGGTGGGGCGTGACGGCACGGTCGCGGATGTGATTACCGAACAGGTCAATCTGGGCTTCGTCGGCGACGAGCGACTGATGCAGCAGGCCCGCGACGCGTTTTCCGAGGCGAGCCTGGTCGCGGCCAGGAAATGGACCTTCCAGCCTCCCACCGAGGGGGCTGCGGTGGATGCGCCGTTCTGGCTGGTGCGCGTGCCGGTGGACTACAAGATGCCCGGGAAGAAGGCGCCGGGCTATGGCCGGTGGGAGGTCTATGTTCCCGGGCCTCGCCAGAGTGCGCCATGGATGCAGTCGGAGCGCGGAGAAGGCGGCAGCCCGGACGCGATGGTGGCGGGCGGCGTCTACGAGATCGGCAAGGGCCGGCGCCTGCTCACGCCATTGTCGGGCTGAGGCTACCGGTCCTCCCTGCAGGGAACGCCTCGCCAGCGTGCGGGGCGTTCCTGCAATGATCCGGCGAAACCCATCGTGGGGTTGGTTCCGGTCAAATGACCGCTGCCGCATGCGGGGTCATCGCAGCGGCAACGCGATCGGCCGCAGCGGCGCCGCGTCGCCGCCGCGGATTTTCAGCGGCCCACCGATGAAGGCGAACTCATAGACCTTGTCGCGCGAAAGTTCATCCAGCGCGATCAGCTCGATGATCGGCACGCCCTGTTCGGCGAGCAGGTAGGTGTGGAGCGGAACATAGGCGTCGGGTTCCTGCGAAGGAAACGTCTCGAAGCTCAGGTTGTCCGCGCCGACCACCATCGCGCCACCGTCCTCGACCAGAAAGCGCGCCGCGTCCAGGCTCATCCCCGGGGGATTGGCCATGTAGGCCTCCGCCTGGCCGAACAGGCGCATCCGGCCGGTCCGGATCAACACGACGTCGCCGCGCTGCAATTTCAGTTTCTGCTTCGCCAGCGCCGCCTGCAGATCCGCGCGGGTGATGCGGTACTGATCCGGCAGCATTTCCACGCCATTGGCGGCGGCGACGTCGATCAGCACGCCACGTGCGATCAGGTTCGGGAATTTCTCGATGCCGGCCTTGCGCCAGCCGCGATCGCCGAGATGCTCGTCGGCGCTGAAGCCGTTCCAGATCCTTCCGTGCAAACCGAAGTGGTTGAGCGCGTCGATGTGGGTGCCGGTGTGGCTGTACATCGAGAAGGCGGTGCCGGTGTAGCTGGTGCTGGCGTTGAGCGGCTCGCCCACCGCCATCGGGTCGTCGACGGCGGTGCCGCGCGGGGTGTGGGTCATCCAGAACTGGTAGTGCGGATCGCCCGCGCCCTGCCAGCTGGGCATGCCAATGTAGTAGTCGGTGGCCAGGTCATAGGCGCGACGACCGTCGACGCGCGACAGGATCGCGGCGCGGGATTCGGGCGTGATCAGGTTGAGGCGGCCGATTTCGTCGCCAGGGCCCCAGGGGCTGGTGCCGACTTTGCCGGCGTGGCCGTTGGCGGCGGCGGAAAGGGATGCGGCGAACCCTGCGGCCAGGGTCAGGCGACGCAGGGAAGATCGAAGCGAAGGGAGCATTGCGGGAATCCTCGTGGGGAAGCGGCCTGGAACAGCCGCCTGGGGATTCACAGCTTGAATGCGTGGCCGACGCCGAAAAATGCGTCCGCGGTGCGGACAGTTTTCGCTGCCGGTTACGAATCGCCTTCCAGCAACGGCGGCAGTGCCCGGGCGAGGAAATCGATGAAGACCTGCACCTTGGGCGGCAGGTGCCGCGCGGTGGGGTAGATCGCATGGACGTGCCGCTGCGGATAAGCGCAGGCTGGCAGGACGCGTTGCAGGCGTCCCCCGGCGATCGCGGGCGCCGCCAGGAAGGAAGGCAGCGCGCCGATGCCGAGACCGGCGCACAGCAGGTCGCGCAGGATCAGGCTGTTGTTGACGACGGTCCGTGCCGGCGGCAGCGCCACCCGGGTCGTTCCCTCCGGGCCCTGGAGCTGCCAGCTGTCCGGCGTGTCGGCCAGGGCGTAGGCGAGCACGTCGTGGCCGGACAGATCCGCGGGCGTTTCCGGCATGCCGTGACGGTGCAGGTAATCCGGTGCAGCGCACAGCACCTGCTGGATCGTGCCGAGCCGGCGTGCGACCAGCGAGGAATCCTCCAGCGTGCTGCGCACGCGCAGGGAGACGTCGAAGCCGGTGCCGATCACGTCCAGCACCCGGTCATCCAGCACCAGATCCAGCTTCAATCGCGGATGACGGGCCAGGAACGTGCCCAGCAGCGGCGACAGCACCGCCAGGCCGAACGAGGTCGGCGCGTTGACCCGCAGCCGGCCCTCGACCTGGCCGGCCTGCGCGCGCAGCGCATGTTCGACCCGTTCCATCTCGTCCAGCAGGCGGCAGCACTCGCCGAAATAGGCCTGCCCGGCATCGGTCAAGCTCATGCGGCGCGTGGTCCGCTGCAGCAGCACCGCGCCGAGGTGTTCTTCCAGTTGCCGGAGCTGCTTGCTCAGGCCGGCCGCGGAGACACCCAGATCGTCGGCGGCACGGGCGAAGCCGCCCAGTTCGACGACCCGCCGGAAAGCGCGCATCGCATTGAGTTGATCCATGGCGGTGTCCGGGTAGGGGATGCGGAAAAGAAAAACGCCGGCGTGGGCCGGCGTTTTCGTCTTGCTGCTGGCTCAGCGCTTCATCGAAGCGAAGAACTCGTCGTTGGACTTGGTGTTCTTCATCTTGTCCAGCAGGAACTCCATCGCGGCGATTTCGTCCATCGGATGGAGCCGAAACCCGTGTTTTCATTGGGTTTCCAATCTTCACCCTAACCGGGTAGTGGTCAAGGGCAGGGTGCAAGTCTCACCTTCTCAGTGGCCAGAGTCAAGTCGAGAACCCACGCTTTCGGGAGGGGCTAATCTTCGCC
>NZ_JANJUE010000358.1 GCF_024710765.1 Pseudoxanthomonas sp.
GGAAACGGATGGGACGGAGAGTCCCACCATTTCAGCGAGTTTGTTCCGCTGGGCGCGGCCGTTGTCCTGAAGATGGTTCAGGATCTGTACGTCTGTGTCATCCAGGTGGTGCATGGCAGCCATCGGTTAGCGTTCGCCGACGGGCGTCCAGGCGAGGCCTTTTTCGCCGAGATAGAGCTGGCGAGGACGGATCAGGCGGTTGTTTCCGAGTTGCTCGATGTAGTGGGCTGTCCAACCCGAGATGCGCGACATCGCGAAAATGGCGGTGTACAGGTCCGGATGGATCCCCATCGAGTAGTAGACGGTGGCCGAGAAGAAGTCGACGTTCGGATCGATGTTCTTCTCTTCCTTCATGGTTTTGAGAATGGCTTCCGACCAGTTGTACAGGTATTCCATGTTCACTTCCTTGGCCAGGTCTTTGGCCAGGATGCGCAGCTGGGTGGCACGCGGGTCGAAGGTCTTGTACACGCGGTGACCGAAGCCCATCAGTTTCTCTTTCCGCTCGAGTTTGCCTTTCACGAAGGCCACGATGTCGGTGTCTTTGTCCAGGTGCATCAGCATCTCCATGACCGCCGTGTTGGCGCCGCCATGCAGCGGACCTTTCAACGAGCCGATGGCGCCGGTGATGGCCGAATGCATGTCGGAGAGGGTGGAGGCGATGGCGCGTGCCGTGAACGTCGACGCGTTCATGCCGTGCTCGGCATGAAGCACCAGGCACAGGTCCATCACACGCTCGGCATGGCTGCCCGGCTCTTCGCCGTTGAGCATGTACAGGAAGTTGTAGGCCGTGGAGCCGGTGGTCAGCGGAGCGACATACTCTTTGCCGTTGCGGATGCGGTCGAACGCGGCGATGATGGTCGGCATCTTGGCCGTGAGACGGATCGCCTTGCGCATGTTCGCGTCGAAATCCATGCTCTCGGCCTCGGCATCGTCGTCGGCCAGCATCGATACCGCGGTGCGGAGCACGTGCATCGGCTCGGATTTCGAATTCGTGCTCTTCAGATAGGCCAGCAGGTAGTCGGGCAGGGAGCGGTTGGCTTGAAGGTCGGTATGGAGCTGGGCCAATTCCGTGGCGTTCGGCAGTTTGTCGTACCAGAGCAGATAGCAGACTTCCTCGAAAGTGGCGTGTTCCGCCAGGGTTTCGATGGAGTATCCGGCGTAGATGAGTTCCCCTTTGGCCCCATCGATGAAACTTTTACGCGACGAAAAAGCGACGATTCCTTCCAGTCCCTTGTCCAGGTACGGGTGAAGCTCTGCGATGGCAGGGTCAATGGCTTGTGGTTTATTGGGCTCCATACGGGTTGACGTAGTTTTACGAGTGTAGATT
>NZ_JANJUE010000142.1 GCF_024710765.1 Pseudoxanthomonas sp.
CAGCGGGCCGAGCACGTCCTCGGCGGTGCCGTAGGTCGGGGCGGTATCGATGACGCTCGCGCCGGCGGCGAAGAACCGTTTCAACACATCGCGCAGCGGATCCCGTTCCGCAGTACCCGTGCCGACCTCGAAACTGCCGGACGTGCCCATGCCGATGACCGGAATGCGTTCCTGCGTGCGCGGGATGAGGCGGGTATTGAGGGGGCCGGGCGGCGTGGCATCGGCGGCGGGCGCCTTGCCCGGAGCCTCCTGCGACAGGCCGGCCCGGGCCGAATCGCGGCAGGCCGCCAGGCCAATACCCGCAGCGGCCGCGGCAGTGGAAGCAAGGAATTGGCGTCGTGTGTACACCGTGGGCTCCTCCGCACTGGGCAAGAGAGCGTTATCAGTGATTGGTGCCGGGCGTGTGTAAACGAAGCGTTCAACGCCGCCCCAACGAAAGACCTAGTGACGATGCTTCGGGCCTGAAATGTGAAACGGGACGGATTCCATGGAATCCGTCCCGTCCGGTGACGCCTGTACCCGCAACCGCTCAGGCCGCGGAGAGCAGGCCCTGCGGCAATTGCATGGTGATGCAGTGCAGGCTGCCGTTCTGCCAGATCAGCGCGCGGCAGGGCACCTGCACGATTTCGCGACCCGGATAGGCGGCCGCGAGCACGTCCGCCGCCTTGGCATCGGCCGGATCACCATATGCCGGCATCAGCACCGCGCCATTGAGGATCAGGTAGTTGGCATACGAAGCGGCCAGCCGACGGCCGTTGTCGAGCACCGGGCGCGCCCACGGCAACGGGAACTGGCGGTACGCCTCGCCCGCGCGGGTGCGCAGGGCGGCGATGTCCGCGGCCATGGCTTGCAGCGCATCGAAGTGGGAGTCAGCCGGATCGTCGCAGGCCTGGAACACAATGGCGTCGCCCGGCGCGAAGCGGGCGAGGGTGTCGATATGGGCGTCGGTGTCGTCGCCTTCCAGATAACCGTGGTCGAGCCACAGCACCCGGTCCTGCTTCAGCCACGCCGCCAGGCGGGTGGTTAGCTCTTCCCGGCTGGCCTGCGGATGGCGCTCGTGCAGGCACTGCCAGGTGGTCAGCAGGGTGCCTTCGCCGTCGGTTTCAATCGCACCACCTTCCAAAGCAAAATCAATGCTTTGGACAAAATAGTTATGAAACAGATTCATGCCGGACAATTCGCCGACCAGGCGATCGTCGCGGCTGGCCTCGAACTTGCCGCCCCAGCCGGTGAAGCGGAAATCCAGCAGCTTGAAGCGGCCGCCATCGCGCAGGCTGATCGGACCCGAGTCGCGCAACCAGGTGTCGTCATACTCGGCCGGCACAAAGCGCACGCGCTCCATGTCCACCCGCGCCGAGCGCAGGCGCGCCTCCGCGTAGGTCTGCAGGTCATCGTCGGCCACGCAGATCACCACGTCCTGGAAACGGGTGATGGCCGCCACCAGCGCCACATAGGTTTCCTCGACATCGCCCAGGCGTTCGGCCCAGTCGGTATCGGCATGCGGCCAGGCAATCAGGATCGCGGACTGGGGTTCCCACTCGGCGGGAAAGCGAAAAGCGTCGGTCATCGTACCAATCAGTTGCAAGGGTCAGCGGATGGGGGGCTTGGGCCCGATTTCGTCGGCACCGGCCTGGTTGGCGACCACGTCGATCACGCGATCGCGCTCGAAGTACACGGTAAAGGCCGGGTAGACCCAGCGATGGATCGTCGGCCACTGGCGCTTCTGGCCGCCGCGGGGTTCCAGCTTCTGCTGGGGCTCGCCGAAGCGCGCCTGCACCTGCTGGCTGCTCCAGCCACGCACCGGCGCGGCCTGGGCGGCGGTTTCCTGCACGCGATCCAACAGCAGCGTGTCGCCGGCGGAGGCATTGGCGGCCAAGCCCAGCAGCACGGACATCGGGACGACGAGGATGCGACGGTTCATGGCGGATTTCCCCGGAAAGAGGCGGCCTTTATAGCAAATGCCAAGCAACAAAAAACCGCCCGAGGGCGGTTTTCCGGGAGCTCCGTGCGGGCTGGGCCGGAAGGCTGCCCGCGATGCGGAAACTCAGCGCTGGCGCGCCTTGAAACGCGGATTGGACTTGCAGATCACGAAGACCTTACCGCGGCGGCGGACCACCTTGCAGTCGCGGTGACGGGCCTTCGCCGACTTCAGGGAGGACAGGACCTTCATGATGAAACCTCGGCGTAAAAGAATATGGGGCGAAACGAAGCCCGCTATTCTAAGGGTATTTCCCCAGCCGCATCAAGTGGTTGCTGGAATCGCGGGGAAAGCGTCGCGGGAGTGGTCCGCGCGGGGCGGCATAATAGGTGGAAAACCACAGGATTCCCCATGTCCGACACCATCCCCGTCCTCACCATCGATGGCCCTTCCGGCGCCGGCAAGGGTACGGTCAGCCGCATCGTCGCCGACCGCCTGGGCTGGCACTATTTGGATTCCGGCGCGCTCTACCGTGCGGTGGGAGTGGCGGCCAGCTGGGCGGATCTGGACATTTCGGACCCCGCGGCGCTGGTCCGCTGTACCTTCGATACCCGGGTCCGCTTCCAGGACGGCCCGCAGGGCCTGCGGGTCATCGTCGACGACGTGGACGCGACCGAGGAACTGCGGCTGGAGACCACCGGCGCGCTGGCTTCGGCCATCGCCGCGATTCCGGAGGTCCGATCGGCGCTGAAGGAGCGCCAGCGGGCTTTCCGGCAGGCCCCCGGGCTGGTCGCGGACGGCCGGGACATGGGCACGGTCATCTTCCCGGACGCCTCTTACAAGGTGTTCCTGACCGCCAGCGCCGAGGAGAGGGCGGAAAGGCGCTATAAGCAGTTGAAAGACAAAGGGGTTTCGGTTACCTTAGACGGTCTGCTACGCGAGATTCTCGCCCGCGACGCCCGTGACGCGCAGCGCACGGTGGCGCCCCTGCGGCCGGCCGACGACGCCGTCCACATCGACACCACCGGCCTGGGCATCGACGAAGTCGTGGCGCGCGTACTGGCCATCGTGAGCCGTTGATCGCAATCCATCGCGGCGACTCCGGGGCCGGCACGCCGCGTAAATCCGCCAGCAGAAACAAGCTCCGTTCTCCGGTGCCTGCACCGGGGCGACGGTTTTTCCACTTCCAACTACACACGGCACTTTTTCATCAGGTGCCGAAAGGGTGGACGGGGGAACGCCGCGAGGCGCGCACCCGTCCGTGTGTCCAACCGAGTAATCAACAATGACCGAATCATTTGCCGAACTGTTTGAACAGAGCCAGACCCAACTGGCCAAGCTGAAGCCTGGCGCCATCGTCACCGGCGTCGTCGTGGAAGTCCGCAACGACGTGGTGGTGATCAACGCCGGCCTGAAGTCCGAAGGCATCGTGCCGATCGAACAGTTCCGGAACGACGCCGGCGAGATCGACGTGGGCGTGGGCGATGAAGTGAAGGTGGCCCTCGACTCGATCGAGAACGGCTTTGGCGAAACCGTCCTGTCGCGCGAGAAGGCCAAGCGCGCCATGGTGTGGGACGAACTGGAGCAGGCGCTGGAGAAGAACGAAACCATCACCGGCCGCATCAGCGGCAAGGTCAAGGGTGGTTTCACCGTCGACATCAAGGACGTCCGCGCGTTCCTGCCGGGCTCGCTGGTCGATGTCCGTCCGGTCCGCGACCCGGGCTACCTGGAAGGCAAGGAGCTGGAGTTCAAGCTCATCAAGCTGGATCGCAAGCGCAACAATGTGGTCGTCTCCCGCCGTGCGGTGGTCGAGAGCGAGCATTCGGAAGAGCGCGAGCAGCTGATGGACAAGCTGCAGGAAGGCGTGGTGCTGAAGGGTGTGGTCAAGAACCTCACCGACTACGGCGCGTTCGTCGACCTGGGCGGCATCGACGGCCTGCTGCACATCACCGACATGGCGTGGAAGCGCGTGCGTCATCCGTCCGAAGTGGTCGAAGTCGGCCAGGAACTGGATGTCCGCGTGCTCAAGTACGACCGTGAGCGCAACCGCGTCTCGCTGGGCCTGAAGCAGCTGGGCGAGGATCCGTGGGACAACATCGCCCGCCGTTACCCGGCCAACAGCCGCGTGTTCGGCAAGGTCTCCAACGTCACCGATTACGGCGCGTTCGTCGAAATCGAGCCGGGCGTGGAAGGCCTGGTGCACGTGTCCGAGATGGACTGGACCAACAAGAACGTCAACCCGTCCAAGGTCGTGCAGGTCGGCGACGAAGTCGAAGTGATGGTGCTGGACGTGGACGAAGAGCGTCGCCGCATCTCGCTGGGCATGAAGCAGGTTGCCGCCAATCCGTGGGAAACCTTCGCCGCCACCCACAAGAAGAACGACAAGGTGTCGGGCCAGATCAAGTCGATCACCGACTTCGGCATCTTCATCGGCCTGGACGGCGGCATCGACGGCCTGGTGCACCTGTCCGACATCAGCTGGAACACCACCGGCGAAGACATCGTGCGCAACTTCAAGAAGGGCGACACGCTGGAAGCCGTGGTGCTGGCGGTTGATCCGGAGCGCGAGCGCATCAGCCTGGGCGTCAAGCAGCTGGAGCAGGATCCGTTCGGCCAGTACATGGCGGCGCATCCGAAGGGCTCGAAGGTCGAAGGCGTGGTGAAGGAAGTCGACGCCAAGGGCGCCGTGATCGAACTGGCCGACGGCATCGAAGGCTATGTGTCGGCTCGCGACATCGCCAACGAGCGCATCGACGACGCCAGCCAGCACCTGAAGGTCGGCGACAAGATCGAAGCCAAGTTCATCGGCATGGATCGCAAGGGCCGCACCCTGCAGCTGTCGATCAAGGCGAAGGACGAAGCCGAAATGCGCGAAGTGCTGGAGGAATACCAGTCCGCGTCGGGCGGCACCACCACGCTGGGCGCGCTGCTGCGCGCGCAGCTGGACGGCAACAAGTCCGAGTAAGCCAAGCAACTCCGTTGTAAGCAACACAAGCTTCCGACCGGCCCGGGTTCTCCACCCGGGTCGGTGCGGAACGTATCCGCCCGACAGCCTGCGCGATGACCAAATCAGAACTCATCGAAATCCTGACCCGCCGCCAGCCGCACCTGAAGGCCGAAGACGTCGATCTGGCCGTGAAGGCATTGCTGGAGATGATGGCCGGGGCGTTGGCACAGGGCGATCGCATCGAAATCCGCGGTTTTGGCAGTTTCTCGCTGCACTATCGCCCGCCCCGCATGGGGCGCAATCCCAAGACCGGCGATTCGGTTGCGCTGCCGGCCAAGCATGTTCCCCATTTCAAGCCCGGCAAGGAGCTGCGCGAACGCGTCAGCGACGTCACCCCGATCGAGGAAAGCACGGACTGAACCGGCTCCTTCCGCGAAGCCGGGAGGGGACCGAAACCGGGGCGGGAACGCATCCTGCTGCGCGCGAGGTCGTTGCTCGGCTAAGCTAGCGCTTGACTGGCAAGCGCAGGGAGCCGCCCGATGAGTACCGTCCGCCTGGTTGTCGCATTGATTTTTCTCGCCGCCGGTCTGGTGATTGGCGTGCTCAATACCCAGCCGATCGTGCTGAAACTGCTGTTCACCGAGATCCCGACCTCGTCCGGCGTCGCGATCATCCTTTCGCTGTTGTTTGGCGTGCTCATCGGCGGCCTCATCGTCATGGCGACGATGGTGTTGCCGCTGTACGCGCGCCTGCGCAAGGCGAGCAAGGCCCAGACCTCCACTTCCTCCGTCACGCCAACTTCCGGCACGGGCCCCTGATCGATGGAATTCCTCAACGAATGGTTCTGGTTCTTCCTGTTCCTGCCCCTGGCCGCGCTCAGCGGCTGGATCATCGGCCGGCGGGGAGGGCAGCGCCATGGCGACACCCAGGTCAGCCGCCTGTCCAGCACCTATTTCCGTGGCCTGAACTACCTGCTCAACGAACAGCCTGACAAGGCCATCGAGCTGTTCCTGCACATCGCCGAACTGGACAAGGAAACCTTCGAGACCCAGGTCGCGCTGGGCCACTTGTTCCGCCGCCGGGGCGAGGTGGATCGCGCCATCCGCCTGCACCAGGGGCTTGTGCAACGCCCCGATCTCAGCGACCAGCAGAAGGTCCAGGCGCTGCTGGCGCTGGGCGAGGACTACATGCGTTCCGGCCTGCTGGATCGGGCGGAGACCGTGTTCTCCGATCTTGCCCGCATCGATCAACGTGCGCCGCAGGCGTTGAAGCACCTGATCGGCATCTACCAGGCCGAGCGCGACTGGGAAAAGGCGATCGACAACGCCATGCGCTACGAGGAAGTGACCGGCGAGGCGATGGGCAAGCTGGTCGCACAGTTCGAGTGCGAACTCGCCGAGCGTTTCCGTACCGCCAATGACGTGGCGGCCGCGCGTTCGGCCATCGCCCGCGCCTACCAGGCCGACGCCGGCTGCGTGCGCGCCGGCATTCTCGAGGGGCGGCTGGAATCGGACGCAGGCAACCATGAGGCGGCAATCCGGGCCTACGAGCGCGCCGCGCGCCATGACCCCGATTACCTGCCCGAAGTCCTGCCGGGCCTGCTCGCCAACTACGAGAAGGTCGGCGACCTGTCCGGCGCGCGCGCGTTCCTGTCGGAAATGAGCGAGCACTACCGCGGCATCGCCCCGGTCCTGGCCCTGACCAAACTGGTGGAAGGACAGGACGGGGTTGCCGCCGCGCGCGCCTACCTGGCTCGTCAGCTAAAGGATCGACCCTCGGTGCGTGGTGAAGCCGCGCTGATCGACCTCACCCTCGCCGAGGGTGCCGATCCCGCCGCCACCCTGCAGGATCTCAAGCACATCACCGACCAATTGCTGGTCCGCAATCCGAGCTACCGCTGCACCCGCTGCGGCTTCGGCGCGCGCACCCATCACTGGCAATGCCCCAGCTGCAAGGAATGGGGCAGCATCAAGCCACTGCTGAACTACGCCGTCGTCTGATGCCCGGTTTCATTCCCTGGCTGTCGCTGCACTTCCTGGTGGCGGCGATGGGCACATGGCTGGCACGCCGGTACGCGATCCGGAGGCAATTGGTCGACCAGCCCGGCGAGCGACGCAGCCATTCCGTCGCCACGCCACGGGGAGGCGGCATCGCCATCGTCGGAGTGCTGCTGCTGGCCGCCATCGTGCTGGGCGCGCGCGTGCCGGCCGAACGCGAACTGTTCGCGGCGTTCGGCATTGGCCTGGTGATGGTTGCCGGCGTGGGCTGGTGGGATGACCATCGGCCGCTCCCGGCCTCCTGGCGCCTGCTGGTCCACCTGCTGGCGGCCCTGGTGTTTGCCCTGGCGCTGTACCGGCAGGGGGCACCGACCTGGCAGTTGCTGGTGGCGATTGTCGCCATCCTGGTGCTTGTCAATGTCTGGAACTTCATGGACGGCATTGACGGCCTGGCCGCCAGCCAGGCTTTGCTGGTCGCGGTGGCCGCCGCGTTTTTCCTCCAGGGACCCTGGTCCTGGCTGGCCGCCGCGCTGTTTGCGGCCTGCTGCGGTTTCCTGCCGTTCAATTTCCCGCGCGCGCGGATCTTCTTGGGGGACGTGGGCAGCGGAGCCCTAGGCTTCGCGCTGGCGGTCCTGTTGAGCCTCACCCCCGGCCTAGGCGAGGTCACGTTCTGGCTGTTCCTGTTACCGCCCGCCGCCTTTCTCGTAGACGCGGGCTTCACGCTCGCAACGCGCATTCTGCGTGGCGAGCGCTGGTGGACACCGCATGTCACGCATGTCTACCAGCGCGCCGCTCGGCGTTACGGTCACAAGACCGTCACATCTTTTTATGGTTTGTTCAGTGGTGTTACGCTCTTGTTAATGTGGATGTTGTCTAATGCCGGAGCTGGGGTCGGGCTAGTCGCCACGGTCGCTTGGTATGCATTCGCACTTGCGCTCTGGGGATGGTCGCGCAAGGGATTGTCATAGAAGATCAGGGAGGAGTTGCATGCAATCTTGGCGGGACCGGACAACGGCATTCCTACCGCGCCTGCTGGTGGCGGCCCATGACCTGTTGATGGTCTGGTTGTGCTGGCAATTGCTGCACTTCGTCCGTTACGCGATGCTGCCGCAGTCTCCCGGCTACCCGCTTTGGTCCAACGAGATCGCCATTGTCGTTGCTGGCCAAGGGCTTGTGTTCTGGTGGATGGGGCTCTATCGCGGCCTTTGGCGATTCGCCAGCCTGCCGGACCTGTGGAATATCGTGAAGGCCAGCGGGTTGGGTTTCCTTGCCATCGTCATCGGCCTGTTCTTCTACAACCGCTTCGGTTCACTGCCGCGGGCGGTCCTCGCGTTCTACCCCTTCGCGCTGGTCGCGTTCCTGGGACTGCCGCGTTTGTTGTACCGGGCCTGGAAGGATCTGCAGGCCACCCGCTCCCACGAAAACGCTTCCCGCGTAGTCATTCTGGGCGCGGGGCGGGCAGGTGAGGCCCTGGTGCGGGAACTCCGCCGTACCGGCGTCTATCACCCGATTGCCTTCCTGGACGATGCCGTCAAGCTGCACGGCTCCAAGCTACTGGGCGTGCCGGTGCTGGGCGGCCTGGACCAGGCGGCCAGCGTCGCGCGCGAGACGGCGGCGCGGATGCTGGTCATCGCGATGCCCTCGCTGGATGCGCCCAGCATGCAGCGAGTGGTCGCTATCTGCGAGAGTACTGGCTTGCCTTTCCGGATGGTGCCCCGCCTGATCAATGTGCTCGAAGGGCACGCGATGCCCGGCGACCTCAAGGAAGTGGCCATCGAGGACCTGCTTGGCCGGAAATCGGTGACGCCGGACTGGAAACTCATCCGCGGCTGGCTGGGAGCCCGAACCGTCCTGGTGACCGGCGCGGGTGGTTCGATCGGTTCCGAGTTGTGCCGGCAATGCGCGCGTCATGGCGCCCAGCGCCTCGCCTTGCTCGAAATCGACGAACTGGCCCTGATTACCATCCAGGCGGATCTGCAGCGGGCATTCCCGGATCTGGAAATCCTGCCGGTGCTCGGCAACTGCGGCGACCCGGCGGTCATCGAGCACGCCTTGGCGCTCGCAGAACCGGACGCGGTCTTCCATGCGGCGGCCTACAAGCAGGTTCCCCTCCTGGAGCAGCATTTACGCGAGGCCGTCGGCAACAACGTGCTCGCGACCGAGATGGTGACCAAGGCCTGCCGCCGCAGCGGCGTGGGGACCTTCGTCCTGATTTCCACCGACAAGGCGGTCGACCCGGTCAACGTGCTGGGCGCGACCAAGCGACTGGCCGAGATGGTCTGCCAGGCGTCCGACGATGGCCATGCCGGGGCAACCCGTTTCGTGACCGTGCGTTTCGGCAATGTGCTGGATTCGGCGGGCAGCGTGGTCCCATTGTTCCGGGAACAGATCCGCAAGGGCGGACCCGTCACGGTGACCGACCCGGAAGTGACGCGCTACTTCATGACGATTCCGGAAGCCAGCCAGCTGATCCTGCAGGCGGCGGCCGGAGCCGCGCATGCTTCCATCTACACGCTGGACATGGGCGAAGCGGTACCGATCCGGCTGTTGGCCGAGCAGATGATCCGGTTGGCGGGCAAGCAGCCCGGCCGCGATATCGCCATTGTCTATACCGGCCTGCGCCCTGGCGAAAAGCTGCATGAGAACCTGTTCCATGCGGACGAGGCCTATCGGCCCACCTCCCACTCCAAGATCATGCAGGCCGAGGCGCGTACGGTATCTGCCGATTTCATCGAACTGGCCATCCAGCGCCTGCGGGCGGCGCACGGCCGCTATGACGTCGATGAGATGCAGGAAATCCTGCGTATCGCGGTGCCCGAGTTCTCGCCGCTTGAACAATCTGTTGAACCTGCATCGGCTAACATCGTGACCTTCCCCGCTCGAGAAGCCCGAAGGACCCGATGACTGGACGCATCCGCAAGGCCGTTTTCCCCGTCGCAGGCCTGGGAACCCGTTTCCTTCCCGCCACCAAGACCGTCCCCAAGGAGATGCTGCCGATCATCGATCGGCCGCTCATCCAGTACGCCGTCGATGAGGCAATTGAAGCCGGCTGCGACACCCTGATCTTCGTCACCAATCGCTACAAGCATGCGGTGGCCGACTATTTCGACAAGGCCTACGAACTCGAGCAGAAGCTGGAACGGGCCGGCAAGCAGGAACAGTTGGAACTGGTACGCAATGTGCTGCCCGAGGGCGTGCGCGCGGTGTTCGTCACCCAGGCCGAGGCGCTGGGACTGGGCCACGCGGTGCTGTGTGCCAAGCCCATCGTGGGCAATGAGCCGTTCGCGGTGCTGCTGCCCGACGATCTCATCTGGAACCGGGGGCCGGGCGCACTGAAGCAGATGGCCGATGCCGCGGAGGCGACGGGCGCCAGCATGATCGCGGTGCAGGACGTGGCCCGCGAACAGACCGGCAGCTACGGCATCGTCGCGACGGATGCCTTCTCCGGGCGTTCCGGCCGGATCAACGCCATCGTTGAAAAGCCCAAGCCCGACGTGGCGCCGAGCACCCTTGCGGTCGTGGGGCGTTACGTACTGGACGGCAGCATCTTCGACCTGCTCGAAAAGACCACGCCGGGAGCCGGCGGTGAAATCCAGTTGACCGACGCCATTGCGACGCTGCTTGGCCAGAAGCCGGTGCACGCGTATCGATTCCAGGGCACCCGTTTCGACTGCGGTACCCACATCGGCCTGATCGAGGCGACCATCCGCTATGCGCTGGATCACGAGAAGCTGAGCGACGCGGCCCGCAATATGATGCAGGATGCGCTGAGCGAGTTGGGCGTCACCGATCTGGAATAGCGCGTCGATGGAGCATGCGCTTACCTGGGCCGAGTTCGAAAAGGTGCACCTGTGCGCGGGCACCGTCGTGCGGGTGGAGCCATTCCCGGAAGCGCGCAAACCGGCCTGGAAGCTCTGGGTGGATTTCGGGCCCCATGGCGTGCGCAAGACCAGTGCGCAGGTCCGCGCGCTCTATGAAAAGGACGACCTCGTGGGCCGCCAGATCGTGGGGTGATCAATTTTCCTCCCAAGCAGATCGGTCCCTTCGTCTCCGAATTCCTGTTGACGGGATTTCCCACGGAGGAAGGCGTGGTCATTACCACCCTGGAGCGCCCCGTTCCCAATGGCACCCGCCTGGCCTGAAAGTCTGGGGAGCTGAAGCAGGAATGGCGCCTTGCGGCGCCATTCCTGTTGTTTTCCGGGATGCCTGTGGCGGAGTCAAAGGGACTCGAAGATGCCGGCCGCACCCATGCCCGTGCCGATGCACATGGTCACCATGCCGTACTTCTGCTGCCGGCGGCGCAGGCCATGGACGATCGTGGCGGTGCGGACGGCACCGGTCGCACCCAGCGGATGCCCCAGCGCGATGGCGCCGCCCAGCGGATTGACCTTGGACGGGTCCAGTTCGCTGTCACGGATCACCGCCAGGGCCTGCGCGGCAAAGGCTTCGTTGAGCTCGATCCAGTCCAGCTGATCCTTGCTCAGACCCGCCTGCTTGAGCGCCTTCGGGATGGCCGCGATGGGACCGATGCCCATCACCTCGGGGCGCACGCCCGCCACGGAGAAACTGACGAAACGTGCCAGCGGAGTGAGCCCGTAATCCTTGAGCGCCTGCTCGGACGCGAGCAGCACCGCACCGGCACCGTCACTCATCTGCGAGGAATTGCCGGCGGTCACGCTGCCGCCGAACTGGCCGTTGCGGAACACCGGGCGCAGCTTGCCCAGGCCTTCCAGCGAAGTGTCGGGGCGCGGACCTTCGTCGTTCTCGACCAGCAGCTTCTTCAGGCGGATGGTATTGCCGGCAAGGTCCGGCAGATGCGACAGCACTTCATAGGGTGAGATTTCGCCCTTGAATTCACCGGCGGCGATGGCGGCCAGTGCCTTCTGGTGGGAGGCGAGGGCGAACGCATCCTGCTCCTCGCGCGAAACCTTCCATTCCTCGGCGACCTTCTCGGCGGTGATGCCCATGCCGTAGGCGATGGCGACATGGTCGTCCTTGAATACCGACGGCGACAGCGCGACCTTGTTGCCCATCATCGGCACCATGGACATCGATTCGGTACCGCCGGCCAGCATCAGGTCCGCGTTGCCGAGGCGAATCTGGTCGGCGGCCATCGCGACGGCCTGCAGGCCGGACGAACAGAAGCGGTTGATGGTCTGTGCGGCAATGGTATTGGGCAGGCCGGCCAGCAGCACGCCGATGCGGGCCACGTTCATGCCTTGCTCGCCTTCCGGCATCGCACAGCCGATGATCGCGTCGTCGATGCGGTTGACGTCAACGCCCGGCGCCTGCGCAATGACCGATTTCAGCACGTGCGCGAGCATGTCGTCGGGACGGGTATTGCGGAACACGCCCTTGGGTGCCTTGCCGACCGGGGTGCGGGTGGCGGCGACGATGTAGGCGTCCTGGATTTGCTTGCTCATTTGGCTTTCTCCGAAAGCCGGGAATGGGGAATCGAGAATCGGGAATCGCGAAACTGGTTTCCGCTTGTTCCCGTCATTTCCCTCTGCCGGCAATGTTAGTGAAGGTATGGAGAGGG
>NZ_JANJUE010000170.1 GCF_024710765.1 Pseudoxanthomonas sp.
GTCGTGGCCGAGCGCGGCGACCAGTTCGACTTCGTGGTGCAGATCCCGGGTGCCGGGCGGGTAGGGCACATCGGCGCCGTCGACGACGATGGCGTCGGCGGGCTTGTGGAAAAACGTCGGCTGTCCGCGTTCGTCCCTGGAGGCCGGCGCGGTGGCGCCCATCTCGCGGGCATGGTCGGCGAAGTTGCGGCCGACGCAGAAGATGCGGCGCACCGGAAAGGTGCCGCCGCCGCGCACGCGGATGCGCGGAACGGGAGAAGCGGGGAACAGATCGGTCATGTCAGCGGCCGGCCGGTGCCGGACAGGGAAACAGCCGCTGAGTGTAGGCGTCCGCCGCGATCAGCGCGACAGCGGCAGCACCGGCTTGCGCACCACTTGGTACTCGCCTTCGACCACGCGGTCGCGGCCGCGCGTGATCGGCTTGCCACGCTGCTTGAACAGCTTGTACAGCAGGCCGGCGGCAATCATCGCCGCGCCGACGAACACGCTGAAGAACACCAGCACGCACAGCACGCCCAAGCCCAGCAGGCCAATGGCCAGCCGCAGCAGCGGATGGCGCGGCTTGCGCGGCGCGAAGGCGGAACGGAAGGCGTTGAACTGGAAGCTGCGTGCGAACATGGCGATGGGTCGTGACACAATGCGGCCGGAGCCGGGTGGCGAGCAGTATCCGGTGACAAGAATATGACGGTGTGAGAAGTTCGTTAAGACGGCCATGGTTCTTATAGCGCTGGACAGCATAGAAGACGGCGGTTTCGCCGAAGTCGAAGCTGATATCGACGGAGATAGCGAGTCCCTGCTGCTATATCGGCAGGGCGCGGAAGTGCGCGCCTGGCTGAATGTGTGCCCCCATGCCGGCCGCCGGCTGGACTGGGCGCCCGGCAAGTTCCTGAAAAGCAAGGACGGCCTGCTGGTCTGCGCCGCGCATGGCGCTTCCTTCGAACTGCAGCGCGGCGACTGCGTGGCCGGCCCGTGCCGCGGCGATTCGCTGCGGGCGGTGCCGGTGCAGGTGGTCGAGGGGATGGTGCGGCTGGCCTGACGGAATCGGGGCCTGTAGCAGCGGCGTCAGCCGCGAACTCCTTGCCTGGCCTTCGCCGCCGCGATCATCACGGACGGATCAGGGCCATCGGCCTCAGCCCGCGCGGCCGTTCCACCAGAACAGCGCGTTGACCGCCAGCACCACCACCATCGTGTAGATCAGCGACAGCGGTCCGCCGACCCGCCACATCTGCCGCGAGGTGTAGTTGGCCGGGCCGGTGACCATCGAGATCACCGGGTTGGAGGCGGTCATCAGGTTGTTGGAGGCCGACAGCGCGACGATCAGCGCGAACGCGGTGGGATTGCCGCCGGCCGCCAGCGCCAGGTTGATCGCCATCGGCACCATCACGATGGTCGCGCCGACATGGCTGATCACCAGCGAGAAGCCGGTGGTGAGCAGCGCCACCGCGATTTCGATCAGCCAGACCGGCATGCCCTCGGGCAGGCGCTCGACCGTATGGCCGGCCACCCAGGCGGCCGCGCCGCTGCTGTCCATCGCCCACCCCAGCGGAATCAGGCCGGCCATCAGGAACACGGTCTTCCAGTTGATCGCCGCGTAGGCCTCGTCCATGCGCAGCACGCCGGTCAGCAGCATGCCGGCCACGCCGGTCATCAGGGTCAGCGAGACCGGCAGCTTCGAGGTCAGCGCGATGATGATGGTGACCGCGAAGATGGTCATCGCGATCTTGAATTTGTGCGGTCGCTGCTCGCCCTTGGGATAGTCGGTGACGACCACGAAGTCGCGGCTTTCGGAGGCCTGGTGCAGGTCGGTCCAGATGCTGTGGAAGACCAACATGTCGCCGGCGCGCAGCGGAATCTTGCGCACGTCCTCGCGCAGCACCTTCTTGTCGCGGTTGATCGCCAGCAGGCTGATGCCGGCCTGCTTGCGCAGGCGCAGGTCGGCGGCGGTCTTGCCGATCAGCTTGGAGGTGGGCGGAATCACCGCCTCGGAAATGCCGGCGCGGCTGGGATTGAACAGGTCGCCGAAATGGCGCAGCCGCGAGGACATGCGCAGGAAATGGTTCTGCGCGAAGTCGGCCACCTGCTGGCGCGAACCCATCACGCCCAGCACGCTCCCCACCCAGATGCGCATGTCCGCCGGCGGCGCCAGGCGGGTGTCGTTGCCGGTCTGCAGCGCCAGCATCAGCGGCGCGTCGTGCATGGCTTCGGCCTCGCCCAGCGACATGCCCACCAGCGGGCTTTCCGCGGTGACCAGCAGCTCGAACACGTCGCCCTCGATGCCGTAGGTATTGGCGAAGTAGCTCTCGGTGCGCGCCGGGGTCACGCTGGTCTCGGTCTCGTCCTTCAGCTTCCTGTCGCCGTAGTAGCGGAAGTACAGCAGCGAGGCCAGCAGCAGGACCACGCCGATCGGCAGCGGCGCGAACATGCGCAGCGGCTCCAGCGTGGCCATGCCGGAGGGCAGGTTGTTGTTGGCCGAGACCAGCAGATCGTTCAGCAGGATCAGGGGCGAGTTGCCGACCATGGTCAGCGCGCCGCCCATCACGATGGCGGCGGCGATCGGCAGCAGCAGGCGTTGCAACGACAGCGAGGTGCGCGAGGACAGCCGCGAGGCCACCGGCATGAACAGCGCCATCACCGACGGGTTCTGCATGAACGAGGAATTGAGGCCGGCAATGGCGGTGGTCATCAGCAGCAGCCGCTGCTCGACCCCGTGTCCGCGCCGCAGCAGCCAGGAGGCCAGCCGGTTCAGCGCGCCGGTGCGGTCCAGGCCGGCGCCCAGGATCATGGTGGCGATGATGCTCATCACCGCGTTGCCGGAGAAGCCGCCGAAGATTTCCTCCGGCGCGATCAGGCCGGTGATGCCGAGGATCACCAGCACCACCAGCGCGACCAGGTCGGCGCGGATGCGCTCGAACAGGAACATCGCCATCGTGAAGCCGACCAGCCCGAGGACGAGCTTCATGTCGTTGGTCAGCGTCAGCGCGTTGGTTATCACGGCCGGGATGGGGGAGTGGGGATGACCGTCCATTCGGACGCTGAAAACAGGGATTCGGTAGAGCGGGCGCACCGGTGGCGCGGGCCGGGTGCGGTGTTGGCGCAGTTATCAGGCAATGTGGCGAAGACGTCCAATCCCGAATCCCTATTCCCTAATCCCGGTCATAAACCAGATCCCAGACGCCGTGGCCCAGCTTCTGGCCGCGGGTCTCGAAGTGGGTCTGCGGCCGCCACGGCGGACGCGGCACGTGTCCGCGCGGGCCGGCCCGGTTGCGCAGGCCGGGCGTGGCGTCGAGCACGTCCCACATCTGCTCGGCATAGTCCTGCCAGTCGGTGGCCGCGTGCAAGCGCCCGCCGCTGCGCAGCTTGCTCGCCAGCAGGGCGGCGAACGCGGGCTGGATCAGGCGCCGCTTGTTGTGGCGCTTCTTGTGCCAGGGATCGGGGAAGTAGATGCGGATCTCGTCCAGCGAGCCGTCGGCGACCTCGTGCTGCAGCACTTCCACCGCGTCATGATGGTAGAGGCGGACGTGATCGGCGGCGTCCTCGGCGAGCGCGTTGAGCAGCCGGCCGACGCCGGGCGCATGCACTTCCAGGCCGATGTAGTCGCGATCCGGATCCTGCGCGGCGGCGAAACGCAGCGCCTCGCCGTTGCCGAAGCCGATTTCCAGCACCCGCCGGGCCTGCCGGCCGAACACCGCGTCGTAGTCCTGCAACATGCCGGTGTAGTGCAGCCCGAACCGCGGCCAGAGCGTGTCGAACGCGCGCTGCTGGGCCTCGGTGAAGCGGCCCTGGCGCAGCACGAAACTGCGGATCCGACGCCGTCCTTCCTCCACCGTGAACGGCTTGGGCGGGGTCTTGGCGCCGGGGCTGGAGAACGGATCGGTCATCGGCTCAGCCGATCAGGCCGTCGATGGGACTGGACGCCGAGGCATTGCGCTTGCGCGGGATGCGCCCGGCCAGGAACGCCTCGCGGCCTGCTTCCACGGCCTTGCGCATCGCGCTGGCCATCAGCACCGGGTTGCGGGCGCCCGCGATCGCGGTGTTCATCAGCACGCCGTCGCAGCCCAGTTCCATCGCGATGGCGGCGTCCGAGGCGGTGCCGACGCCGGCGTCGACCAGCACCGGGACCTTGGCGTTCTCGATGATTTCCAGCAGGTTGTACCTGTTCTGGATGCCCAGGCCGGAGCCGATCGGCGCGGCCAGCGGCATCACCGCCACGCAGCCGATCTCCTCCAGGCGGCGGGCCAGGATCGGGTCGTCGCTGGTGTAGACCATCACCTGGAAGCCGTCGGCCACCAGTTGCTCGGCCGCAGCCAGGGTCTGCACCACGTCCGGATACAGGGTCTTCTGGTCGCCCAGCACTTCCAGCTTGACCAGGGTGTGGCCGTCGAGCAGCTCGCGGGCCAGCCGGCAGGTGCGCACCGCGTCCTCGGCGGTGTAGCAGCCGGCGGTATTGGGCAGGATCGTGTAGCGATCCGGCGGCAGCACGTCGAGCAGGTTGGGCTCGTTGGGCGATTGGCCCAGGTTGGTGCGGCGGATGGCGACGGTGACGATTTCGGCGCCCGCGGCCTCGGTGGCCACGCGGGTTTCCTCGAAATCCTTGAACTTGCCGGTGCCGGTGAGCAGGCGGGAACGGTAGGTTTTTCCCGCAATGACCAGCGGGTCGGTGTGGGTATCGTGAGACATCGCCGGATTATCGCCGATCCCGGCCGGACATGCGTGAGCGGAGGGATGCGGACGGGGCGCGAAAGCGGGATCCACGTCGCGACGGTCATCCCAGTGACCTCCGATGGTCACCCCGGCGACACATCCGCCGGCCACCATCCGGTTGATCACGGCGCGGCCCCTGTCGCCGCGCGGTCACTCTCCTCCCCCAGGAAACAACCATGCCCATCCGTCTCCACCGCCTCGGCGGTTCGATTCGCTGCGTCCTCGCGTCCGGCGCCTGCTTCACCGCCGGCCTGCTGCCCGTCCATGCCCAGGAAGCCGCTGGCGCCGCCCCGGCCGCCAGCGCCAAGCAACTGGACACGGTCATCGTCACCGGCCGCGCCGGCGTGAAGGAACGCAGCAAGGCCGAAACCAGCTATTCGATCACCGGCATCGACGAGGAGCGGCTGCGCCTGCAGGCGCCCACCAGCGTCACCGAATCCCTGAAGAGCGTGCCGGGCTTCTGGGTCGAGGCCTCCGGCGGCGAGGCCAGCGGCAACGTGCGCGCGCGCGGCGTGCCGGTCGACGGCTTCGGTTCGATCACCCTGCTCGATGACGGCATGCCGGTGCAGCATGATCCCGCGCTGGGCTATCTCAACGGCGACCAGGCGTTCCGCCTGGACGAGACCACCGAGCGCATCGAAGTCGTGCGCGGCGGTCCCTCCTCGATCTTCTACTCCAATGCGCCGGCCGGCGCGGTCAATTACATTCCGCGCCAGCCGGGCGATCGCACCGAGGGCGTGTTCAAGTACACCCTCGGCGACTATGGCCTGCATCGCGGCGACTTCTGGCTCGGCACCCCGATGGGCCAGGACTGGAAGCTGTCGCTGGGCGGCTACTACCGCCAGGACGACGGCGTGCGCGATCCCGGCTTCAAGGCCAACGATGGCGGGCAGGTGCGGCTGAACCTGGTGCGCGCGCTGGACGGCGGCAGCCTGTCCTTCGACGTCAAGCACATGGACGACAAGGTGATGCTGTACCTGGGCATCCCGATGCGCACCACCGGCGGCAAGATCCGGGCGGTGCCGGGCTTCGACGGCAACCACGGTACCCTGGCCGGGCCGGAAACCGAGCACGTGCGCATGCGCATGGCCGATGGCGGCGTCTACGACTTCGACAATGGCGAGGGCACCCACGTCAAGCGCGACCAGTTCACGGTCAAGTTCGACAAGACCCTGGGCGATTGGCGCTTCGTCGACAGCCTGCGCTACAACGACACCCAGACCCAGCGCAACGGCATGTTCCCGAACGCGCTGCAGAGCGCGCGTTCGTTCCTGACCAACGGCGACAACCTCGCGCTGCTGTCCCGTTATCCGGGCGCGACCGCGTTGCAGTTCCGCTACGTCACCAGTCCCGGGCAGGTCTACGACACGGCCAACCAGAACGGCAACGGCCTGGTCGTCATCGGCGGCCTGCGCGGCATCACCGCGCCGGTCAAGGAGCTGATGAACGACGCGCGCGTATCGCGCCGTTTCGAGTTCGGCAGCCAGTCCCACGATCTGACCTTCGGCTACTACTACGCCAAGGTGGACCAGGATTTCGACCGCTATTCCTCCACCGTCCTGCTCGACGCGCGCGACAACGCCCGCTTGCTGGACCTGGTGGCCGTGGACGCCAGCGGCAACCCGGTGGCCACGATCAGCGACCACGGCGTCTGGCGTTACGGCTACGAATGGGAAAACGCCAGCGGCCGCTCGCAGACCCACGCGTTCTACCTGGCCGACGAATGGCAGGTCAACGACCAGCTGCGCATCGACGGCGGCGTGCGCTGGGAGAAGGTCAACGTGGAAGGCTGGGTGGAAGGGCGCGTGCAGCCGAATCTCACCAGCGGCGGTCCAATCACCGACAGCCAGATGTGGATCGGCAATGATCGCTATTCGACCTACGACCGCGATTTCGACAAGGTCGGCTGGACGCTGGGCGGCAACTGGCAGTTCGACGAATACTCCGGCCTGTTCGCGCGCTGGACCTCGACCTTCCGCCTGCCGAACCTGGGATCGTTCATCACCAACGCCACCGCCAAGCCGGTGATCCAGACCATGGACCTGGGCGAGATCGGCTACAAGTTCACCCACCAGCGCTTCGACCTGTTCGCCACCGCCTTCTTCACCAAGTACGACAACGTCGGCTACAGCAACTACGTGTTCGATCCGAACAGCGGTGCGTCGACCCGGCAGGAACTGTTCGCCAACACCCGTACCCTCGGCCTGGAACTGGAAGCGGCCTACTATCCGGTCGACTGGTTCGACGTGTCGATGACCGCGACCGTGCAGGATCCCGAATATCGCGGCCTGCGCTATACCGAAGTGGTGGCCGGCCAGCCGGTGCTGCGCGACTTCGTCGGCAACCAGCTGATCCGGGTGCCGAAGAACAGCCTGCGGGTGGTGCCGGGCTTCAACCTGCTGGGCGGCAAGCTGCGCCTGCAGGCGTCCTACGAACGCCAGGGCGAGCGCTACGTGGACACCGCCAACAGCGTGCGCCTGCCGTCGTATGACGTGATCAATCTCAGTGGCCACTACGCCTTCGACGATCGCTGGTCGCTGTATGCCTACGTCGACAACCTGGACAACTCGCTGGGATTGACCGAGGGCAATCCGCGCGCGGGCGAGGTGTCCAGCGGCGACGCCGGCGCCAACACCTTCATCGCGCGTCCGCTGCTGGGACGCTCGTATCGCATGGCGTTGATGTACCGCTTCTGATGACCGCGGCGCGGGCCCGGTCGATGCCTGGCCCGCGCACGCCTA
>NZ_JANJUE010000172.1 GCF_024710765.1 Pseudoxanthomonas sp.
GGATGGCCGCCCTTGCGGTTGGGTCCGGGGGATGTCGGCCTGGGCGAAGTGACGATCAACGGCGGCGACGTGAAACTGGCCACCTTCTTCGAGCTGCGCCACTTGCTGCTTCGCAATCTGATGAGCACCGACTGGCACATCGCCGGCTTCGCGGATATCGGAAACATCTGGTATGGCCCCCGTTCCTTGGCCGACCGTGGACGGTTTTCCGCCGATTCGTTCTACAAGGAAGCCGCCATCGGGGCCGGATTCGGCATCCGGATGGACTGGGAATACCTGATCTTCCGCATCGATGTGGCCTACAAGGCCTATGACCCGTCGGTGGTCGACGGTGTGCGCCGCGGATGGTTTGAAACGCCCGATCCGTATATTCACTTCGGTATCGGACACTCCTTCTAACGCGACCATGGCCACCTCCCTCTCCGCCCTTTCCGACACGTTCCGAGTCATCTTCCACTCCCGGTTCCTCGCGCAGATGACCCCGATGGAGCGCATCGCGTTCCTGCAGTTGTGCAACCAACGCACCTACCGCGCCGGCGAGTACATTTACTATCAAGGCGATCCGGGAACCGGCATGTACATCATCGAATCGGGCAGTGTGGAACTGGTGGTCGAGACTCCGGGCATCGCCGATGAGCAGAAACCCCGCTACACCTTGGATGCGGCCGAGAGCTTCGGCGCGTTGTCGGTGGGCTATGAGATGCGCCGCATGAGTTCGGCCCGATGCCTCACCGATTGCGTGCTCTACGGATTTTTCAAGCCCGATCTGGAAACCCTCTGCAAACGGTATCCCAAAGTCGGCATCAAGTTCCTCGGCATCCTGAACATGATCGCGCTCAAGCAGCTGCAGATCACCGTGAACCATCTGAAAACCCATGCGGGAGAAGCGGAAGCGCTGTCCCTCCAATTTGAAACGTACTACGCTCCCACGACGTGAAAAAAGGCGAAACGGTCACGCTGCGCATCGATTCCGCGGCATATGAAGGCAAAGGAATCGGAAAACTGGATGGCTTGGCGGTATTCGTGGCCGGCACTGCGCCGGGCGACCTGGTCAGCGCCCGCATCACCAAGACGAAATCGAGCTTCGCCGAAGCCACGTTGCTGGAGGTTCTGGAACAGGGTCCGGATCGCATCGCTCCCCGTTGCCGGCACGCCGACGTCTGCGGCGGCTGCACCTGGCAGCATGTTCGCTACGAGGCCCAGACCGCCTTCAAACACGACCAGGTGCGCGACCATCTGGTTCGGATCGGGGGCTTGAAGGATGTGATCGTGCATCCGACCTTGGCCTGCGACAACGCCTTCCACTACCGCAACAAGATGGAGTACACCTTCGCCGAGCGTCGTTGGCTCACCCAGGCGGAAATCGATTCCGACGACGTGATCGACAACTCCACGCTCGCGCTCGGGCTTCACATCCCTGGCCGGTACGACAAGATCCTGAATCTGGACGAATGCCATCTTCAGATCCCCGAGTCGTACGCCATGCTCGATTGGCTGCGCGCCTACGCCATCCGCAACCAGATCCCGGCCTACAATTCGCACACCCGGAGCGGCGTGTTGAGAAACCTGATGGTGCGCAACGGACAGAACACGGGCGATCTGATGGTGAACCTGGTGACCTACACCGACGACGACAGCATCCTCCTGCCCCTGAAAGACGCCATGCTCGCCGCGTTTCCATCGATCACCACGTTCGTCGTGAACGTGAACGACACGCAGTCGCCCACGTCGGTCGGCCGGTACGAGAAGGTGCTCTTCGGACCCGGTCACATCACCGAAACCCTTGGTGCGCACACCTACCGCATCGGACCGAACGCGTTCTTCCAGACGAACACGCCCCAGGCCGAGCGGTTGTATGCGGCGGCGAAAGAGGCGGCGAAGATCCAACCCACCGACACCGTCTACGACCTGTATTGCGGCGTGGGCTCCATCAGCCTGTTCGTGAGCGACGCCGCGAAGACGGTGGTCGGCGTGGAGCTGAACGAAACCGCCATCGCCAACGCCCGCAAGAACGCCATCGACAACGGCGTGGGCAATGTGTTCTTCGAGCAGGGCGACATGAAAGACGTCTTTTCGGACGACCTCATCGCCCGATACGGCAAACCCGACGTGCTCATCACGGATCCGCCGAGGGCCGGCATGCATGAGGACGTGGTGCGCCGTCTGATCGACCTCCGCATCCCCCGCATCGTGTATGTGAGCTGCAACAGCGCCACCTTGGCGCGCGACCTCGCGCTGATGAGCGGCACCTATAAGACCCTGAGTGTGCGACCGGTGGACATGTTCCCGCACACCTATCACATCGAAAGCGTGGCGGTATGCGAGCTGTTGTGATCGGAGCGGGCATCGGCGGACTCGCCGCGGCCTGCCTTCTGGCCAAGAAAGGATACGACGTCACCGTTCTGGAGCGTACCGACCGGGTTGGGGGGAAGATGTCGGAGTTCACGACGAACGGCTTCCGCTTCGACACGGGTCCGTCGCTGCTCACCATGCCCTTCGTGCTGGAGAAGCTCTTCGCCGATTGCGGCGAGCGGATGCAGGACCACCTGGAGCTGATGCCGCTGGATCCGATCTGCCGGTATGTGTATCCGGATGGCACGGTGTTCGATTGCAGCCACGATGTGACGCAGACCGTGGCGTCGATCCGGACCTTCGCAGGAGCGGATGCCGACGCGTATGAGGGGTTTCTGCGCTATTCCGAAACCTTGTACAAGCGCACGGCCGACGCGTTCCTGTTCAACAAGCTCAGCGAGTGGTCGGACCTCAAGCATCTGAACCTGTTCGACATGATGCGCATCGATGCGTTCACCACCG
>NZ_JANJUE010000179.1 GCF_024710765.1 Pseudoxanthomonas sp.
GCTTGTGCAAAGAAAGGAACCAAAGAAACACACCCCTGGCGGCGTGCCCTGCGCGCTGCGCGCGCAGGGTTCGCAATCGTTCCGGGAATTTCCGGAAGGGGCATCCTGCCCCTGCCGGACACGGCGCACATCCTTGTGCGCCGCCCTGCGGGTTTTACCCGGCCCGCTTGCCACGCCTTGACGGGGGCCCCAAAGGCCAAAGCAAAAACAAGGCAACAGCAACGGCAGAGCAGAAGTTCGCGGCCGGAGGCCGCTCCTTCCGAAGCTGGTCAACTGGCTTTGGCCTTTGGCTCTTGCTCTTGCCCTTGCTCTGGGGCCCCATCCACAGCGGTGGCGACGGTGGGTAAACCCGAAGGGCGCCGCGCAGGACGCGCGGCGTTTTGGGTCGGCACACGGATGTGCCGTCCCAAAATTACCACTGGCGACACGAACCCCAACGGCAAAGCCGTTGGGGCGCGAGGACCGGGGTGTGCTTTCTTTGGTTACTTTCTTTGCACAAGCAAAGAAAGTGACGCCCCGCGGCAAGCGCACCATCTGTGGCCACCGATAACAAACCCGCGCGTCAGCGCCTTGAACGATTGCCACAGACCAGTCCGTCCCCCACCCGTGGCACAAATCCTGCTTCACCCCCTCCGTCCCGCATTTCTCGCCGACCCTGGCCCAAGCCAGGGCGGCGGGAGACGGAGAAATGCGGGCTAAAGATCGGCCTCCGGAGGCCGCTACCACTACACGGGCGACACCGCCATCCATCAGGGATGTCAGGGCCGCCCCGACGCCCGTTCCGGAACGGGCACGACAGGAGATCGCCAATGGCAGACTACTCGCTCGGTTATGGTGGTGTGGGCTCCGGCCTGGACATCACCGGCATGGTGGAGAAACTGGTGGCGGCGGACCGCAAGCCCGCCGATGCCCGTCTCAACCGCATCGAATCGAGCGCCAAGTTCAAGATCTCCGCGCTGGGCACGGTCAGCTCGGCCTTCAGCACCCTGGAAACCGCGCTGAAGGCGCTCAAGGCGGCCGACGCCTTCGACAGCCGGAGCAGCAAGGTCGGTACCGACACCGTGCTCGGCGCGACCGTCGGCAAGGGCACGCCCAGCGGCGACTACACCATCGAGGTGCTGGACCTGGCGAGCGCCAACAAATGGACCGCCAACCAGCCGGTGACGGCCGAACAGACCTTCGGCGCCGGCAAACTGACGCTGACGGTGGGGGGCGAGACCCTCGACATCAACATCGCCGAGGGCTCCCGGCTGGTCGACGTGCGCAGCGCGATCAACGACGCCGCGCGCAGCAAGGGCGTGCAGGCGAGCGTGATCACCTCCAACGAGGGCCTTTTTCTTTCGGTGGTCTCGGACAAGCCCGGCGCCGCCAACGCCATCTCACTGGCCTTCAGCGAGGGCGGCACGGACCTGCAGAACCTGGCCAACAGCATGGTCGAGCGGGTCGCGGCAACGGACGCGCGGATCAAGATCGACGGCCTGACCGTGACCGCCAGCAGCAACAAGATCACCGACGCCGTGCCCGGCCTGACCCTGGACCTGAAGGCCAAGGGCACCAGCACCGTCAGCGTTTCCAGCGACGTGGCCGCCAGCCGCAAGCTGGTGCAGGACTTCGTGACCGCGTACAACGCCGTGATCACGTCGATCAACAGTTCGACCAAGTACGACGCGGGCACGGATACGCCGTCCGCGCTGACCGGCGACGCGCAGATGCGCGGCATCGCCGGACAGATGCGCGGCGTGCTGGGCGATCTGCTCGGCAACCTGGCCGAGCAGGGCCTGGACGCCAAGACCCTGGGCCTGCAGACCAAGGGCTATCCGGCCTCGGACGGCACCCTGACCCTGGACACGGCCAAGTTCGACGCGCTGATGACGTCCAACCCGGAAAAGGTGCGCGCCGCGTTCACCGGTGACACCGGTTTCGCCGGCAAGCTGCAGGCGACCGTGGCCACCTACATCGGCAAGGAAGGTTCGCTCACCCGCCGCACCGATGGCCTCAACGCCCAGATCAAGGACATCGGCAACCAGCGCAAGGCGCTGGACGCGCGCATGGAATCGGTCGGCAACCGCTACAAGGCGCAGTTCGTGGCGCTGGACAACATGATGTCGCGCATGAACAGCACCAGTTCTTACCTTTCGCAGCAACTTGCTGCCCTGGCCTCGCAGTGAGGCCACCTCCACGGAAGGAATTTCCGCGGAAGACCAGGAGATAGAAGGAATGTCAGCCCATTCTTACGCCGCGCAGTACCGCAACACGGGCCTCAGCAGTGCCGTGATGGAAGCCGATCCGCACCGCCTGGTGGCACTGCTGCTGGCCGGCGCCTGCGATCGCATCCGGCTGGCGGAGGCCTGCATGGAGCACGGCGACCTGGCCCGCAAGGGCAAGGCCATCGGCGAGGTCTGCGCGATCATCGGGCATCTCAACGGCTCGCTGGATCACGAGGCCGGTGGTGAAATCGCCGGCAGCCTGTCGGCGCTGTACGACTACCTGCAGGGCCGCCTGATCGAGGCCAACCTGCACAACGACGGCGGCGCGCTGCGCGAGTCGCTGGAACTGCTGGGCGAAATCGAATCGGCCTGGAACGCCATTCCCGCCGAACAGCGGCAGCGCCCGGCCGTGACCCAGGGAGCCTGAGATGTCGGCGGTGTCGGTGGATACGCTGTTCGCACAATTGCAGGCGATGCACGACTGCCTGCAGAACGGCGATCTGGACACCGTGCAAGGCCTGCTGGAGCAGCACGACCACGACGTGCGCGGCTTCATGCAGGGCCATGGCGGCCGCGATGCCGGCGCCGATACCCTGTCCAACCTGCTGTACGCGCAGTTGCAGTTGCAGGATCGCCTGCGCGACGCGCGCGACGCGGCCGCCCGCAAGCTGCGCGAATCACAGCAGGCCGAGCGCGCGGCGCGCGCCTATTTGTCGACCCCGGGAGGTTGAGCCATGCCCACGCGCGTGCCCATGCTGTCCCATCCGGCCGAAAACGAACTGTTCGGCGACGCCCTCACCTGCGAGGCCTGGCTGCCGGCCGGCTTCCATGACGGCGAGCCGTGCCAGCCGCCGACCGCCGCCGAATCACTGCTGCATGCGCTGGCGGTAGCCGAGGATGCGCGCGGCGATGACGCCGACGATCGCAAGAGTGAGTTGCCGGTGTCCTTCCAGCGCCTGGAAGCCAAGGTCGATCTGCTGATGAACCTGGTCGGCAAACTGGCCCGCCAGCGCGAGGACGCCCTGCCCCTGCGCGGCCTGCGCTGGTCGCACCTGGGCCTGCGCCTGGACGCGGCGCAGGCCTTCGGCGTGGCCCAGGGCGATGCCGGCGTGGCCCTGATCGAACCGGCCAGCTGGCTGAGCGATCACATCGAATTGCCGGCGCGGGTCCTGGCGACATCCACCACCGCCGATGGCCAGCATCATCTGTGGCTGCGCTTCGCACCGCTCGGCGCCGGCCTGGCCGATGCGCTGGAACGCCACCTGTTCCGACTGCACCGCCGGCAGATCGCCGAAGCGCGGCTGATGGCGCGGCAAGCCGACTGAGCCAACTGAGCCGACAGGGTGCGGCCGCGCCGCGACACGCGGGACCAGATGGCCGATTGCCCCGCCGCGACCCGCCGGGAATCCGTCGCCCACGCCCAATCTAATGTGACGAACTTCAAGCTTTGATGGCTTCGACACTTAAGTAACATTGGCGGGATCCCGACGTGCCGCTATCGTGGCGCGACTCCCCCAACGAGCCCTCCCCGTCCAGTGCGTGTCCTGATCGTTGATGACCATACCCTGGTGCGTGCCGGCATCGGCCGCCTGCTCCAGTCGATCGCGGACGTGGACGTGGTGGCCGAAGCCTCGGATGCACAGCAGGCACTGGACATGGCCGCCATCCACCGGCCCGACGTCATCCTGCTGGACCTGTCGCTGCCGGACCGCAGCGGACTTGATCTGCTCAAGCCGCTGAAGGAATCGCTGCCGCAGACCAAGGTGGTGATCATGTCGATGCACAACGATCCCGGCCAGGTGCGCAGCGCGCTGGATCGCGGCTGCGCCGGTTTCGTGGTCAAGGAAGCCGCGCCGATGGAACTGGAACTGGCCCTGCGCGCGGCCGCGGCCGGCCAGGTGTTCCTGAGCCCGCAGGTGTCGTCGAAGATGCTCGCGCCGATGCTGGGCCAGGCCCGGCCGACCGGCATCGACGCGCTGTCGCCGCGCCAGCGCCAGATCCTGCGCAAGCTTGGCGGCGGCATGAGCAGCAAGGAAATCGCCGCCCACCTGGGCATCAGCGTCAAGACCGTGGAAACCCACCGCGCGCGCATGATGGAGTCGCTGGGCTGCCGGCGCGCCAACGATCTGCTGCTGCTGGCCGCGCGCCACCAGAACGATTTGGCCTGAGCCTTGCAGGACAAGGGGCGTCCGCCGTCCCCGCGGCGGCGCACCGTCACCGCACCGTCCCCCGAACCGTTCGCAGCGCTTCCCCCGCCACCGCCCCGACACCTTCCAGCGTCCAAAGTCCGGCGATGTCGGGGAAACCCCGACAGCTCGCTCGGGCGTGCCCCGACCACGACCAGAAACGCCCTGATTCTTTTTCCGCCGCGCGCGGCGCAAAGTTTCCCCACGACGTGAAGTCCACGTGAACGTCGAATCGGCGCAACGGGGCAAATGGGGATTTGGGGATGAAGACGGGACTCGCCACACAGCTCGGCCAGCAACTGCACCTGACGCCGCAGTTGCTGCAATCGATCCGGCTGCTGCAGCTGGATGGCCTGCAACTGGAAATGGAAGTCCGCCGCGCGCTGGACGCCAATCCGCTGCTGGAACTGGAAGAAGAGCCCGTGGCCGCCGAGGAGCGCGACGACGCCGACGGCGCCCGCCTGGAAACCGCCGCTTTCGACGAACTGCCCGAAGCCTCCATGTGGGACGTGCAGGGCGGCGGCTGGCAGGACGGCGACGAGGATCGCCTGCAGCGCCTGGAAGACGGCGGCAGCACCGATCCGCAGGTGCGCGCGCTGCAGGCGCTCGCACTGGAGCTGGATCCGGCCGCGCTGGACGTGGCCGCCTTCTGGCTGGAACACACCGATGACGCCGGTTACCTGACCGCCGACGCGTTGGCGCTGGCCGGCCAGGCCGCCGAACGCTTCGCCATCGAGGCCGCCGCCGCCGAGGCCATCCGCCAGCGCATCCTGCACGGCGAATGCACCGGCCTGGCGGCGCGCGACCTGCGCGAATGCCTGCTGGTGCAACTGGCCGCCCTGCCCGGCCGCGCGCCGGCCCGGCTGATTGCCCGCCGCATCCTCACCGAGGGCCTGGACCTGCTGGCCGCGCACGATGAAACCGCGCTGGCCTCCCGCCTGCACCTGGATCCGGAGCAGATCCGCGAAGGCATCCGCCTGATCCTGTCGCTGCAGCCGCGCCCGGCCGAAACCCTGGCGCCGGCGCCGACCGGCCACATCGTGCCGGACGTGGTCGCCTGGCACGCCGACTGCGCCTGGCGGGTCGCGCTGAACCCGGCCACCACCCCGCGCCTGTCGGTGTCGCCGCTGCACGAGCGCGCGCTGGACCAGCTGGATCCCAAGGCCGAACAGAACGAGGGCGCCCGCCGCCTGCGCGAACTGCTGCAGGAAGCCCGCTGGCTCACCCGCGGCCTGTCGATGCGCTACGAAACCCTGCTACGCACCGCCCGCGCCATCGTCGAGCGCCAGGCCGGCTTCCTGGCCCACGGCGACGAGGCGATGGCGCCGCTGACCCTGAAGGAAATCGCCGACGAGATCGGCATGCACGAGTCCACCGTCTCGCGCATCACCACCGGCAAGTACATGCAGACCCCGCGCGGCACCTTCGAACTGAAGCACTTCTTCGCGGTGCGGCTGGAAGGCGCCAGCGTGTCCGGCCCGGCCGTGCGCGCGATGGTGCGCCGGCTGATCGAGAACGAGCCCGCGCACAAGCCGCTGGCCGACGAGGCCATCGCCGGGCTGCTGGCCCGCCAGGGCATCCACATCGCCCGCCGCACCGTGGCCAAGTACCGCGAACAGCTGGACATCGCCTCCGCGCGCGACCGCCGTCGCGGTAACGTGGCGACCTTGGCCAGGGCCGGATAGGACGCACGCGCATGAACAAGATCACCGTACTGCTGGTGGACGACCACGAGGGCTTCATCAACGCGGCCATCCGCCACCTGCGCAAGCTGGACTGGCTGGAGGTCGTCGGCCGCGCCGGCAACGGCCTGGAGGCCATCGAACGCTCCGAGGCGCTGCGCCCGGACGTGGTGCTGATGGACCTGGCGATGCCCGAGATGGGCGGCCTGCAGGCCACCCGCCTGATCAAGACCCAGGACCAGCCCCCGTTCGTGGTCATCGCCAGCCATTTCGACGATGCCGAACACCGCGAGCACGCCGCCCGCGCCGGTGCCGACGAATTCGTCAGCAAGCTTTCCTACATCCAGGAAGTGCTGCCCATCCTGGAAAAGTTCAGAGACAACCGCCATGAGTGAATCCCGAATCCTCGTCCTCGACGCCGATGCCGCCCGCGCGGTGCGGGTGACCGACCTGCTGGAGTTCATGGACCTGACCCCGCGCTGGGCCGCCGAGACCGGCGACGTCGACATCAGCCGGCACCGGCCGCACGACTTCATGGCCGTGATCGTCGGCCGGATCGATGAGAACCCGGCCACCCGCGCCTTCTTCGCCTGGCTGGGCAACGTCCCGCTGCCGCCACCGGTGCTGCTGCTGGACGACGAACCGGCCAGCTTTGCCAACGCCCATGGCCTGCACGAGGCCGGGGTGTGGCCGCTGGACACGCCGATCCGCCACAGCCAGCTGGAAAGCTGCCTGCGCCGCGCCAGCCTCAAGCGCCTGGATACCGAACACCAGGCCCAGACCGCGCAGGGCAACGGCCCGACCGGCAACAGTCCGGCGGTGGTGCGCCTGCGCCGGTTGATCGACCAGGTCGCCGCGTTCGACACCACCGTGCTGGTGCTGGGCGAGTCCGGCACCGGCAAGGAAGTGGTGGCGCGCGCCATCCACGAGCATTCGCCGCGCCGCGACGGCCCGTTCGTGGCCATCAACTGCGGCGCGATTCCGCCGGACCTGCTGGAAAGCGAACTGTTCGGCCACGAGAAGGGTGCCTTCACCGGCGCGCTCAGCGCGCGCAAGGGCCGCTTCGAGATGGCCGAGGGCGGCACCCTGCTGCTCGATGAAATCGGCGACATGAGCCTGCCGATGCAGGTCAAGCTGCTGCGGGTGCTGCAGGAACGCAGTTTCGAACGGGTGGGCGGCAACCAGACCATCCGCTGCAACGTGCGGGTGATCGCCGCGACCCACCGCAACCTGGAAGATCGCATCGCCGAAGGCCACTTCCGCGAGGATCTGTTCTACCGCCTCAACGTGTTCCCGATCGAGATGCCCGCCCTGCGCGAACGCGTGGACGACCTGCCGGCGCTGGTCACCACCCTGGCGATGCAGTTGGCGCGCACCGGCCGTGGCGAGGTCCGCTTCGCCGACGAGACCCTGCAGGCACTGCGCGCCTATCCCTGGCCGGGCAACGTGCGCGAGCTGACCAACCTGGTCGAGCGCATGGCGGTGCTGCATCCCGGTGGCCTGGTCCGCGTCCAGGACCTGCCGCGCCGCTACCTGCCGGAAGACGGCGCCATGCCGGCGCTGCCCGCGGTCGAAGCGTCGGCCACCACCGCCGCGCCGCTGTCGGCCAAGGTCGCCGAGGCCCCCGCCGCACCGACGCAGGCGTCGACCGATCGCCTGCCGGAAGACGGCATCGACCTGCGCGAGCACATCGCCCGGATCGAACTGAACCTGATCCGCGACGCCCTGGATCGCGCCGGCGGCGTGGTCGCCCATGCCGCCCAGCTGCTCGGCCTGCGCCGCACCACCCTGGTGGAAAAGCTGCGCAAGTACGGGGTGGAACGCGAGGACGCGCTGGCGACGGAAAACTGACAGGCCGGGCGCGAGGGTTGCGGCACGCATCTTGCACCGATAGCCCCAGACACTCCGTCGAACGCCAGCGCCCATGTCCGATTCCGTCGCTTCCATCCTCTCCCAGATCCGCAGCTACCAGCACCAGCTGGGCACGCGCACGCTGGAGCCGGTGCAGAACCCGAACGCGGTGCAGTTCGGCCAGCCGGCGGTCAAGGCGCCCAGCTTCGGCGAAACCCTGCAGAACGCCCTGCAGGGCGTGAACGACGCCCAGAAGACCGCCGGCGCGCTGTCGCAGGCGTTCGAACTCGGCGACCCGCGCGCCGATCTGGCGCGGGTGATGGTCGCCGCCCAGCAATCGCAGGTCGCCTTCCGCGCCACCGTCGAAGTCCGCAACCGTCTCGTCCAGGCCTACCAGGACGTGATGAACATGCCGCTGTAATCCCACCGCCTCGCCTGAGCCCGAACGCACCGGAACCGCACGCCCATGGCCCTGACCCTGTCCAAGGAATCGCTGAAGGAATCGCTGAACGCCGAGAAGGCGGGTGCGGCGCTGTCGAAAATCCAGGACTTCCCGGTGTTCCGCCAGTTCGGCACGCTGCTGATGATCGCCGGCGCGGTCGCGGTCGGCCTGATGGTGTTCTTCTGGTCGCAGAAGCCCGACTTCACCCCGCTCTACACCGGCCTGGATGCCAAGGCCACCGCCGAGGCCGCCGACCTGCTGCGCGCCGCGCAGATTCCGTTCAAGCTGGACCAGGCCAGCGGCGCCATCTCGGTGCCGGCGGAAAACCTGCACGACGCCCGCCTGAAGCTGGCCGGCTCCGGCCTGGCCGAAAGCGGCCGCCTGGGTTTTGAATTGATGGAACGCGATCCCGGCTTCGGCGTCAGCCAGTTCGTCGAGAACGCGCGCTACCAGCATGCGCTGGAAACCGAACTGGTGCGCACCATCACCACCCTGCGCCCGGTCCGCGACGCGCGCGTGCACCTGGCCATTCCCAAGCCCAGCGCGTTCACCCGCCAGCGCGAGGTCGCCAGCGCCTCGGTGGTGCTGGAACTGCGCTCGGGCGCGATGCTGGAACGCAACCAGGTCGACGCCATCGTCCATCTGGTGTCCTCCAGCATTCCGGATCTGGCGCCCGAGCGGGTCACCGTGGTCGACCAGAGCGGCCGCATGCTGACCATCAGCGATCCCAACAGCGAGGCCGCGCTCAATGCCGCCCAGTTCGAGCGCGTGCGCAAGCTGGAGACCTCGCTCAACCAGCGCATCAAGGAACTGCTGGAGCCGCTGACCGGCCCCGGCCGGGTCAATGCCGAAGTCGCGGTGGACATGGACTTCTCGGTGGTCGAGGAAGCGCGCGAGACCTTCGCCAACGATCCGGCCAAGGTGCGCAGTGAACAGGTCAGCCAGAACACCGTCGCCCAGCCCGGTCCGGAAGGCGTGCCCGGCGCGACCAGCAACACCCCGCCCGGCCCCAACGCGGCCGCCGCGCCCAACCCGAACGCGCCGGTGGAAACCGCCAGCAGCGCGACCCGCAACTTCGAGATGGACCGCACCCTGCAGCACACCCGCCAGCCCGCCGGCCGGGTGCGCCGGGTCACCGCCGCGGTGCTGGTCGACCACGTGCCGCGCGCCGGCGCCAACGGCAAGACCACGATGGTCCCGCTGGACGCGGCCACCCTCACCCGGGTCGAGTCGCTGGTGAAGGAAGCGGTGGGCTTCGACGCCGCGCGCGGCGACTCGGTGTCGGTGATGAACGCGCCGTTCGTGCGCGAGCCGGTGCCGGTCGAGGACGTGCCGTTGTGGGAAAGCCCGTGGCTGCAGAACCCGATGGTGCGCGACGTCGCCCGCTATGGCCTGGGCGCGATCGTGGTGCTGGCGCTGCTGTTCGGCGTGCTGCGCCCGGCGATGCGCCAGATCATCCAGCCGCGCGCGAAGAAGAGCGCGCCGGCCGAGGTCGACGTGAGCCTGGTCGAGGACGGCGACGAGGATGCCCGCATCGTCGCCGCCCTGCGCCAGGACCGCGCCGAGATCAGCGTGCCGCGCGCGCTCGCCTCCGACGCCTACGAGGACCGGCTGCGCCAGGCGCGTGAAGCGGTGAAGAACGACTCCAAGCAGGTCGCGCAGGTGGTCAAGGACTGGGTGGCCAGCGATGACTAACCCGAACGATCCCGGCCTGACCGGCGTGCAGCGCGCCGCCGTCCTGCTGCTCTCGCTGGGCGAGCAGGACGCCGCCGAAGTGCTCAAGCACATGAACGCCAAGGAAGTGCAGAAACTCGGCATCGCCATGGCCACCATCAGCGGCATCAGCCGCGAGCAGGTGCTGCAGGTGATGGACACCTTCAACCACTCGCTGGACAAGCAGACTTCGCTGGGCATGGGCGCCGACGACTACGTGCGCAAGGTGCTGGTGCAGGCGCTGGGCGAGGACAAGGCCGGCAGCCTGATCGACCGCATCCTGCTGGGCCGCAACACCACCGGCCTGGACACCCTGAAGTGGATGGACCCGCGCGCGATCGCCGATCTGGTCCGCAACGAGCATCCGCAGATCATCGCCATCGTGCTCTCGCACCTGGACGGCGACCAGGCCGCCGAAACCCTCAAGCTGCTGCCCGAGCGCGCGCGCTCCGACGTGCTGCTGCGCATCGCCACCCTCGACGGCATCCCGCCGAACGCGCTCAACGAACTCAACGAGATCATGGAGCGCCAGTTCTCCGGCAACCAGAACCTGAAGTCCTCGAACATCGGCGGCATCAAGGTCGCGGCCAACATCCTCAATTTCATGGACAGCGGCCAGGACCAGACCATCCTGGGCACCATCAACCAGATCGACGCCGACCTGGGCGCGCGCATCCAGGACCTGATGTTCGTGTTCGACAACCTGATCGACCTGGACGACCGCGAGCTGCAGGCGATGCTGCGCGAGGTGCCCAACGATCGCCTGGGCCTGGCCCTGCGCGGCGCCGACGCCAAGGTGCGCGAGAAGATCACCCGCAACATGTCCCAGCGCGCGGCGCAGATCCTGATGGAGGACATGGAGGCGCGCGGCCCGGTGCGCCTGTCCGACGTGGAAGGCGCGCAGAAGGAAATCCTCGCCATCGTCCGCCGCCTCGCCGACCAGGGCGTCATCTCGCTCAACGCCAGCAGTGAGGAGATGGTATGAACGACCCCGTGCGCTGGATGGCCCCGCCGCTGGACTTCGTGGCCCGCCGCGAACCGGCGACCGACGTGCCGGTGCTGCGTCCGCCGAGCCTGGAGGAAATCCAGGCCATCGAGGAAGCCGCCTACCGCGAGGGACTGGAACGCGGCCGCGCCGAAGGGCACGCCGAGGGTTTCGCCCAGGGCCAGACCGAGGTGCGCCGGCTGACCGCGCAGATCGAGGGCATCCTGGACAACTTCTCGCGTCCGCTGGATCGGCTGGAAAACGAAGTGATGGGCGCGCTGTCGGAACTGGCGGTGCGCATCGCCGGCAGCCTGGTCGGCCGCGCTTACCAGGCCGATCCGATGCTGCTGTCGGAACTGGCCAGCGCCGCGCTCGATGCGGTCGGGGGCACCAGCCGCGAAGTCGAACTGCGCCTGCATCCGGACGACATCGCCGCGTTGACGCCGGTGCTGTCGATGATGCCGTCCACCCGCCTGACCGCCGACACTTCGCTCAGCCGCGGCGACCTGCGCGTGCACGCCGAAAGCGTGCGCATCGACGGCACCCTGGAAGCGCGCCTGCGTGGCGCGCTGGAAAACGTGTTGCAACGCGGAGGCGCCGCCGGATGAGCGCGCAACCGCTGGAATGGCTGAACGCCCGCGACCTGCGGCTGGCCGCGCGGCTGTCGCAGATCCGCCCCAACCTGGGCAGCCACGGCCTGATCCGCGAAGGCATCCTGCGCCGCGCGGTCGGCCTGACCCTGGAGGCGATCGGCTGCGAGGCGCCACTGGGCGCCACCTGCAAGGTCGAAGTCGTCGACGGCGGCTGGGTGGATGCGGAAGTGGTCGGCTTCGCCGGCGAGCGCACCTACCTGATGCCCAGCGCCGAACTGCATGGCCTGCTGCCCAACGCGCGGGTGGTGCCGCTGCGCCGGCGCGGCGGCGTGGAGGTCGGTGAAGGCCTGCTGGGCCGGGTCATCGATTCGGATGGCGTGCCGCTGGACGGCCGCGGTCCGATCCGCGCCGAATCCACCGTGAGCCTGTCGGGCGTGGCGATCAATCCGCTCTCGCGCGAACCCATCACCCAGCCGCTGGACGTGGGCGTGCGCGCGATCAACGCGCTGCTGCCGATCGGCCGCGGCCAGCGCGTCGGCCTGTTCGCCGGCTCGGGCGTCGGCAAATCGACCCTGCTCGGCATGATGACCCGCTACACCGCCGCCGACGTGATCGTCGTCGGCCTGATCGGCGAGCGTGGCCGCGAAGTGCGCGACTTCGTCGAAAGCACGCTGGGCCCGGCGGGCCTGGCGCGCGCGGTGGTGGTCGCCAGTCCGGCCGATCGCCCGCCGCTGGCGCGCCTGCAGGGCGCCTACCGCGCCACCGCGATCGCCGAATGGTTCCGCGATCAGGGCCTGAACGTTCTGTTGCTGATGGATTCGCTGACCCGCTTCGCCCAGGCCCAGCGCGAAATCGGCCTGTCGGTGGGCGAACCGCCGACCACCCGCGGCTATCCGCCGTCGGTGTTCGCGCGCCTGCCCGCCCTGGTCGAACGCGCCGGCAACGGCTCGGCCGGGCGTGGCTCCATCACCGCCTTCTACACCGTGCTGACCGAAGGCGACGATCCGCAGGATCCGATCGCCGACGCGGCGCGCGCGATCCTCGACGGCCACATCCTGCTCTCGCGCCGGGTCGCCGACAGCGGCCTGTACCCGGCCATCGACGTCGAATCCTCGGTCAGCCGCGTGGTCACCGAGATCGCCGACGAAACCTGGCGCGACCGCATCCGCAAGCTCAAGCGGCTGCTGTCGGCCTACACCAGCAACCGCGATCTGATCGCCATCGGCGCCTACCAGCGCGGCAGCGATCCGACCGTCGATGAAGCGCTGGAACGCTGGCCGGAAATCGTCGAATTCCTCGGCCAGGACGTGGCCCGCTCGGCGGATCTTCGCGACAGCCGCGATGCGCTGGAGCAACTGGTCGAACGCAATGCGCAAGCCCGCAAGGAACCTTAAGCCATGATGCAATCCCGTCGAATCGACCCGCTGCTGCGCCGCGCCCAGGAGAAGGAAGACGCGGTGGCGCGCGACCTGGCCGAGCGCCAGCGCACCCTGGCGATGCACGAATCCCGGCTGGAGGAACTGCGCCGCTACGCCGACGAGTACGCCGGCAGCCAGATGGCCGCGACCAGCCCGGCGCAGCTGGCCAACCGGCGCGCCTTCCTGGACCGCCTGGACAACGCGGTGCAGCAGCAGGTGCAGACCGTGGACCGCAGCCGCGCCAGCGTGGACATCGAGCGCGATCGGCTGCTGCTGGCCAGCCGCGACAAGCAGGTGCTTGAGCAGTTGGCCGCCAGCTACCGGGTGCAGGAGCACCAGGTGGTCGAGCGCCGCAACCAGCGCGAAATGGACGATCTGGGCGCGCGCCGCGCGCGCCTGGCGATGACCGCCGCCGCCGAGGAAACCGAGGAGAGCAAGTGAAGGCCGACGCTTCCGGCTGGCTGTCCGGTATCGCCGGCAACCCTTCTTCCGGCGCCACCGGCGCGAACGGTTCCCGCGCCTCCGGCGCTGAAACGCCCGCGCCCGCTTTCGATCGCCTGCTCCGGCGGACCTCGTCTTCGACGCGTTCCGAACGCACCGCCGCGACGGAAACACGCGAGCGCGAGGCGGCACCCGCGCGGGACCGGGCGAAGCCCGTTTCCAGCGACACTTCCGGTACCCGTCCCCGCGCTGCTCGCGATGCTCGTGCAGACGCTGCGCGGCGTGCGGAACCGTCCGCCGGCAACGCGTCGGTCGCCGAGGCGCACGCGGAACCGGAACCGCGGGAGGACACCGGCGACGGCACCGTCCCCGCGGCGTGGCCGCCCGCGGGCCTGGTCCTGCCGGTAATGCCGCCGCTGGCGGACGGCGTTCCGGGCCAGTCCGCCGTTCCCGCCGCTGACACGCCCAACGGCGCCTCCGGGTTGTCGCTCACGCTGCCTGCCGGGCTGCGCATGGCCGGCAGCGGCGTGCAGCCGACCGGTTTCGCGCTTGCCGGCGACCGCGATATCGGCGACATCGCGATGCCGGCCGACGCGGCAGCCCCGGGCACGCTTTCCTCCGGCGAAACCGCCGTCGCCACGGGCCGCGCATCGGGTCAAACGACCGGCCCCGCGCTTCCGGCCACGGCCACGCCCGCCCCGCTTGCGCTGACCGGGCTCGCGCTCACCGACGAACCCCTGCCTCCTGTCCTCGCCGCGGGTCTGGCCGCGCTCAAGGACATGGCCGGCGACGCCGGCAACGACACCGACCCGACGCCCCCGGTTCCGGGCGCCCTCCTCGGCGCACCCGCGCCGGTTTCCGACCATGGCCTGGCCCGCACCGCCACGGTCAACCCGCTGACGACGATGACGCCGGATCTGCGCGGCGATCGTTTCGGCGACACCCTCGGCACCCAGATGACCTGGATGGCCGAGCAGAAGATCGGCCACGCGCATATCCGGGTCAGTCCCGGCGACCTGGGCGCGATCGAGGTCAGCCTGCGCCTGGACGGCGATCGCGTGCACGCGGATTTCAGCAGTGCGCAGCCGGAAGTCCGGCAGGCCTTGCAGGACAGCCTGCCGAAGCTGCGCGAGATGCTGGGGCAACAGGGGTTCCAACTGACGCAGGCGGATGTGGGGCATCGGCAGCAGTCTTCGTCGCAGTCATCGACGCCTTCGCAATCGTCGGCGGGTGGTCGGGGTGACGGGAGTGCGGTGGAGTCCGGGCAGGGGGTGGTGACGACGACGGTGCGGACGTTGCGCGGGTTGCTGGACGCCTACGCGTGACCGTTTTCGGGGAGCTTCATCTTCCGGCCGATACTTGATATCGCACGCGTGGAGCGGAGCTTGCTTCGCTGCTTGTGCGGTTTGCTGGTGAGTTTTGTTTGGGTGGGTTGCGGGGTTGCGGGGTTGCGGGATTGCTGGCGCTGGCGCGCGAGTTGCTATCGGCTGACGCAGATGGTGCGCTCGCCGCGGGGCGTCACTTTCTTTGCTTGTGCAAAGAAAGTAACCAAAGAAGCGCTTTTCAACAGCCGTAGGCTGGTCAAGCACACCCCGGTCCTCGCGCCCCAACGGCTTTGCCGTTGGGGTTCGTGTCGCCGGCGGGAATTTTGGGACGGCACATCCGTGTGCCGGCCCAAAACGCCGCGCGTCGTGCGCGGCGCCCTGCG
>NZ_JANJUE010000399.1 GCF_024710765.1 Pseudoxanthomonas sp.
TGCGAAGAAGAGGACAGCTGCGCCATGCATTCCCGTCTCGATTACGCCCGCGTCGCGCCCGAGGCCTACGCCGCGGTGCGCGCGCTCAACGATTTCGTCGTGCATCGCTCCGGGCTCGAGCCGCTGCTCATCGATCTCATCAAGCTCAGGGCCAGCCAGATCAACGGCTGCGCCTATTGCGTCGACATGCACACCAAGGAGGCGCGCGCGCACGGCGCTGGCGAGCAGTGGATCGCCCTCGTCGCGGCCTGGCAGGAATCGGCCGTGTTCAGCCCGGCCGAGCGGGCGGCGCTGGCCTGGACCGAGGCCCTGACGCTGCTGCCCCAGACGCGCGCCCCCGATGCCGACTACGCGCGGCTCTGCGCCGCCTTCACCCCCGAGCAGGTCGTCAACATCACCGTCGCCATCGGCCTCATCAACGTGTGGAACCGGCTCGCCGTCGGCTTTCGCGCGCAGCATCCGCTGGACCGGCCGGCGGCTTCCTGAGGACCGGCGGGGTCCGGCGGCGTCAGGCGTCGGGCTTGAGCCCGTGCAGGAACAGTTCCTCGAGGAAGGTGGCGGCCTCGGCGAAGCGGCTCTCGCCGCCGCGCCCCTCGCCCAGCACGGCACGCACCTGCACGTCGAAATCGGCGTAATGCTGGGTCGTCGCCCAGATGGCGAAGATGAGGTGATACGGATCGGCGCGGCGCAGCTTGCCCTGCTCCATCCAGCCCGTGATGATCTTGGCCTTCTCGTCGACCAGGGCCTTGAGGTCGCCCTCGAGCATGTCGACGACGCGCGGCGCGCCCTGCAGCACCTCGTTGGCGAACAGCCGGCTCTGGCGCGGGAAGTCGCGGCTCATCTCCAGCTTGCGGCGGATATAGGAGCGGATTTCGGGCAGCGGGTCGCCGTCCGAATTCATGTGCCTGAGCGGGGCCAGCCAGACATCGAGCATGCCGGCGATCAGCTGCTTGTAGATGTCTTCCTTGCGCCGGAAATAGTAGAGCAGGTTGGGCTTGCTCATGCCCGCCGATTCGGCGATCTGGTCGATGGTGGCGCCGCGGAAGCCGTGGAGGGAGAAGACGTCGAGTGCCGCCTCGAGGATCAGGTCCTGCTTTTCCTTCTGGATCCGCGTCTGCGGCCGGGCCCGGCCCTCGCCGCTTTTGCCGCTGCGTCCTCTTGGCCGCTTGGGATCGAGCATTTTCACCTTGATCGGCGGCATGGGAGTGCTAACATTTTTTCCAACTGGTCAAATTTCTGGATAACCGGTGCTCCCGTCAAGGGACATTGCCAGGAATGACCCAAAAGACTCTATCGGGGGAGAACACGTGTCCAATCGTCTTAATGTGGCGCCGAACGATCTCAGCGCATTCTGGATGCCGTTCACGGCCAACCGGCAGTTCAAGAAGGCGCCGCGCATGTTCGTGGGTGCCCAGGACATGTATTATCGCACCGCCGACGGCCGCCAGGTGCTGGACGGCACGGCCGGCCTGTGGTGCGTCAACGCCGGGCACTGCCGCCCCCGGATCACCGAGGCCATCCAGCAGCAGGCAGCCGAACTCGACTACGCCCCCGCCTTCCAGATGGGCCACCCCGTCGCCTTCGAGCTGGCCAACCGTCTGGTCGACATCGCCCCCGAGGGGCTGAACCACGTGATGTTCACCAATTCGGGCTCCGAGTCGGTGGAGACGGCGCTCAAGGTGGCGCTGGCCTACCAGCGCGTCAGAGGCGAAGGCACCCGCTTCCGCCTGATCGGGCGCGAGCGCGGCTACCACGGCGTCAACTTCGGCGGCATCTCGGTCGGCGGCATCGTCGGCAACCGCAAGATGTTCGGCACCCTGCTCGCCGGCGTCGACCACATGCGCCACACCCACGACCTGTCGCGCAACGCCTATTCGGTGGGCCAGCCCGAACACGGCGCCGAGCTCGCCGACGACCTGGAGCGCCTGGTCGCCCTGCACGACGCGTCGACCATCGCCGCGGTGATCGTCGAGCCGGTGGCCGGCTCCACCGGCGTGCTGCTGCCGCCCAAGGGCTACCTGCAGCGCCTGCGCGAGATCTGCGACCGTCACGGCATCCTGCTCATC
>NZ_JANJUE010000231.1 GCF_024710765.1 Pseudoxanthomonas sp.
CGCAACTGACCCCGCTTGCCGCCGTGCTGTTCGTAGGCGGCGACGTTCAAGGTCGATTCGTCCACGGTGACTCCATGCTGCTCGGCGCGGCTGGCAAGCCAGGCCGCGCACGCCGAGTGAACCACTTCGTAGAGAGGCGGAGGTGGGTCGGCTTGTCCGTCAGTCGTGATCCGATCAGGTGTCCATGCCGCCCAGTTGGTCAAGCCACGCGCCGCGAGCAGTCTCTTCTTTGCATCCATTACCACGTCGTGGCGTTGGGCTCCGTTGTCGCCGTTGCGCGATATCACCGGATTGGCTCGCAACTCGAAACCGAGCCGTGCGCGGCTCGGCACTTTGGGGTTGTATTCGCGGGACTGGACGTGCCAGGCGTCCGAGTCGGGCTTCGGTGCGCGCTGCGATACCACGTAGAAACGTGGCAAGCCGCTGGTGTCCCGCCGACGAAACAGGAAGTCCCGTTCCGTCCCCGCCGGCGAAGGGAAAAACCGCCACAGCCACTGGTGTTCGCGGTAAGCGCCGTCCAGCCAGTCGCGCGCGGCACTGCGCTCGAAGCCGGCACGAGGAGTGATCAAGCTGAAGTACACGTTCAGGCCTCCTTAGGGATCAATGTCACATTCTCGGTGCGGTCGCCGAACTGCCAGCCCCTGCGACGCAGCAGACGATCCTTGCGGGTGACGGTGAGATCCGGTGCCAGATCGACAGCGATACCCTGTCCCCATGCGATGCGCTCGACTTGGGCGGGCAATTCCAGCGTCGCACCGCGGGCTGTGCCGTCCAGCGTTGCGATCGCTTCGGTCAACCGCTCCAGATACTGGTCAAAGGCCTGGTCCGCGCTCTCCGCCTCGATGATCTGCGGGTGTAGCGGGGCGCCGGGTGGGCATGTCTTGCGCCCAAGGTAGAGGACGAAGCGAGGCTTGCGCAGTGCTCCACCGAGAGCCTCCAGCGAATACGGGCTGTCGTCTCTTGCCTGGACTGCGACCAGGTAGCCGGCGTCCTGTCGAAAGTCGCGAGTGGACAGGATGGTGTTGAGCTCGTGCCGGGGGATGGCGAGTTCGTCGCGCCGCGACGCATGCGGGCGCTTCTTCAGGCTCGTCTGACCGGGGACCTGCGCGGTGTGATAGTCGCGCAATAGCTTGCCCGACGACTGCACCCCTATCGCGAAGCCATAACCATCCCGCAGTGCGACATGGGCGGCTTCATCCTCGCGACGCAGACCCAATGCAGCCCCCAGCAAACCGACCAGGGCGGACATGCCTGGATAATCGTGGCTCGGCCGGTATTCCCCAACCGCGGTATCGCCCCAGGCCGACAGCGGTGCCTGAAGCTGAAAGACCAGTAGCGGCATGGCTTTAGTCCTGGGCAAAGCGGATCAGCGCGTCCAGGCTGCCTTCGCCGGTCTCCGCATTGATCGAGTAACGGGCGTCGGCGCAGGCGCCGTACACCTTGTCGAAGTTGTCGCGCCGTGACTCGATGGCCTTCACCGCTTTCTCCAGCATGTCCTCGCTCTCGAAGGGCTTGACCGGCTTGAGGTAGGCCTGGGCGAGCGAGCGCGGCTGCTGGTCGCCCTTCTCGGCTAGCACATAGCTGGCGTAGGCGCGCGAAGCGTGGCTGTTCTGCATGCCCGTGGGGCTGACCTTGGTGACGGCATGGATGAAGGCCTGGAGCGCCTTGTCCGCCAAGGCCTTGTCGCCGCCCAGGTTCTCCACGAGCAACGCTCGATCGATGCAGATGTAGAGGTAGAACAGGCCGGCACCATAGCTGCGCTCGCCGATGTGCGCCGCGCCCTTGTCCGTGAGTCCATTGTTGAGATCGTCGACCGCGCTGAAGTAGTCGTCTTCGACTGCGCTCTTGTGCACGGTGATGGCGTGGGCGACCTGGACGGCTGCCTCCATATTGAAGGCCGGGCTGTCGGCCAGCATGCGCCCGAACATGGCGATATCGGCGGCCTTGCGCGGGCTACGCAGCAGGCTCAGTTCGTCCTCGGCCGGTCCGGCATTCCGGCTGGCGCAGCCTCGGGCAAGTTGCTCGATCGCTTCGACCTCTTCCGGGCTGAAGTGTGCGAGCTGCTCGATCTGCAGATCCTCGTCCTTGTCCGATTTTTTGTCTGACTTCAACTTGCCGAACTTGCCGACGATCTTGCGAGCCCATTCGCGCGCGTTCTTGTCGGTTACGCCAGCCGCGACCAGCATTCTATGCACGTGCTTCCCCATGTCCTTGGTGCGAGTGCCGATATGGCCCGCCAGCGCTGTCTCGAAAATGTCGGATGTCCGCCATGCGCGTTTCTGACTTTGCGAGGAGATCCGCAGCCGCAATGCATCGCCCATCAAGGCGGTCTTGGGGCGCCCGGTGTCGTCGCGGTTGAGGTTGGAGGGGGGATAGCTGGTGAGGACGTGCAGTTGAACGAAGCGGGACATGTGGCGTTCTCCTTGAGCGGAAATCGTGAGGGAATCGGAAATCAGTCGGCGCTACGGACGGGCCAGTCGTAGGCGTAGGCCCAATCTTTCTTGACCTTGTCACCCCAATGCAGGACGTCGTTGGCCAATGCAATTACGTCGATGCGGTGTTCCATAATCGGTAGCACGCGCCGCAAACCCGTGAACAGGCTGTCGACGTCGGGTGCTTCCAGCAGGCGGGTGAAGCGCAGCTCGCTGACCAGCGGCCTATCCTCTCCGGGCACCTTGTGGCTCATCGCCTTGGCTGGCGACCCGGGCTGATCCTGGGTGATATGTGCGAGCAGGCCGACAAGCGCCGCGAGGCGATCGTTGCGCGCGGCGATGCCATTCGGGTTCCATCCGGCCGCCTGGAAACGGCGGTGCAGGCGCTGGTAAGGCGCGCTCAGCGTGACGGCGGTCACGGACGGTGCGCGGCGCAAAATGGCGCGGCTGGCGCGATCGTCCTCGAGTTTCTGCCACCAGTCGAACAGCATCGTGCCGTAAGCGTTGTCGCGTGAGAATCGGTCGGACATTGAGATCTCCTCAGACTTCGGCAGTCGTGGCCTTGCCGCGGCCGCCTGCGGGTTTCTCAGCGGCAGGCAGACGCAATACCTCGCGCATCTTCTTGCCGTTCAGGTTGTTCATCAGTTGCCTGTGGGCTTGGGCGACGCGCCGGGGCTTCTGGCGTTCGATGGGGCCGGCGCCGACAAAGGTGTTGTCGAACAGTGCAAGCGCGGTCGTACGAAGGGTGTGATTCCAGGCTTGCCGGCTCTCGAGGCTGTCGGGATCTGCATGCTCGTCGCTCCGGAGGGTTTCGATGCACTGCCTGAGCTGGCCGTAGAACGCAGCTTCCGTTCTCTGCCAGAACTCGGCGTCGATGGCGCTGAAATCGCCGCGCGCGTCACCTCCGAACCATGCATCCTTCACTGCGTTGCGCAGGAAGAAGACTGCTTGCTGCGCGCCGGCCAGCCAGGTTGTCACCGTGGCGGAAACCGCTTGCAGGGCCGCTTTGCTTTCGCATTCGCCCAAGCTGTACAGCGGCAGGCTGGATTCGTACCAGCAGCGCGCCTTCATGTTGTCCATGTCATAGCCGAAGGCCCACAGACGCAGCGCTCCGCCTAGTTGCCGGCGGCGCCATTCGAGGGCATGGGAGACGATCCGCGCGGGTCGGTACTTGTTCTTGGCATCCGCATGGCCGAGTACCCACGCGAGCCAGTGCCGGTATCCCATTCCGCCCGGTTGCGGATGCAGCGGCAACCAGTCGCCTTTGACCTCGTAGTAGGGCGAGAGCGGGTGATCCCATGGGCCCTTGTAGTTGAGCCCGTAGTTCTTCGCTGCAAACTGCCGAATCAGCTTGTCGGACGTCCGTCCGCACAGGCCGCAACTCCCTTCCCCAACGTTGTTCAGATCGAGGTGGATCCGGCGCGGCGTGGCCCAGAAGATGTGGTCCGGGTGGACCTGCGCTGGGGCGAGCTCCCCGCCCGGTTGCAGGCTCACGACGTCGGTCAGCCACGGAAAGCGGAACCAGGCGCTGCTCCGGCCCGAATCCCCGCAGCGTTCGAGATGCCGAGGCCGTTCGACGACGTTGAGCCACACGTCCTGCCACAGGCTGGTGGGTGACTGGTGCAGCAACAAGGTCGTCAACGGTCCGCCACCGCGCAACCCGGTACGATAGCCAACGCCGCCTGCGGGCGCATTGGTCTGCAGTGTGAAAAGGGCAGTTGCAGCACAGGCTGGGCAAAGCGCGTCGAGTCGGCCACGCTTGATGAAGTGGTCGCTGTTGTTGCGCAGCGCGTTCTCCCCCGGTGATTCAATGAGAAGTGCCGAAACCGGATTGAGTGAAGATGTATCGGTTGCCAAAGCAGCGTCTTGCATGAAGCGCCGCCCGTCGCCGTCCAGATTGAAGGCTTGGGCAACGGGGGCAAACCAGTCGCGCAAGGCCTGGGGATCGGGCGGTGACGCGAGGTGCTGCCTCCAGGTCGTCGAACTCTCGACTGGCGCTGTGGTTTGTAACAGACCGATCGCGAACTGCATCAATGCGCCGTTGAAGTCCGCGCGATCGGCGTCGAACGCGACGATGTCTGGGTCGGCGAGGTGATCCGGAGTAATCCAGCCTCGAGAGCCATCCGCTCGTCGGACGGGCATCCATGGGTCTTCAAGCAGATGCATGCTGTCTCCAATAGAGTGATGGCCGGGCGACTCTTGAGGTCTCCCGTGCTGCGACCCCAGATCGATCTTGCCCATTCGACGAACGAGGGAAGGCTCCTGAGCGTCATCGTTAGGCGGATGGTATTGCGGTCATCTGAAGATGTCAAAAAAATGAAGTGTTCTGCTTCTTAAGATGAAAAAGGTATCCTCTAAGAGCCTCGCGCCTATGGGATAATTCGCAGCGTTCTCTGCCCCTGCGGAGATCAACCGTGTTCTGCTTCTTTCGGGGCGTCTGAATACGTTCGTTCCTCGCTCACGCGGGGCCTTCGAACCGTCTATCCGGTTCGGCTATCGACAAGCCAAGCTCCTTGTCATAGTGCCAATATCTCCTCTCACCGGGCTTTTCATCGGTAGATGATGCTTCGGCCACACCAGTCCATTTCCCATCCACGTTGCGGAGCGCTAGAACCACCGACCATTTGCCCTTATCCGGTAGCAATGCCTCAGCGTCTCGTACGGCCTGCTCTTTCGCACCATCGGTTTCCGTCACGCGTCGCGCGATCAGTCGTTCTGCGACCTTTACGCTGCTGTAGGCCCAGGCATGGCGGGGGTTCTTGTGTTCAGCCCAAGGCTGCAGTCGATCGCCGTCCCACCGGGCAAGCAAGACGGTCATGCTTGCCTCGCCGAGGCGGGTGGGCGTCTTGGCCTCGCTCCACCAGTCGATGGCGCCGCGCACGTATCCGTCGGCGACCTTGATCGTGTTTTGTTGCGCGACACTGAGGTCGCTGAAGTAGGTGCCGTCGGACTGGTTGGCGTTGGCCTGCAGGTCGGGGGGTAACTCGACGTCCTCGCCGAATACGCCTTCGATGAGGGCGCGAGCGTCCTGCGGCATGGCGATGCGGCCATGCTGGAGCGCCTTTGCGGTTAGCCACAGGTGGCCGTGGTGGGGGTAGACGGCCGCAGCTTTGGGGAAGGCCTGCTTGTACCAGTTCGCAGCGGGGGGCTCGGCCCAGGCGGGGCCAAAGACCCACAAGCAAGGCTGGTCGCGCTGGTCAGCCGCTTGCGGATCTGCAAGCCGGGCTCCTTCGACGCTACGGGGGTGGCGCTGCAGACGCCCGGCGCGTTGAATCAGTCGGTCGATCGGCGCGAGGTCGGAGATCACCATATCCCAGTCGGCATCCAGGGACTGTTCCGCCACCTGCGAAGCAAGCACCAAGCGGCCAGCGCGCTGGGCAGGGGTACTCGATTTTCCGAAGTGCGCGAGGATGCGCCCTTCGGTTGCGAGTCGGTCCCGAAGGGCGAAACGGGCGTGGAACAAGATGAGGTGATCCGTGTCGAGTTCGTCCGCGAAGTGTGCGTGAGCGGCGAGCACGTCCGACACCGTGTTGCGCATCCAGCATACGCATTTGCCTTGCGCGAGTGCGCGCCGGATGGCGTCCAAGACCTCATTCTCGTCGGCCACGTAGCGGACCGCCAAGTCCCGACAAACCGCGCTGCGGGCGACGACAGGGCAGAGGGTCGGACTCGTTTGGCCCTCATGCCAAGATGTCACCAGGGGGAAATCTGTCGACGAGGCTCGAGACAGCGGTCCCGCGTGGCGCCCGCGCGCAAAGGCATCGAGCAGGGAGTGCTTCATACG
>NZ_JANJUE010000442.1 GCF_024710765.1 Pseudoxanthomonas sp.
CATCCATGCCGAAGACCGGCATGGCATTCAGCGGTTCTTCCCGTGCACCACGCTGTCGATGGGTGCCGCGCGCATTCCTCCGGGCCTGCTGCGCCACGCCGAAGAAGTGGCCAACCTGGCCGCACAGGCCAAACACGAAGCCAAGCAGGCCGCCTGCGGCATCGTCGTGCTCGATGCTGCCACGGGTCGGGCCGTGTGCAGCCCGCAACCCGGGCCTGGCGTTCTGAACGAGACGGTGGCAGTAGCAGCCTGACGGCTCAGCCGCCTGTCCGGTCGGTCTGCCCTGGAGGCAATTCCCAGCCGCCGCCCAGCGCCTTGTACAAAAGCACCTGGTTCTGGCGCAGCGCCAGCCGGGTCTGCACCAGCGCCTGCTGGCTGGCGAACAGCGCTCGCTGGGCATCGAGCACTTCCAGGGAACTGGCGACACCGTTGCGGTAACGCAGGTCGGCCAGCCGGAAGCGGTCGGCCTCGGCTTCGGCCTGGGCCTGCTGGGCCTGCCACTGGTCGCCCAGGGTGGCGCGGCCTGCCAGCGCGTCGGACACTTCGCGGAACGCAGTCTGGATGGCTTTTTCGTACTGTGCCAGGGCTATTTCGCGTCCTGCCAGGGCGGAATCGAGCCCCGCCTGGTTGCGCCCGGCGTCGAAAATCGGCAGCAGGGCCTGGGGTGCCAGGGTCCAGCCCCAGGAGCCGTCCTTGAACAGGCCCGAGAGCGCGTTGCTGGCCGTGCCCGCACTCGCGGTCAGGGCAATGCGCGGAAAGAAGGCTGCGCGCGCCGCACCAATGCTGGCGTTGGCGGCCATCAGCAACTGCTCGGCCTGGCGCACATCGGCACGCTGCGCCAGCAGGTCGGACGGCAGGCCTTCAGGCACCGGTGCAAACAGCGGATCGCTGCCGCCCTGGCTGTCCAGGAGTTCAGCGGGCAAGGGCTGGCCGGTCAACAGGGTGAGTGCGTTCACGTCCAGCGCCCGCAGACGTTGCTGCTGCGCCAGCGCCACGCGCGCTGTCGCCACCAGCGACTCGGCCTGGCGCAGGTCCAGGGCCGAGGCCACCCCCTGGTCAAAGCGCAGGCGGACCAGTCGCAGCGAATCCTCGCGCGTGACCAGCGTGCGCTGCGTCAGCGCCAGCAACTCGTCGTTGGCCTGCAGGCTCAGCCAGGCATTCGCCACGGAGGCAATCAGACTGGTCTGCACGGCACGCCGGGCCTCCTCGGTGGCAAGATACT
>NZ_JANJUE010000236.1 GCF_024710765.1 Pseudoxanthomonas sp.
GGACGTCAGATTGAGCTTGGCGGATTGCTTGACTTCGAAGCGCGGCATGGTCGGTTGGGTGAAAGGCTCGGATGCGTAATTATACAATTACATCAATGCGTTAGGCTGGATTTCCGGCTAAGCGAACACGGATTCAGGTGATACGTCTCGAACGACTCGGGCAGGAGGCCATCGTTTGATGCAATGTCCTTGCGAATAATGCGCCCATAGCTCAAAGACAATAGGTTGTCCTCAATCATCCCCGCATTGGGCTCGTAGCGCTCGGATGCGACTCCAAGGAAAGGTCGAACGGACCAGTGCTCCGGCACCTCCCCCAGCCACGGCACGCCACTGTCCTTGTATTCCGAGTATCCCGGCAAGCTCATTCCGCCAGCTCCTCCAGCATCCGCCCGATTCTGGCTGCGACTGCCTTCAGTTCCTCATCAATTTCGTGCAGGCTGCGCGGCGGCTCGAAGACGTAGAAATGGCGGTTGAACGGAATCTCGTAGCCGACCTTGGATTTCTCGCGGTCGATCCAGGCATCCGGCGCGTGCGGTAGCACCTCGCGCGCGAAATAGGCGTCGATGTCTTCGGTGAGCGGCACGTTCTCGGTGTCGCGCAGCGCGCTGTCGGGCTGCGGCTTGCCTTTCTGCTTGCCACGCTCGCCGAGCACGACCTTGCCGTCCGCATCCCTGAGCGGGCGCTCCACGGTGATCGTGGTGTAGCCGAATTCCTCATTGCGGAACACGCGCGAAATCGGCACTACCTTGAGCTTGCAGCCTGCGGGCGCCGTGGGCGGCTTCTCGCCTGCGAGCAGAATCCGGCGCTCGACCTCCTTGCCGTTGGCGTCGACCACGGTAGCCAGTTCCGCTTCCGCGAAGTCGCCGAACAGGCGGGTGATGTCGGCGATGTGCGCGTCGGACAGCTCCTTGCGCTTGCTGCCCAGGCTCTTCCTCATCTTCTGCCAGAAGCTGCTGGCGTCGATCAGTTGCACCCAGCCCTTGCGGTCTTCCGGCTTCCTGTTGGAGAGAATCCAGATGTAGGTGCTGATGCCGGTGTTGTAGAACATGTCGGTCGGCAGGCCGATGAGGGCCTCGACCAGGTCGTTCTCCAGCACATAGCGGCGGATTTCGGATTCGCCGCTGCCGGCGCCGCCGGTGAAGAGCGGCGAGCCGTTGAGCACGATGCCGAAGCGGCTGCCGCCATCCACCGCCGGGCGCATCTTGCTGACCAGGTGGAGCAGAAAGAGCATGGAGCCGTCCGACACGCGCGGCAGGCCGGGACCGAAGCGGCCATCGAAGCCCTTGTCCGCATGCTCCTTGCGCACTTCCTTCTCGACCTTCTTCCATTCCACGCCGAAGGGCGGGTTGGAGAGCATGTAGTCGAACTTGCGCCCGCTGTGGCCATCGTCGGACAGGGTGTTGCCGGCGATGATGTTGTCGACGTTCTGCCCCTTGATGAGCATGTCCGCCTTGCAGATCGCGTAGGACTCATCGTTGAGTTCCTGGCCGTAGAGGGTGAGACGCGCGGCCGGGTTGTGCGCGTGGAGGTGTTCGCCCGCCACCGAGAGCATGCCGCCAGTGCCGGCGGTCGGGTCGTAGAGGGTGCGCACCACGGCGTTGCCAGCGGTGAGCACGTCGTCGTCCTCGATGAAGAGGACATTCACCATCAGCCGGATGACCTCGCGCGGGGTGAAGTGCTCCCCGGCCGTCTCGTTGGAGATTTCCGCGAACTTGCGGATGAGCTCCTCGAACACCAGGCCCATCTGCGCGTTGTCGACCACCGTCGGGTGCAGGTCGATGTTGGCGAATTTCTCGGTGACCAGGTAGAGCAGGCCTGCCTTGGCGAGGCGCTCGATCTGGGTGTGGAAGTCGAAGCGCTCGAAGATGTCGCGCGCGGCCGGCGAGAAGCCCTGGATGTAGGCGTAGAGGTTCTGGCGGATGTTGTCCTGGTCGCCCAGCAGCTTCCCGAGATCGAGCGGAGAGGTGTTGTAGAAGCTCTGCCCCGCCTTGCGGATCAGGAAGGCGTCGGGGTTCAGGCCCTTCGTCGTCTTGTCCTCGAACTCGGCCAACACCGCCGTCTTGGTGTTTTCCAGCACGCAATCGAGACGGCGGAGAACGGTGAACGGCAGGATGACCTTGCCGTACTCGGACTGCTTGTAGTCGCCGCGCAGGAGATCGGCGACGGACCAGATGAAAGAAGAGAGCGCTTGGTGGTTCATGTCTCTTGGGGATGCGATCCCGGTTTATCTGAAGGATTGGGGGTTGTCGGCGAGGCGCTCGGGCGGGGTGCTCTTGGGCTCTCGACGGACTCCGACAACGCATATTTCCGGACCATTCTTGCCGCAACGTCCGACATCTCGTGTCGCAGCTCGGCTGGTTCAAGCACTTCGACGCCGTCCCCAAAGCCGCGCAACCACCAGCGAAGCTGAGGCGTATCGGCAACTACCGCACGCACGATCAGGGAGTCAACGTGTTCCTCGACCTGCTGGTCGGCGGCAAGCGGCGTCTCGAACAGGTGTTCGCCCGCCTCGCGCGCAAACCGCAATGTCACCTGCAAGGCGTTGCCGCCACCGAAGTGCCAGATGCCGTGAGCAGCCTTTGCATCCATGTCATGCCCAGGCGGTGGCTCGGCAACGCCAGCCAGCATCAGCGCACGCTGGATGCGGTGCAAGGGAAGATTTCGTGCATCCAGGTAGTCGCCAATCCGGCAGTGCAGGTAGAGCACGGAGCCCCGCTGCACGAGTGCCAGCGGATGAATCCGCCACGTCTCGACCGATGCGCTGCCGCGCCGCCGATAGTCGATCTCGACCTGACGCTCCAGAAAGAGCGCCTCTGAAACGACGGCCTGCACCTCGTCCAGGATCTTGGGCGGCAGAAGCGGCTGAGTCGGCGGCACCGATCGAACCTTGTTCAGCCAAGAACCGCCGCGCCTCGGATGCGGCTCGACATCCAGACGGTGGTGGGCGGCCCGGAACTGCGGCTTGAGCGCACCGACCACACTGGCAGGCAGGAGATTGCTCACGTATTGCTCGGCAAGCGTCCACGTCATTGCCTCGGAGACGGACAACCCAGGAAGGTCGAACGCTCTGGCATCCGGCGCCCAGCTCCATCCGAACGGCTTGTGATCTTCATCGTTGATCAGCGGGAAACGAGTCGAGAGCGCTACCAGATCGCGCTGTATCGTCCGATCGGTCGTGTCGAAGCCTTCCCCCTTAAGCTGCTGTCTCAACGCCTGTACGGTGGCTTTACGGGGCGCTCTGGGGATCATCCGAAGCATGTGCCACTGGCGGCTGATCGTGTCGGCAATCGTCATGGGGGCCTGTGCAATACGTCACGGTCGAGATGATGCGGGGTCGTCATGCTCCGAAGAAACCAATGGCATTATGCCCCACAAGCTCCCGAATGTTGCGACATCAGGCGTCGCAGCCCTCACGTACCCTCGCAGCATTCCAAACACCGGATCGAACTGATGACCCCGCTGCGCTCCTTCGATGACAGCCTGCTGCTGTTCCCAAACTCACGAACAGACCAGTCCATCGCCCCGGTCTTCAGCCTGGCAAGGCGCGGTGATCTCCTCTTTTTCGTGAATCACTCGGACCACGTGCTGGACTACGTCAGCAGCGAGGCGTCAGGCGCGCTTGCGACAGGTGACGGCGACATGACCTTCGCGGATGGCGGACGCTATCACTATCCCGATGTTCGCCCCCGTGAGGCGGTGCTACTGGACGAGTACGACATTGTGCTCGACTCCGATTTCTACATCGCCCTCGAGGTTCACCTAGCATCCGCAGCGCTCGGGCAGTGGTCATTCAGCACCACCAACAAGGGCGGTACGGGGAGCATCGTTTTGTTGTGGGAAGACGGCTTCGTCTCTCCACGAATCAAGGCTACACACACTGAATGCGCGTCCTGATCGCGCAATGCGAGGAACAGTTATGAGAGCCCAGAACATCAGTGAAATTCTGTACCGGCACGATCCGGGCAACACCTGCTGCAACGTGAATGAGGACATGGAAGACGAGTACGACGGTCTGGCTGCGGCGATTGCGTCCGTTCCTGCGCCCGATGTCACGCCAGAGACGTTTCGTTCCATCCTTGCCGAGTCCTTCGACGACGATCTGCTCGACGATGGCGCGGTCACCAAGAGCTACGCAGAAATCCTCGAACTGTGAGAAACGAATGACGGACACTGGGTACGATGTAATCGGCGACATTCATGGTCACGCAGATGAGCTTGAAGCCCTGCTTGCGCACCTTGGTTACGAAAGGAAGGCAGGCGCATGGCGACACCCCGAGCGCAAGGCGGTTTTCCTTGGCGACTTCATCGATCGCGGCCCCCGCCAACTGGATGCCGTCGATATCGTGCGTCGGATGGTGGATGAAGGGCACGCACACGCGATCATGGGCAATCACGAGTTCAATGCGATTGCTTGGTATCTGCGCGACAAACAGGGCCAGCCGCTCCGCGCCCACACCGAGAAGAACTACAAGCAACACCAAGCCTTCCTGACGGAGTTGGAAGGGCAGCCGGGGCGTCACAAGGAGATCATCGAATGGTTCCTGACCCTTCCGCTGTGGCAGTCCTTCGATGGCTTCAATGTGATCCATGCCTGCTGGCACAAGGGCTATATGGATCGCTTCTCGTCGAAGTTGAAGGACGGCAACCGCTTGGATCGCGATCTGATGCCAGAGGCCGCCACGAAGCCGAATGCAGGCGAGGACGAGACACTATTTCACGCGATCGAGGTGTGGCTCAAAGGGCTTGAGACGCCACTACCTGACGGCCATAGCTTTCTGGACAAGGACAAGAATCTTCGCCATGAAGTCCGGGTCCGCTGGTGGGACCACTCTGCTGTGCTGTATTCCGAGGCCGCGCTAATCGGGGAAGAGATTCGGAACCGCCTTCCAGTGCTTGAGATCCCGCATTCTGCGCGTTATCGCTACCCGGAAGATGCTCCAGTGTTCTTTGGTCACTACTGGATGAAGGGAGAACCAACGGTGCAGTCCTCGAAGACAGCTTGTCTGGATTTCAGCGTAGCCAAGCAAGGAAAGCTGGTCGCTTATCGCTGGAGCGGCGAAACAACGCTATCGAACGCATCACTCCAGTACGTTTCAAGCCTCTGAGGCGTTATTGATATAACGTCCTTCAAGGTTCAGCGATCTTTGATTAATTTTATTTGAATTTAATCTTGAATTTCTAGATCGCTGCAGCATTCAAAAATATAAATATCTTCTTGATTTATCTTGAATTTCATTATTATCAGTTAGCTATTTGCTTTGTGGTAAACTAGACTGTTTTGAGAGGCTGACTTCGAGGCGTCATTAATATTTCTATTTCTTTCACCTGAATCCGTGTTGTCTTCAGCGCGTACCCGCTCCGCGAGCCCCAGCGCATGATTTTTCTGCTGCCTGACTCCCAATCTCAGCTCACCGCAGCCCCGAGCACCGTCCTTTCACGGCCCGGAGGCCCGGCGAGCCGGGCT
>NZ_JANJUE010000021.1 GCF_024710765.1 Pseudoxanthomonas sp.
GCATAGCCGGTCAAGGTGGCGCCGCTGAGGATCACGAAGATCGCGGTCAGGCCCCTGCACTGAGTGAAGACCGCCTGGTCGGCCCGGATGACCTCGGGGAAGAAGGCGGAGAAGTAGAGGATCGACTTCGGAGTGGATGTCGCCACCAGGAATCCTTCCTTCGCCAGCGCGAAGGCCTGCACCGGCCCTGCGTCATGGGCACCGGCGTCCGGCGGCCGTGTGTGTCTGCCCTGCACAAGCAGGCGAAGACCGAGGTACGCCAGGTAGGCGGCGCCGGCCAGCCGCAGTGCGGTCATCGCGTGGGCGGATGCAAGCAGGAACAGGCCGACGCCCCACGCGGCCGCCGCGGAAACCACGAGCAACCCCAACATGTTGCCCAGCGTCGACCACAGGCTCGCGACCACGCCCTGGCGAGCGCCATTGCGCATCGCCAGCAGGATGGCCGGGCCGGGCGTAAGGATGGACAGCCAGGCCGCCAGGACGTAGGAAATCAGGAGCGGGATATCGGACATGGCGAACTCGGGGGGCTTCTTCGTCGGTTGTGAAGGAAGTGCACTTCGACGATAGCCAAGGCCATTCCAGCTGACCATTGAGCTTTTCTCGACGCTTGCTGAGACCTTCTCACTCGGCAATTCGACGCATCGGTCTTAAGGTTTCCAGCCAGACAACCTCACCCCGGATATCCGCGCACGCCACCATGAGCCACCTTCAGACCGTTCGCCTCTTGATGCTTCCCGGTATCGGCAATTCCGGGCCGGAGCATTGGCAGACGCGCTGGGCGTCGCGCCAGGAGCATGGCCGGCGATTCCAGCCTGCCGACTGGGACAGGCCGGACCTGGCCGACTGGCTGCAGGCACTCGATGCGGCTATCGACGAGTGCGGTGCGCCCGTCGTCTTGGTCGCACACAGCCTTTCGTGCCTGCTCGTCGCGCACTGGGCATCGCGGCCGGGAATCGGAGAAGACATCCAGCATCGGATCGCCCAGGTCCGGGGCGCCTTCCTGGTTGCCGTCCCTGACCCCGGCGCACCGGCGTTTCCAGGCGAGGCGAGCGAGTTCGGCCCGCCACCGACCGAACCCCTGCCGTTTCCCGCACTGGTGGTCGCCAGCAGCGACGACCCTTATGGCTCGCCGGAGCACGCCCGGCGCATGGCCATGGGTTGGGCAGCGGGATGCTTGGAAGTCGGCGCCCTCGGGCATATCAATGCCGCCAGCGGCGTGGGCGACTGGGACACCGGCTGGCATCTGCTGCAGGCATTCGGAGCGGGGCTGCGCGTCCAGATGCCGGCATCGAATCGACGGGGAGCATGAGCATGCGCGCGTACCGCTACCTGACCGGCATCGACGACGCGGCGTTCTGCCACCGCGTCACCGCGGCCCTGAACAGCGGCTGGGAGCTGTATGGCGCGCCGAGCCTGACCTACGACGCGGTGCGTGGCGCAGTGATCTGCGGCCAGGCCATCGTCAAGACCATCGAATCGACGACGTACAGCGAGTCACTGGACTTGTCTGTGCTCTGACGGAGATCCCCCAATGGATGCATCGACTGCGATCCTGGGCTTCACGCTGACGGCGCTGCTGCTCACCTTGACCCCCGGCCTGGACACGGCGCTGGTACTTCGCACGGCCGCTGTGGAAGGGGGGCGCAAGGCGATGAGGGCGGGCGGCGGCATCGTGACCGGCGTGCTGATCTGGGGGCTGATCGCGGCCCTCGGGCTCGGCGCGGTGCTCGCGGTCTCCCGACTCGCCTACACCCTGCTGCAGATCGCGGGCGCGGCCTATCTGCTCTGGCTCGGCTGGAAGCTGATCTCTGGCGCGCTCAAGAGCCGGCCGACGCTGCCCGCAGACGATCCGCCGCTCGTGCGTGGCGAGCGCTGGTTCCTGCGCGGTCTGCTGACGAATCTGCTCAATCCCAAGGTCGGGGTGTTCTACGTGAGCCTCCTGCCACAGTTCGTTCCCGCCGATGTGCCGGTGGTCGCGTTCAGCGTGCTGTTGGCCGGCATCCACGCCGCGATGGGACTGCTCTGGTTCGCCGCACTGGTGCTGGCCACGCGGCCCCTGGCACGCTGGCTGCGCCGGCCCACGGTGATGCGCTCGCTCGATGCGCTCACCGGCCTGGCACTGATGGGGTTTGGCCTGCGTCTGGCCCTGTCCAGGCCGACGAGCTGAGGTGCGAGCGGCATGGACATCGGAACCTTCCTGCTGCTGGCCGGTGCCGGCATGATCGGCGGCATCTGCAATGCGGTGGCCGGCGGCGGCACATTCTTCACCTTTCCCGCGCTGCTGGCTGCCGGCGTACCACCCGTGGCGGCCAACGCCACCAGCGCGGTGTCGATCTGGCCGGGGCATGCGAGCAGTCTGCTCGGCTATCGCAGCGAACTCGGGCGCCACCGCGCCGCGTTGCGGCGCAGCCTGCCCGTGGTCGGTGCCGGTTCGCTGGTGGGCGCCGCACTGTTGGTGTTCACCGGAGATGCACAGTTCAGCCGTCTGGTGCCGTGGCTGATCCTCGTCGCGACCGTTCTGTTCGCCCTGGGGCCCTGGCTGCGCCAGGCCATCGAGCGGCATGCTCGCGGTCAGGTGCCGCACCTGGTGGCGGCGGGGGCGGAGTTCCTGACCGCACTCTATGGCGGCTACTTCGGCGCCGGCCTGGGCATCATGCTGATGGCGATCCTGACCTTGCTGGGTGTGCGCGATGTCCAGGAGGCCAACGCCGTCAAAAATGCGATGGCTACCGTCGTGACCAGTGCCGCGGTGATGCTCTTCGTCGCCACCGGGTCCATCGCCTGGACGCAAGGCAGTGCGGTCCTGCTGGGCGCGATCGTGGGGGGCTATACCGGCGCGCGGTTGGCGCGCTGGATTCCGCCGCTGGCGCTGCGTTGGACGATCGTGGCGACCGGCCTGGCGCTCTCTGCGTACTTCGGGCTGAAGGCGGGCGCATGATGGATCGCTTGCAGCGGGCGCGCGACGCCCACGCCTGTGCGAATACGGCGCTCCCCGGCATCGCCAATGGCGCGCGATGCTGCTTTCCGTGGTCCGCTGCGTTTGCGGACAACGCGGCGCCGACCCTGCCTCCCGCCTGGATCTGCCAACCCGACTCGGCCGACGGGGTAGCGTGTCGATTTAGTTGGCGAACTTTCTGTGAGGAGTCCATTCGATGAATCCACTCGATGCACTGACTGCGCTCTGGTCGCTGGGCGGGCTGCCGCCGCAGGCGCTGGCCGGGATCGCGCTGACGGGCAGCGACCCGGTGTTCCCCTCGTCCTTCGCCGTCGGCACCGCCGCGCAGACCAGCATTGCCGCGGCTGCGCTCGCCGCCTGCGAACTCGGCCATGAGCGGGGTGCTCCGCGCCAGCGTGTCGCCGTGGACATGGCTCACGCCGCCGCCGAATGCACCGGCTGGTTCACGCTCGACGGCCAGGAGCCCGAGCTGTGGGACCCGTTCGCCGGCCTGTACCGCTGCGCCGATGGCTACGTGCGTGTACACACCAACTTCCCGCACCACCGCGATGGCGCGCTGCGCCTGCTGGGCCTGGACCCCGCAACTGCCACACGCGCCGACGCAGAGCAGGCCCTGCGGGGTTGGAAGGCGCTGGACTTCGAGCAGGCCGCGGCCGACCACGCGCTGGTGGCCACGGCGTTGCGCAGCTTCGCCGAGTGGGATGCCACGCCCCAGGGTCAGGCGGTGGCCTCGCAACCCTTGATGACCATCACCCGAATCGCCGATGCGCCACCGCGCGCACTGCCGCCCCTGGCGGCCGATGAGCGGCCGCTCGCCGGCCTGCGCGTGCTCGACCTCACGCGCATCCTGGCCGGCCCCGTCGGTGGGCGGGCGATGGCGTCGTTCGGCGCGGACGTGATGCTGGTCAACTCACCGAACCTGCCCAACATCGCCGCTATTGCCGAAACCAGCCGCGGCAAGCGCTCGGCGCACATCGACCTGCGCAGCGATGCCGGGCGCGAAGCGCTGTGGCAGCTCCTGGAAGACGCCCACGTGTTCTCGCAGGGGTACCGGCCCGGCGGCCTGGCCGCGCTCGGCTTCTCGCCCGAGGCCCTGGCCGCGCGCCGGCCCGGCATCGTCGCCGTGTCGCTGACCGCCTACGGCACGCAAGGGCCCTGGGCCGACCGGCGCGGTTTCGATTCGCTGGTGCAGACGGCAATGGGCTTCAACCACGCCGAGGGCGAGGCGGCGGGCGACGGCAAGCCGCGCGCGCTGCCGATGCAGATCCTCGACCAGGCCAGCGGCTTCCTGATGGCTTTCGGCGCCGCCGCCGCGCTGTGGCGACAGTCGCGCGAAGGGGGAAGCTGGCACGTGCAGGTGTCGCTGGCGCAGACCGGGCACTGGCTGCGCGGGCTGGGGCGCATCGAAGAGGGTCTGCGGGCCGGCAGGCCGGACCTCAGCCCCTGGCTCGCCGACGAAGTCTCCGGCTTCGGCCTGCTGCGCGCCGTGCGCCCCAGCGCGCAAATGGCGCGAACACCGGCCGGCTATGCGCGACCGTCAGTGCCGCCGGGAACGGATCGCCCGAACTGGTGAGAGCTTGTCCGCAAGCCGAGAGTTGATACGGCCGGACCCCTTGAATGAGCAATATCCCAGGTCACCCCGGCGATGCATCGCGTGCCGCACCGATGCCTGCCACGTCAGCCTTGCCCTCCCATCTGCTGTGGACCATTGCCCTGGCGGCGGGCGCATCCGTGGCCAACAGCTACTACAACCAGCCGCTTCTCGGCGAATTGAGCCGGGAGTTCGCGCTCTCTGCGGGGACCGTGACCTGGCTGCCCGTGCTCACCCAGGCGGGCAATGCCCTGGGCGTGCTGTTCCTGGCACCACTGGGTGACCGCCTGGAGCGCAAGTCGCTCATCCTGCGAACGCTGGCGGCGCTGGTGCTCTCCCTGGTGCTGGCAGCCGCGTCCTCCGGCTTCGTTCAATTGGCACTGGCGAGCCTCGCCGTGGGTTTGTGCGCCACCGTGGCGCAACAACTGGTTCCCTTGGCCATCCACCTGGCACCCTCCCACCGCAAGGGGCAGGTGCTCGGCGTGGTGACGGGCGGCATCCTGATCGGCATCCTGGCGGCCCGTGTGGTGAGCGGCTGGATGACCGAGCTTTGGGGCTGGCGGTCCGTCTTCGGCTTTTCTGCGGCACTGATGCTGGTACTGGGCTTTCGGCTGGCATGGACGCTGCCGGTGGTACCACCGTCCTCCGATCTCGGCTATGGACGATTGCTGCTGTCGATGTGGCATTTGGTGCGCAAGCACGCTTCCTTGCGCCAGGCTGTGGCCGTCCAGTTCCTGCTGTTTGCCAGCATGATCGGCTTCTGGGCAACGTTCGCGCTCTGGCTGGAGCGGCCGCCACTGCAGCTCGGCGCGGTATCCGCCGGCCTGTTCGCGCTGGTCGGCGTGTGCGGCGCGTTGGCTGCACCGGCGGCTGGCCGGTTTGCCGACCGACGCGGACATGACGCAGTCGTTCGTGCAGGCGCGGTGGGAACCGCAACGGCATTTGCCGTGCTGTACCTGGGAGGCTCATCGATCCCCGCACTCGTCCTCGGCATCTTCTTGCTCGACGTGGCCGTGCAGTCGGCCCAGGTGGCGAACCAGACCATGGTCTATGCATTGGATGCGGGTGCGCGCAGCCGGCTGAACACCGTGTTCATGGGCACGATGCTGCTCGGCGGGGCCTTCGGCGCTGCTGCATGCGGGTGGGCCTTCACTGCCCATGGATGGGCCGGGGTCTGCGCCTTTGGCATGCTCAGCACCACCATTGCGTGGGGCCTGTCTCTTCGGCTAACCAATGATGACAAGTGAATTGACAAACCGTCTGCTGGTCGAAGAAAACCCTGACATGACGCCGATGCCACCTCAGGTGGTCATATCGGGGTGCTCCGGCGGCGGCAAGTCGACCCTGCTCGGGGAACTGCGGCGGCGTGGTCATGCGACCGTCGCCGAACCCGGGCGGAGGATCATCGCCGAGCAGATTCGACAGGGCGGCAACGCCCTGCCATGGACCGACATGGCGGCCTTTCTGCGCGAGGCGCTGAGCGTCGCCGCCATGGATCTCGAAGGCGCGGCACGGGACGCTGGTCCGGTTTTCTTCGACCGAGGGCTAATCGACGCAGCCGCAGCGCTTCAGCGACTGTTCGGTGTACCTCTGTCGGAAAGCCTGAGCGAATCCCGCCCCTATGGGCGGCTCGTGTTCCTCGCTCCGCCCTGGCCGGACATCTATTGCGCCGACGAGGC
>NZ_JANJUE010000025.1 GCF_024710765.1 Pseudoxanthomonas sp.
CTTCCATCTGTACCTGGCCGAAGTTTGCTACCGCTTCAACCATCGCGAGCGGGACCTTAAACCCTTGCTTTTCAGGCTTTTGAAGACCACTTCAATCCAGGAACTACGGCCCATTCTGGTCCGGAAAGCTTAGGAATTACCCTTTTTTATCTGGGCGGTGGCGAGCGGATCAGGCGAACAATGACACGCCCGGCACCAGCCACAGCGACAGTCCCGCCAGCGCCGAACCAATCGCGGTGGCGGCCAGCACGTCGCTGGGATAATGCAGGCCCAGCACCACCCGCGAAACCGCCACGCAGGCGGCGAACGGAATCAGCAGGGCCGCCAGCATCGGATAGTGCGCCAGCGCGACGATGGTGAAGGCCACCGCATGCAGGGTGTGTCCGGACGGGAAGCTGAACTCGTCCAGCGGCGCGATCCATGCGCGGATGCGCACGTCCGAGGCGAACGGGCGCGGGCGCCGCGTCCAGCGCTTGAGCGGCTTGTACAGGGTCAGCGCGATCACGCCGGTGGCGGCCAGGTGCGCCGAGGCGGCCAGTCCATCCAGGCCGTCCACCACGATCAGCGCGCCCATCAGCACGTACCAGAACACGCCATCGCCCAGGCGGCTGATCACCGCGAAGAAACGGCGCACGCCCTGCCATTCTCCCAGGCGGTTGGCGCGCAGGCACCAGCCGGTGTCGCGGCCTCGCAGCACGTTACGCGGTAGCGACGTTCTCATGCGGCCTCCTTTGCGCGGCCAGACCGGCCAGCAGGTTGTCGAAGTCGGTGGCGACCTGTTCCGGACGCAGCGGGCGCACGGCCTCGCAGGCGCCCGCGCCGAGGCGTCGGCGCAGCTCATCGTCGGTGCCCAGCTGAATGGCCGCGGACACGAATGCATCGTCGTCGCGGACCGCGAAGCCATGCTCGCCGCTGCGCAGGTGCTCGCGCGCGGCGCCGTAGTCGAAGGCCACGGTCGGCACGCCGCTGGCCATCGCTTCCAGGGTGACGTTGCCGAAGGTTTCGCTGTGGCTGGGGAACAGGAACAGGTCGCCGCTGGCGAAATGCCGCGCCAGTGCATTGCCGCGCTGCACCCCGCGGAACACGAAATCGGGATTGGCCGCCGCCAGCCGCTCGCGCGCCGGACCGTCGCCGACCCAGACGAAGCGCGCGTCGGGGCGCTCGCGCTGGAGCGCGCGGAACGCGTGCACCGCCAGCGCCAGGTTCTTCTCGGCCGCGATCCGGCCCACGTAGATGGCGACCGGCGTATCTTCGCCGACCCCCCATTGCGCGCGCAGTGCCATATCGCGGTGTCCGGGCGAGAACTGCGAGGTATCCACCGCGCGCGCCAGCCGCACCACCCGGGCGAAGCCCTGCGAGGTCAGGAAGTCCTGCAGTTCGCGGGTCGGCACCAGGGTCGCGCCCGCGCCATTGTGGAAGCGTCGCATCCAGCGCATCGCGGTCTGCTGCAGGAACGCGGCGCCGTAGTCGCGCATGTACTCGTCGAAGCGGGTGTGGAAGCCGGTCGCGACCGGAATGCCCAGCCCCCGTGCCGCACGCAGTGCCGACCACCCCAGCGGGCCTTCCGTGGCCACGTAGATCGCGTCTGGCGCGGATTCGCTCCACAGCCTGGCCAGGCGGCGTGCCGCCGGCAGGCCAAATTTCAGTCCGGGGTAGCGCGGCAGCGCCGCGCCGCGCACCAGGGTGACCCCGTCGGGTTCGCGCGGATCGCCGTCCTGGCGCGGCCGCACCAGCGAGACCTGGTGCCCGCGCGCGCGCAGTCCCTGTTCCAGGCCCTGCACGGTCAAGGCGACGCCGTTGACCTCGGGCGGATAGGTTTCGGTGACGATGGCGTACCGCATGCGCGACTCCACGTTTTGCGCATGGTGGAGACCGGCCATGAAACCCGCATTGCAGTTACATGGCGTTCGCGTGACAGGGTGCGGAGTCCGGGGTCGGAGAATGCGTCCTGGAAGCCAGGAACCGGAAGCACACGCCCCCGTTGAAAAAGGGGGCGGGCACCTGCGAAAGCAGGTGACGGGGGATTTGCCCTTCGATCGAAGAGCGAATCCCCCTCAATCCCCCTTTTGACCCGCCATCCGGCGGTTGAGAAGCGCCGCAAAGGGGGAGGCAAAAACCGAGCCTTTGCCAATCCCGAATCCCGAATCCCCAATCCCCAATCCCCGCCTTCAAGGCACCGGCCCGCCCCGCGCCGCGGTGAACAACGCGTACCACGCCTCGCGGTCCAGTTCGATGCCATCCGCGGCGCAGGCCGCGGCCAGGCGCTCGGGGTGGGTGGTGCCGATCACGGGCTGGATGCCGGCGGGATGGCGCAACAGCCAGGCCAGCAGGATGGCTTCGGCGGACACGCCGTGGCGCGCGGCCACCGCCGCCACCGCTTCGGCGGTCGGTCGCAGCGCGGGCTCGGCGGTTTCAGGCCGGGACAGGCGGCCACCGGCCAGTGGCGACCACGCCTGTACCAACAGCCCCCGATGCCTGCATTCGTCCAGGGTGCCGGCCGAGGCGGTATAGGCGGTGCCGCGGGTCGCGGCGATCACGCCTTCGTTGACCAGATGGTGGTGCAGCAGGCTGATTTCGATCTGGTTCGCCACCAGCGGCCGACCGAGATGCGCCTGCAACAGCGCGATCTGGCTGGCGGCGTGGTTGCTGACCCCGAAATGCCGGACCTTGCCGCTGCGGTGCAGATCGTCGAACGCGCGGGCGACTTCCTCCGGCACCCCCAATGGATCCGGCCGGTGCAGCAGGAGCAGATCCAGATAATCGGTGCGCAACCGGCGCAGGCTGCCTTCGACCGAGGCGAGCAGATGCGCGTGGCTGAAATCGTAGCGGCCCGGCGAATCCGGATGGGGATCGTGGGCGAAGCGGATGCCGCACTTGGATTGCAGGATCAGGCCGTCGCGGCGCGATGGCGCCGCGGCCAGCCAATCGCCGAACAACCGCTCCGACTTGCCCCGCGCATAGATGTCGGCATGGTCGAACAGGTTGATGCCCTGTTCCAGCGCGGTTTCGATCAACAGGGCGGCCTGTCGCTGCTCATCCGCCGTGGGATCGCTGTCGTCCCAGGCCCGGCTCAACTGCATGCAGCCATAGGCGATGCGCGAGGCCCGCAGGTCGGTGTGGGGAATCGGGTAGCGCCGCATGGCATCGGATCCGGACAGGGCAGCGGATCATGCCAGAGCGCGACCGCCCGCCGCTGCGGTCAGTGGACCCGCTTGCCCGGCGGGTGCAGCAAGGCGATCAGGGCCGCCAGCGACAGCGGCCGCGACAGGAAGTAACCCTGCGCGTCGGGTACTCCCAATGCGCGCAACGCGGCCAGTTCGGCGGCGGTTTCCACGCCTTCGGCGACGATGCCGCTATGGGTTTCGCGGGCGAAGGCGATCAGTGCGGCCGCCAAGGCGCGTCGCGGCGAATCGCTGTCGATGCTGCGGGTCAGGGTCATGTCCAGCTTGATGATGTCCGGACTGGTGGCCAGGACGTGGCGCATGCTGGCGTAGCCCGCGCCGGCGTCGTCGACCGCCACCCGCACGCCCTGGCGCCGCAGCGGCGCCAGCTGCTCGCGCAGCACCGCATAGTCCTCCACATAGGCATGCTCGGTGATCTCCAGCACCAGCCGGTGCGGCGGCAACTCGTCCAGGTAGCCGGCGATCTCGCCGCTGATGAGGGTCTGCGGGGAGACATTGACCGATACGTAGAAATCCCCGGGCACGTGGCGCAGGCCATCGAGCGCGGTGAGGATGGCGTTGAGTTCCAGGCGCACGCCCAGCCCGATTTCGCGGGCCTCGTTGAACCACAGATCCGGCGGGCGCGGCGGATTGGTGTCGAAGCGGGACAGGCATTCGACGCCGACGATGCGTTCCTCGGCCAGGTGGTAGATCGGCTGGTAGACGATGCTCGGCTGGCCCATTTCCAGCACCGAGGTGATCCGTTCGACCTTCTCCTGGTGCTCGCGCACGGCCTCCAGGCTACCGTCGATCTGGTACGCGAGCAGATCGGCGAAGGCGCGCATCATGTGCAGATCGCGATCGCCCAGCGATGACTGTGGACGCAGGCTGAAACAGCAGAACGTGCCGTAGACGCGGCCGTCGCGCAGGCGGATGGGCACGCTGATGTGCGCGCCGATGGGCACCAGCGCGGTTTCCGGAATCGCCGCCAGGGCGGGCACCGCGCGGGTGTCGGGAATCAGTTGCGGGATGCGGCCCTCGACCACCCGCAGGCAGTAGCCTTCGTCGAGCGGGCTGGTGTCGCCGGGGCGGATCGGCATCGGCTCGATCGCGCCGACCACGTGCCGGAAGGTCCGGTAGCGGCCGCCGAATTCGGAGATGAAGGCCACGTCCATGTCCAGGTGCGTGCGCACCGCGTCGAGCATGCGATCGACGTTGCGGCCGATGGCCAGCGCGCCGGGACCGCCTTCGGCCAGGATTGAATTCCAGGGAGCGTCGTTCCGCATGACTTCCTCCTGAAGGCAAGGGCGGGAAACGTTCGACCGGCGATCACGCGGCGGGCGGAGCATCGCCGGATCGGCCCGTGTCCGATCCGGCGTCGCCTGGCATGGCCTCGACGGATTCCCGGGCGGAGTCTAGCGCGGGTGGTCCGGGTTTGCAGGAGGCGGCCGGATGGCCCGGAACGGCTCAGGCGACGAAGGGCTTGAAGGCGATGCCCAGGCCCTGCATGTCGTCCGGTTCGCCGACCAGGTCCGACTTCAGCAGCGGGCGCGCCTCGATCCAGCGCCGGTCCACCACCAGCCGCAGGTCGTCGCTGTCGGCGGTCAGTTCCAGCCGCGGAATCGGCGCGGCTTCGTGCGCGCGGTGGAGCAGCACCGCCAGCCGCAGCAGCGCGGCCTTGCGCTTGGCCGACAGCAGCAGGCGGTCGGGGAGCGCGTCGAAGGCGGTCTTGGGAATGTTGCGGCGATGCGTGCGGATCAGCGCCGCCAGTACCTGCTGCTCCTGTCGCGAGAAGCCGGCGATGTCCGAGTTCTCCAGCACATAGGCGCCATGGGTGTGGTACTGGCTGTGCGCGATGGCCAGGCCGATTTCGTGCAGGCGCGCGGCCCAGCCGAGCATGCGGGCGTCGTCGTCGTCCAGCTTCCAGGCGTCGGCGACCTGCTGGTACAGGCGCAGGGCGGTGGCTTCCACCCGCGCGGCCTGGATTTCGTCGATGCCGTAGCGCTGGGTCAGTGCAGCCACCGACAGATCGCGCGGATCGTTGTCGCTGCCGCGGCCGAGCATGTCGTACAGGATGCCTTCGCGCATCGCCGCCTTGCTGACGATCAGGCGCTGCAGCCCCAGTGCCTCGAAGGCGGCCTCCAGCACCAGCACGCCGCCGGCGATGATCGGACGGCGATCGCTGGACAGGCCGGGCAGATCGATGGCGTCGATGCGTTCGGCCTGGAGCAGCCGGTCGCGGACCTGCGGCAGCGCCTCGGCGGTGACCGCACCCTTGGTCAGCTTCATGGCGGCGCAGATCTCGCCGATGGCCTTGTTGGTGCCCGAGGAGCCGATGGCCTCCTGCCAGCCCAGTGCGCGGTACTGGCCGGCGAACTGCTGGAATTCGGCGGCGATCTCGGTGAGGGCCTCCTTCCAGCGCTTCTTGGAAATCTTGCCGCCGGGGAAGAAGCGGCGGGTGCTGGCGATGCAGCCGGCCTGCAGGCTTTCGCGCTCCAGCGTGTCCATGCCGCGGCCGATGATGAACTCGGTGGAACCGCCACCGATGTCGATGACCAGGCGCAGCTGTCCGGGCTTGGGCGGCTGCGCGTGGGCCACGCCAAGGTAGATCAGGCGCGCCTCCTCGCGGCCGGACACCACTTCGATCGGCTTGCCCAGGGCGGCTTCCGCCGGCACCAGGAAACCCTGGGGATCGGCCAGCTGGCGGACGGTGTTCGTCGCCAGCGCGCGCACCCGGGTGGCGGGCACGTCGCGGATGCGCTGGCCGAACCGCGACAGGCAATCCAGCGCACGTTCGCGCGCGGATTGCGACAGGCCGCCCTTGCCATCCAGGCCGTCGGCCATGCGCACGGTTTCGCGCAGGCGATCGACCACGCGCACCTGCCCCAGGGTGTAGCGCGCCACGATCATGTGGAAGCTGTTGGAACCGAGATCGATGGCGGCGAGCTGTTCGCCGTCACGAGGCGGCGGCGACACGGGGGCGGAGACGGGCGGCATCGGAAAAGCCTAGAGGCAGGAGCCGCGGGTTGGCAACGCGGTTCCTGCCATTTCAGGCACTTGCATCGCGCTCAGACCCCGGCCAGCAGGGTCGCCTGCGCCGAATGCGGTGTCTCGCCATCGGCCGGGACCACCTTGCGGTAGGTGCCGTCGGCGTCCAGCGCCCAGGCGTTCTGGTTGTCGTCCAGATAGTTCTGCAGGCCTTCCCGGACCACGCGCCTGGCCAGATCCGGATCCAGGATCGGGAAGCAGGTTTCCACCCGGTGCAGCAGGTTGCGTTCCAGCCAGTCGGCGCTGGCGCAGTAGACCTCCGGGTGGCCGTCGTTGCCGAACCAGTAGACCCGGCTGTGTTCCAGGAAGCGGCCGACGATCGAGCGGACGTGGATGTTGTCCGACACCCCCGGCACGCCGGGGCGCAACGCGCAGGCGCCGCGCACGATCAGGTCGATGCGCACGCCGGCCTGCGAGGCCGCGTACAGGGCGCGGATCAGGCGCGGCTCGTTGAGCGCGTTGATCTTGGCGATGATGTGGGCCGGCTTGCCCGCGCGCGCCAGCTTGGCTTCGCGTTCGATCTTGCGGATCAGCCCGGCATGCAGGGTGAAGGGCGACTGCAACAGGCGCTTGAGCTTGGTCGACGGGGCCAGCCCGGACAGTTGCTGGAACAGCAGGTGCACATCGTTGCCGATGTCGGCGTCGGCGGTGATCAGGCCGAGGTCCGTGTACGCGCGGGCGGTGCCGCTGTGGTAGTTGCCGGTGCCCAGGTGCACATAGCGGCGCAGCTTCTTGCCCTCGCGGCGCACGATGAGCAGCATCTTGGCGTGGGTCTTGTAGCCGACCACGCCGTACACCACCTGCACGCCGGCTTCCTGCAGCCGATCCGCCACGCCCAGGTTGGCGTCCTCGTCGAAGCGCGCGCGCAGTTCCACCACCACGGTGACGTCCTTGCCGTTGCGCGCCGCCTGCACCAGCGCATCGACAATCGCCGAATCCTTGCCGGTGCGGTACAGGGTCTGCTTGATCGCCAGCACGTTGGGATCCACCGCGGCCTGCTTCAGCAGTTCCAGCACCGGGGTGAACGCATCGAAGGGATGGTGCAACAGCACGTCGCCGTCATCGACCTTGTCGAAGATCGCGTCGCTGTCGCGCAGGGTGCGCGGAGTGAACACCGGGTACTTCAGTTCCGGGCGCTGGACGAGGTCATACACCTGGATCACCCGGTTGAGGTTGACCGGGCCGTCGATCAGGTAGACCGCGTTGTCGGGCAGGGCGAAGTTCTGCAGCAGGGTGCGGATGATCGGCTTCGGGCAATCCTGGGCGATCTCCAGCCTCACCGCCGGCCGGTAGCCGCGCCCGACCAGTTCATCGCGCAGGGCCAGGGCCAGGTTCTCCACTTCCTCCTCGTCGACCACCACCTCGGAATTGCGGGTGACGCGGAACTGGTAGGAACCCTTGACCTCCATGCCCGGGAACAGTTCGTCCACGAACGCCGACAGCACCGAGGACAGCAGCACGAAGTCGTTCTCGCCGCCGGACACGCGCGAGGGGAGGTGGATGATGCGTGGCAGCGAACGCGGCGCGCGCACGATCGCCAGGTGGCCGGCGCGGCCGAACGCGTCCTTGCCCTTCAGCACCACCACGATGTTCAGCGACTTGTTGAGGATCTTCGGGAACGGGTGCGCCGGGTCCAGGCCCAGTGGCGACAGCACCGGCATGATCTCGTTGCGGAAGTAGGCGCGCAGCCAGCGGGTCTGGCGCGCACTCCATGCGCCGCGGCCGAACACCCGCACGCCGGCTTCGTTCAACGCCGGGCGCAGCACCTCGTTCCAGCACTTGTACTGCGCGTCCACCAGTTCGGCAGCGCGATCGTGGATGCGGTTGAGCACGACCGTCGGGCTGAGCCCGTCGGCGGCGGGCGGCAGGCCGAAGTCCTGCGCATGGCGGACGGTGGCCGCGCGGATTTCGAAAAATTCGTCCAGGTTGGTGCAGGAAATGCAAAGGAAGCGCAGTCGCTCCAGCAGCGGCACCTGCGGATCCAGCGCCTGCGCCAGCACGCGGAAATTGAAATCCAGCTGCGACAGTTCGCGATTGAGGTAGAGCGAGGGATCGCGCAGGGCGTCTTCGTTGCTCAGTTGGTCTGGCGTCGTGTCGATGGCGGCGTTCATGCGATCTGGCTGTGCGTCAGGGAAGGGGGAGGCGCCGGAGTGCGTGGATGCACGCGCTCGCCGCCGAAATGCACCGAGAACACGCTACCGTGGCCGACCTCGCTCTGGATGTCCAGCCGCGCCTGGTGCAGGTTCAGCACGTGTTTGACGATCGACAGGCCCAGGCCGGTGCCGCCGCTTTCGCGCGATCGGCTGGTGGACACCCGGTAGAAACGCTCGGTGATGCGCGGCAGGTGCGCGGCGGGAATGCCGTAGCCGGTGTCGCGCACGCTCAGCATGGCGCCGTCGCCCTCGCGGGCGAACCGCACGGTGATGGTGCCGCCGGCCGGGGTGTAGCGGACCGCGTTGCTGACCAGGTTGGAGAACGCGCTGTGCAGTTCCTTGTTGGAACCCCACAGGTCCACGCCCGCGTCGTCTTCCACCACCACGACGTGGCGCTTCTGGCTCAGCGCTTCGGCTTCCCGGCGCAGGGTGGCCAGCATCGGCGCCATCGCCACGCTCTCGTCGGGCAGGCTGTCCTGCGCTTCCAGCCGCGACAGGGTCAGCAGATCCTCGACCAGCTGGGTCATGCGCTGGGACTGCTTCTGCATCTCCGCCAGCATCGGCGTCCATTCCGGGAAATCCTGCGGATCCAGCATGTCCAGGTAACCGTGGACCACGGTCAGCGGCGTGCGCAGTTCGTGCGAGACGTTGGCGACGAAATCGCGGCGCATCTGTTCCAGCCGCAGCATCTTGCTGACGTCGCGCGCGACCAGCAGCCAGTACTGGTCGGAGTAGGGAATCAGGCGCAGGTTGAGCCGCAACTGCGGATCCACCGGCGACGCGGCGTCCAGCATCGGCTCGGCATTGCGGCCGGCGGCCAGCCAGTGCGACATCGGCAGCGGTTGCAGGCGATCGCCGATCGCCGCGCCGATGTCGGTCGGATATTGCAGGCCGAGCAGGGTGGTGGCGGCCTTGTTGAACCATTGCACCCGCTGGCTGTTGCGTTCCACCACCACCACCGCGTCCGGGAGCGCGGCGGCGGCGGCGCGATAGGCGCGCAGCATGTCCAGCAGGCGGCGCTTGCGCGCGCGCATCTCGGCGTGGCCGCGGAACAGCAGCCGATCCAGTTCGTTCCACACGCCATTGCCGCGCGCCGGTTCCATCCGCTGGCGGGCGGTCAGCCGCACCAGCACCTTGCGCAGGCGCCAGTAGTGCCAGGCGACGACGCCAAGCGCGGCCAGGGTGACCACCGGCCAGACATGGCCGATCAGCAGGCCGATCACCACCGCAAGGGCCAGCACACCCGCCAGTTGACCGAGCGTCTTGAACCAGGCGGAGCGTATGTATTGGGGCATGGACCGATTGTAGGCAGTTATTTATGACAGTCTGCAGGAACGGCGGGAGGGGAGATCGAATCCCGAATCCCCCTGTTGAATCCCGTGCTCAGACCGATGCCGAGAACCGATAGCCCGAGCCGCGCACGGTCTGCACCATGTTCTCCAGGCCATGCGGTTCCAGGGTCTTGCGCAGGCGGCGGATATGCACATCCACCGTGCGCTCCTCCACGTACACGCTGCCGCCCCAGACGTGATCCAGCAGCTGCGTGCGCGAATACACCCGCTCGGGGTGGGTCATGAAGAAATGCAGCAGGCGGTATTCGGTCGGGCCGATCGGCACCGGCGTGTCGCCGGCGAACACCCGGTGGGCGGCGCCGTCGATGCGCAGCGGACCGATGCCGACGCTGCCGTCCTCGTCGTCCTCGCGCGAGCGGCGCATGACCGCGCGGATCCGCGCCAGCAGTTCGCGGGCCGAGAACGGCTTGACCACGTAGTCGTCGACGCCGGCTTCCAGTCCGCCGACCCGATCGTTTTCCTCGCCGCGCGCGGTGAGCATGATGATGGGGACGTCGCGGGTCATCGCGTCCTTGCGCCAGCGGCGCGCCAGTTCCAGGCCGCTGGTGCCGGGCAGCATCCAGTCCAGCAGGATCAGGTCCGGGACTCGATCGGCGATGGCGTTCTGGGCTTCACGGGCGTCGCCGGCATGCACCGGCTCGTAATCACCCTTGCGAAGGGCGAAAGCGACCATGTCGCGGATGGCCGGCTCGTCGTCAACGATCAGGATGTGCTTCTGCACGCGTTTACCGTCGTCTGTGGGGTACCGCACCAGTAGACGACAATTTTATGACGGAAACATGACATGCCGCGCGCCCGTCATATGACAGCCGGGATCGCTGGCGGCGTGGAGCGGCGCTAGCGGCGTTCGATATCCGGGTCGCGGACGCCCTGGCGACGCAGTTCCAGAACCTGTGGGGTGATGTTGGCGATGCGGGCGTCGATCCGGGCACGGGCGTAATAGTCCAGGTCGCCGCGCTTCTTGAGATTCTGCAGCTGGATCAGGGCCTGCTCCGGCCGCCCGTTCAGGAACGCGGCCTCGGCGAAGGCTTCGCCGGCCCGCACCGGGTCGCCGGCCAGCTCGTTGGCCCGGCCGAACTCCTGCTGGAACACCGGATCGTTGCCGGCCCGCGACAGCAGGGGGCGCAGCACGGCCTGGGCGTGCCGGCCAGCCTCGGCACCGCCCTGTTCGTTCAACACGCGGGCGAAGGTCAGGGCGATCGGGCGGTTGTTCGGCATCTGCTGCAGCAGGCGCGCCAGCCGCTGGTTGGCGGCGGCGGTGCGGCCCCCGCGGGACTCGGCTTCGGCGATCGCCAGTTCCAGCCACAGATTGCCCGGGTGGTCCGCCAGCAATGGCGCCAGCTCGCCCAGGGCCACGTCCGGGCGCCCGGCGCCCAGGTGCGCTAGGGCCAGCCCGTAGCGCTGGGCGTCGGTCAGCGGCTTGCCGGACTCGCGGCGGATGGTCTCGTAGTCGCGCGCGGCGCCATCGGCGGTGGTGGCGCTCAGCACCCGCAGGCGTTCGCGGGCCCAGTCGAAATCACCGGTCGGGCCACGGGTGAACAGATCCCCGGGCAGGCGCACCGACAGCGGCAGCAGCGGGTTGTCGCTGTCCTTCTCCGCCGGAACCACACGCGTGGGATCGAACTGCTCGACCCGCTCGCCGCCGCCCGGCACCCGGGTGATCAGGGTCAGGTTGTCCTTGCGCATCTGCTCGGCGCGCTGCTTGGCCTCGCTGATGCGGGTGGTGGTGACCGGGTGGGTCATCAGATAGTCGGGGTAGGCCTCGCGGCCGCTACCGCGGTTGGCCCGGGTCGCCTGGGCCATGCGTGCGAAGAAACCCGCCATCGCGTCGACGTCGTAACCGGCGCGCGACAAGGTGCGGATGCCCAGCCGATCGGCTTCGGATTCGTTGGAACGGGTGTAATCGATCTGGCGCTGCTGCATCAGGCCCATGCCGCTGGCGACCGCGGCCATCGAGGCGTCGCCGCTGGAATTGCCGCCGGCGCTCTGCGCCAGCACGATCGCGCCCAGCATGCCAAGCAGGATCGGGATCTGGTCGCGCTCGGCACGCTCGACGCCGCGCAGCACGTGCTGCTGGGTGACGTGGGCGATTTCGTGCGAAAGCACGGCCGCCACCTCGTCTTCGCGCTCGGCGGTCAGGATCAGGCCCGCGTTGGTGCCGATGTAGCCGCCCAGGGTCGCGAACGCATTGATCTGGCGATCCTTCATCAGAAAGAAGGTGTAGCTCTGGCGCGGCAGGTCGCTTTCCGCGCCAAGCCGGGTACCGACCTTCTGCAGCCAGTCGTCGAGCAGCGGATCCTCCAGCAGGTAGCCGTAGTTGCGCAGTTCGCGCAGCATCATCCCGCCGTATTCCGCCTGGCGCGCCGGGCTCAGCACTTCGCCGGCGGAAGAGCCGATATCCGGCAGGCGCACGTCCTGTCCCCGGGCAAGCGGGGCGCCCAGGAGCAGGGTCAACACGGCGGTGGAGAGCAGCGAAAGGCGCAAACGGAACTCCGTTGTCGGACAATGGCGGCAGGCTTGCGAGCGGCAGGATGACGCTTTGCCGTCGGGGGCGAGTGAACATGCGGTTAACCGGACCCCGGGCCGCACTGTTCCATGCCGCCGGCTGGAAAGCGACCGATCCACGACCCATATTCCCCTCAGTCCCGACCTTCCCTGACCCGCATTCGAACCATTTGGTTCCATCCCGGAGGATTCCTTGAGCGACACCGCGACCGATGGCCCGGCCATCACCCTCTACACCACCGCGATCTGCCCTTACTGCGTGGCGGCCAAGAACTTCCTGAAGAGCAAGGGCAGGAGCTGGAACGAGGTCCGCATCGATCTGGATCCCGAGGAACGTGACCGCATGATTGCGCGCGCGCGCCGCACCAGCGTGCCGCAGATTTTCGTCGGCGAAACCCATGTCGGCGGTTACGACGACATGATGGCCCTGCACCGCGCCGGCAAGCTCGAGCCGTTGCTGGCGGGGGTGGATGCGTGAGCGGCGGTACGGACGACAAGGATCGCGTGCGCGAGTTCACCGAGTTCCGCCAGCGGATGAACGAACGCATCCTGGCCGAGCCCAACCAGGTGGTCCGCCGGTTCTTCGCCCTGGATACCCAGACCTACCAGCCGGGCGCGCTGGACCTGAAGACCAAGGAACTGCTGGGGCTGGTGGCGTCGATGGTGCTGCGCTGCGATGACTGCATCAGCTACCACGTCGCCCAATGCAAGGACGCCGGGGTCAATCGCGACGAGTTCTTCGAGGCGTTTTCGGTGGGCCTGGTGGTCGGCGGCTCCATCGTGATTCCGCACCTGCGCCGGGCGGTCGATTTCCTCGACCAGCTGGAGAACGGCGGCGCTGACGCCCCCGTGGCGCACGACCACGGCTGAATCCGCCCGCCCGGGCTCGTTCCCGGGCGCTGGAACCCGAGGCGGGAGCCGTCCGGAAGGCGGCCCCCGCGCGTCCCTCCGACCATGGTCGATTTGGGACCGTACGGGGGGTTAAGGCATAATTGGCGGACTTGAACCCCCTCGCGCCTGCATCCCGGCTCCCGGCCCGCATGGCGCCCCTGTTCGGAATCCCAAGCAAATGACCCAGACGATTACGGTCATCCGCGGCGATGGTATCGGCCCGGAGATCATGGACGCGACCCTGCACGTGCTCGAAGCCCTGAAAGTGGGCCTGAGCTACGAGGAAGCCGATGCCGGCATGGTCGCGCTCGAGAAGCACGGCGACCTGCTGCCGCAGGCGACCCTGGACTCGATCCGCAAGAACGGCGTGGCCCTGAAGAGCCCGCTGACCACCCCCGTGGGCGAAGGCTTCAGCTCGATCAACGTGGCCCTGCGCCGCCATTTCGACCTGTACGCGAACGTCCGCCCGGCCAAGTCGTTCCCCAACACCAAGTCGCGCTTCCCGTCCGGCGTGGACCTGATCACCGTTCGCGAGAACACCGAGGGCGCCTACATCGGTGAAGGCCAGTCCATCTCCGAGGACGGCGAAACCGCGCTGCTGACCCAGAAGATTACCCGCAAGGGTTCCGAGCGCATCGTCCGCTACGCCTTCGATCTGGCCCGCAAGACCGGGCGCAAGAAGGTCACCGTGGTGCACAAGGCCAACATCCTGAAGACCACTTCGGGCCTGTTCCTGAAGGTCGCCCGCGTAGTCGCCTCGCAGTACCCGGACATCGAATGCAACGAGATGATCGTGGACAACACCTGCATGCAGCTGGTGATGCGTCCGGAGCAGTTCGACATCATCGTCACCACCAACCTGTTCGGCGACATCATCTCCGACCTGTGCGCCGGCCTGG
>NZ_JANJUE010000282.1 GCF_024710765.1 Pseudoxanthomonas sp.
CCGGGCCAGCGCCTGCGCCAGAGCCGCATCGCCAGGCTGAGGGGTGGTAAAAACAACGTCAAGAATCTGCTGGCTGGCACCGGCTTCGGCGAGACGGTCCAGCAGGCGCGCCTGGGTTTCCCGGGGCCAAGGCCAGGGCCCCACTTCTGCAAGGCTGCGTTCGTCCACATCAACAACGATGAGACGGCGCTCGTCTCCCCGACCCGCACCGATTGTCCAGACCCAATCGCCTGCGCGCTCTTGCAGGGCATTCAACCATGGGCCGGAGGTCAGGAGAATGAGAAGCCACGCCATGACCGACAAGATCAGGCCGCCCAATGCCACGCCATGCCGGTGCAGGAGGTCTGCCGGCATGCGGGGGCGCGCTGCCTGCCCTGCGGTTTGCACCGCCAATTAACGCCCCCAGAGCGTGATGCCGCGCAGAGTGCCTGCTGTGTTGGCCTTCTCGAAGGCATAGGCTGCCTCGCGGCCGTCGAGCGATAGCGCGCCGCCCAGAGAGGCGTTCCCTTGCGTGGACTTCAGGGCGCCGTTGCTGGCGACCGTGCCGGTAGCGCTGATGTGGTCACTGCCGATGGTAGGGCTGCTGAGTGCCAGCATGGTGGAGAAGGTGGAGCGCGAGAAATCCACCATGAGGTTGCCCCCATTGACGTTGACGGCTTCGACGCGGTTGCCATTGCCGCGCAGCGCAAGATGCGCCGATGCTTCTGCCAGGCGGAAGCTGGCGTTCGCCTCGGCGGGCGCCAGCACGGCTCCGGTGGACGACGGCAACCGGAAGACTGTGTAGCTGGTGTCGCCCCAGACGCGATCGAGCCCCGCTGCAACCGCCTGCTCAAACTGGTGGGAAAACGTGTCGGACTCGGTCTTGGGCGTCCACTTGTAACGGACCCAGGCGAGTTGATTCACCTGGGGCGGCGCCACGGCAACGGGCGGCTCTTCGACAGGAGGGGTAGGCACCACCACCACAGGCGGCGTGGGCGGTGGCGGCACGACCGGCACTTCGGGCGGCTGTGGAGTGGTCGGCTCGGTGGGCGCCATGGCCACGACGGTCATGGCACGCGCCTCATTCACAATGTTCTTGGTCCCGCCGGGCTCCGTGTGGCTGGCCTCAATGGCCATGGGTTTCTCCACCACGGCGACAACAGCGTCACCGGACGCGGGCGTGCGGTGGTTGTTGCCACGCGCAAGGATTTCCATGGCCGATACAAGCATGGGGGTGGACTGGCGCCGGTCCAGCTCCAGCACGAGACCTTTCATGTCGTCGGAGAGCTGTTTTTCGTT